>JANXWC010000021.1 GCA_025351355.1 Hyphomicrobiaceae bacterium
GGAACGGGATGGCGACGGGACGCGGCGCATGACGGGAGGCAAGAGCAGCACCTGCGGCACGCCGCAAGGCGGGGTCGCAAGTCCACTGCTGGCCAACCTTTACATGAACCGCTTTCTGAAGCATTGGCGCGCGACCGGACGGGGCGAGGCATTCCGAGCTCACATCGTCAACTATGCCGACGACTTTGTCATCCTCAGCCGCGGTCACGCGGCCGAGGCGCTGGCTTGGGACGCGGGATGTGGTGACGCGGCTCGGTCTCACCCTCAACGAGGCGAAGACCTCGGTTCGGAACGCCCAGCAGGAACGGTTCGATTTTCTTGGTTACGCGTTCGGTCCGCACCGATTTCGGAAAGATGGCCATTGGTACTTGGGCGCAAGCCCATCGCGGAAAAGCGTACAGCGGTTCAAGGACAAAATCGGCGAACTCTTGGTACCCCGCAACAAAGGGCCATGGCCCGACGTGTGCGATCAGCTCAACGCCATGCTGCGCTGCGCGGCTGGTCGGGCTACTTCGGCTACGGTACTCGGCTGCAGGCTTATCGAGCGGTCGACGCCCATGACTACGACCGCGTGCGCAACTTCCTCGTCAAGCGGCACAAGGTGCAAGGGCGCGGCAATCGACACTTTCCGCACGAACTCGTGTTTGGGAAACTGGGCGTGCTGGCCCTCAAACGCGTGCACCTTGGGCCACGCCGTGGGCCTTGAGACGAAGCCAGTCGGAGAGCCGATGCCGGAAATCGGCCCGTCCGGTTCGATGAGCGGGGATGGGAAACGAAGCGCTGGTCATTGGATCACGAAACCGCGCCCATCCTCGACTCTAACCAGGATAGGCGCAACGGGGCGCCGAATCGGCACAAAGTTGTTTTGCGACAACGACTTTGAGCCGAGAGGCGGAGAGCCCCGATGCCAACATAATGTAGCCCGGCCGAGATGGCTTTCGGAAGCTCCGGCGGACGCAAACTTGTGGACGCATTCGACGACGGCGCAATCACCTCGAATGGCGGCGCGGTGCTGCTGGCGGCAGCCGACCGGCGGATCGGATTGAGTTCGCGGCTCCCTTCCTGCTTCCGCGATCTGCGCGACGGCGCACGCATCAGACACACCATCGCCGATCTGTTGCGCCAGCGCCTCTATGGCCTCGCACTCGGCCACGAAGATCTGATCGACCACGACGCCCGGCGCCATGATCCGGCGCTCACGGCGGGCGTTGTGGAAGATTTGGCGGCTCGCAGGTATGCCACCGGCGCCCGCGACTTGGCCGACATCATGCTTGCCGCCCAGCGAGGATTGCGCCGGAGCTGATTGCGCCGGAGCGAGATCGCAGGTTTGACGCTGGCGTGCGGTTGGCCGACTGCGGCAGAAAAGGTCGTCGGCGTTAGCCGGCCGTGCAACCTCCGATCGGGTCTGCGGCAAACGTCTGAAGCCGACGATCCGGTGCTGTCGCCGGCACTCATCACGCGAGCCGAAGCCGCGGCGGCGCTATAGTGCTGCGATCAAGGACGCGCTCGTTGCGCTCTGACAGCGCGTCGAGAATACGCCCCTTCTCCTCGCGACCGGCTGCCCGATAGCGGATCGGCTGCGCCTTTGCCCGCAACACGCGCACCGCATGCTTACGATGCCAGCCCGTCGTCGCGCAAGTGATCCGCAACAACCGATGCGGCACGCGGGCTTTGTCAACGACGCCGTGGGGGGGGGGAACACCGTCGTCCGCGCAATCTGATCGAAGGCAATGCCGGAACCGAGCCGGATAGCTCGCATGCGGCGGACTATATCTGTTTGCCACGACGCTCATAATTACCGCGAATCTGTTCGTCAACAACACGGTGACGCAGTGGGCGGCCTCTATTTCGGGGCTGACGCCGGCAGCGGGCAGAAGACCAAGGCACCTCTTAATTGGAACATCTACCAAGGAAACGCGCGCGGGCCGTCGCAACGAGATTGGCGCCTACGGCAACAACGGCGAGGCCTCGTTTGTCAATTAGTTTCACCCGCCCGGCGGCCGGTCGCACGCGGGCACTGGCGGCACCGCACGTCCTCGCGCCCTACCAGAACATCTGATTCCCGTACGCTTCGCGGCCGCGCAGCATCTTCAGAAACTCGATGCACCAAATAGGGGTATGCTGCCTTCCCCTTCAGATTCCTATGCGGATCTCAACCGCCTAAGTGTCCCGTCGCTGCGAGGTTTGCGCGAGGGATCGTCGAGGCCATCCTCTGAGCCTACGGCGATCTCAATAGCTGTGGGAAACCCGCGCAGGTTGGTTGCATCATTCTGCGGTGCGGTGGGATAATGACTCCATGTCTATGAGCCCCAAATCGTTAGCTGAGGTTGTCTGCCGAAGCGCTTTTTGGCTGTTGTTCGTCGTGGCAGTTCATTTGCAAGGTTGTGTTGAAGACCCGCAGGTCACTACAGGTTCATTATCGCCAACGGGCAAAATCACGAGTGGGCAGCAACGCGCTAAAGGCGTACCGAAGGCTGAGCAAGCGCGCCACGTAGATCATGTGTCTCTCGCGGCGCGACGCGAGTGGTGCGAGCTTCGTCAAAAAGACATCCGCGCCGGCAAGGCACCTCTCGGCGAGAAGGACCCAAAGCAAGTCTCGATTGGAAACTTCCTTTGTGAGAGGTGGTTTGGTGAGCAGCTAGCTCGCAAGATCCCGGATTGACGCGTCAATCGGCGACGTGCCTTGCCTGCCACAACGCGCCAAAATGCCGACGCTCCTCCAAAACGTCCCAGTTTTCGCATAGCTGCCCCCTTTCCCATAAAGTCAACGCAATATCCTCAACCAAGTTTCGAGCACGCCGATGTCTCTACAGACAGTATGCCCTCCGGGCTCGGGGCACCGAGCGACGCAGCCAGTGGGTAAAGTCCCTAGATGGATGTGTCGAGATACAACGCGAGTTTCGTGAGAAGGAAACTCCCGAGTGCGAACCGTCTTTGCAAGCGATGCTCGCCATTACCGATGGGTGACGGTATAGCATGCTCTATCGTTCGTGACCTTGTGGGAGTGCGCGTCGCTATACTTCGGCCTCTTGTGCCAAACCCCGGCGCCGCACATCAGGGTTGGCGATCTTGTTACCCTGGACGCTGGCCTCCTTATCTTCAGCCGCGATCTATCCACGAGCCCGACGTTAATGAGCCAATGCGCGCTCGCAAAGCTTCGACCGCCAAGGCCGTGGCCGTCGTCAATGATCTCATGGGTCACCGTCGCGACAAGGCCATCAAAAGGTCGCTGGCCTCGCGCGGCGCCGCCGACACGCTGTTCACGAAGTAATTTCGAACCAATGTCACTTTGTACGCGCGGCGAGAGGCGTCTCCGACATCGGGGGAATGTCCTTGGGTTAAAATGAAAGGCAGCCGGCGGCGCCCGCGACGAAACAAACGCTGCCAGCCTCGCGCAACAGGAGGATTGGAACCCAGCAGCGCGGAGCTTGAATTTATTGTGAGTCGGTGTGCTAGGCAACACCGGTGGGCCCGGTGAGCCGCCACCCCTTCATTCGTCCAGCCTGTCCAATTTCAACCATGCCTTGCCAGCGTCCGTGGCGTAGAGGCAAGCGCCCTTTACCCACACCAACCCCAGCGACCGGAGCTTGGCCACTGAGTTCCGCAACTCCACTGGCAATTGATGGGGATAGCGCGGCATCTGATGGATCAGTTGCAGCGCTTGCCGTTCCTCTGGTGTTAGTGACATCGGCAGCAAACCAAGTTTCTTAGAACCAGCGACCACGGCCAAAGTAGCCGCCGCCGCCAACAACAAGCACGACGATTAGAATGATAATAAGCGTGTTGGTATCCATACGAACCTCCTACTTCGAGCGCATTGCCATCGTTGTTTAACGGCCGGCGTCGCCGGAGTGCTCACAGAAATCGAAACACGACCCTCCAACTTTTTCGTTGGCTTCTCCGGCGGCGGCACCACCGGGGGCAAATCTGGCTCCGGGTCCTTAATCGGAATGTTCGGAATATCCGGTCGCGGCTCCCCTGGAATTTGCGGAGCAGTTGGCGGCCACGGATCGTCGGGGACTGGAGGTTTCATGGTGCTCTCTCTTCCAATGCGTTGTTACATGAAACGTCCCAACTCCATTTGCAGTTCGACGCTTTAATGAGTGTAGACATGGGCCCAGACTTCTGGGCACCCTCTCAGACGCTGACGAACCGCATCCTGCTCGAAGCCTACTACTTGACCGGCGATATCAAGGCACACATCAGCCACTTCATCGAGCACTCAATCAACTACCACGAACGCCTGAGCAACCTCACACCCGCCGACGTCTTGCCACAGGATTGTCTCACACGCGTTGATGAAATAGCAGAAACTACCTCGGGCGCTGACAAACCACTCTCGACAGCCGTGAAAGGATCAAACGCGACTCGATCCAAAACTGCCGCTTGCAGCGCCGCCTCGAACTCGCATAAAACCCCATACACTCCATTCTCTCAAGCCTCAGATTGTCTCAAAGTATTTGAAGACGGACACGATGAGCCAGAAATCCTCCGTACGCCGGTCGCCCTCAGGCTGGCTTGGTCGATCACCAACGCCCGCCAACCGGCTACGCAACAAGTAGTGCAGCCGCTGCTAAAGCGGCTGCTGACAAGGCTGCAGCTAGAAAGGGTTCAAATGAGCAGGTCAGGTGCACGATCAAGTGCAAAAAGGGCGGCGTGTCGAAGCAGGTGGCCGCCGAACGGCAATTCAAGCTGGCGCAGCCGGGGCATCGTGCTTGAGTTGCTCAATTTGCGCCTTTGCTGCGCGAGTTGATCCCGAAGCCGGCGCTGCGATCGGCGCTCTGTGGACGACGGGTGGTGGCTCGCGTCTGACGGAGCGGGAGTAACGAATTTTCGGCATCGGCGCCATGACTAGCGCGACCCAACCCCAGGCCACCCCGACGGCTTTGGCGCGGGCGGCCTCAAGCTCATTTAACGAGGGTAATCGTCCGCGAAACAATTCCTCGCCGTGTCCTGCACCCGGCGACGCGGTGGTGCCAACGCCCCAACGCGTCCGTCCACCGGGCGTTCTCCGACGGTAACCGTGCGCTACGTCGCCGTTGGGTCGGGTGGTTGTTCGCGCAAGAGGGCCAACGCCTGCGCTATCTCCACGACCGTGGCTGATTCCACGGCGGTTTGACCGGCTTCGGGTGCCATACCCTCGCCAGTAGCGCGAATACGATCCTGCAGCGACAACTCCCAGCGTTCGAGAGCCGCAATTTTCTGCCCGCGCGTCAGCCCTGGCTCATTAACAAGGTCGATCGGCTTCGCATAAACAGCGTCAGGTTCGAAGCGGGACTTCTCTGTATTGACTTTAACAATTTCAGTCATCGAACGGGTCCTTTGCGACATCAAGCGAATTTTCCGGTAGAACTAGAAGCCGCGTCTTCTTATCAATACGTTCGTCAATACGCTGTCGGAACTTGCATAGGCGCGGGGTGAGTCGTGGCGAGCGGTATTTTCAATTTATTGTTCTTGGGCGCGACCAACTCCGCCCGGTCGATCATGGCTGAAGGTATAGCACGCATGGACGGGGAAGGTAGGTTCAATGTATTTTCGGCTGGCCGCTTCCCGGCGGGTATAGTCAATCCCTTTGCTCTCGCAACTTTGGCCGCTCACAACTATCCAGCTGACGGGCTCACCTCAAAGCATTGGGAGGAATTCGTAGAGGGTACGCCAACAATGGATCTCGTTTACACGATTTTCGAGGGCGGACTGTTGAGCAAGGTACCAGTGGGGCTTGGACGACAGGCAACTGCCGAATGGGAAATCGCTGATCCCTCAATGGTCATGGGAACCGACAGTGATAAGCAACGGGCGTTTGATTTAGCGTTTGAAGAATTGCACCGTCACGTTACCGAAGTCGTATCGCTTTCAGACGCCAGCATTCGGCTTCTCGCTTCACGTGCGGCTTGAAATAGGGTGGTCGGTGACCATCATCGCCACAGCGCTGGTCAATTCACAACGGACTTTGACAAACGCTGTCGGTGTCTGCCCCTTTCGGAGCAGGCGCCAAACGGAACGTTTACCAGCCGCGCCAGCGGTGATCGCGGTGAGACGATGACGCCTTCCCCGATGGTAAAAGAAGAAGGCTTTTTCGACGTTAGTACGGTGCCCAAAAGTCGGGGCTGTACCGACCAAGGGTGCAGCCTGCGCGCTTCGCCGACTTTTTTTGGGCGCCAGCACTGTGCTGGTGGGCACGGACGCTAGTCGAATCGATCGACATGAACTCCGCATCGACCTCAAGGGCCAAAGTCTCCAGAATGCGCGCAAAAACGCCACTTTCACAGCATCTTCGCAAGCGCTTGTGTGTCGCCTTCCAATCGCCGTAGCGCTCCGGTAGATCACGCCAGGGAATGCCAGTTCGCGTCCGATAGATAATGGCATCGACGAACAAGCGGTTGTCGGTCGCCGTACCGCCAACGTGTCCC
>JANXWC010000030.1 GCA_025351355.1 Hyphomicrobiaceae bacterium
CTTCTGGGACGAGTGGGCTTCGCACAAATCGGCGATCGCCAAGGAGGCGCTCGATCGCATCGGTGCGCTGTTCGACATCGAGCGGACGATCGCTGGCCATTCGGCCGACATCAGACGAGCCGTGCGGCAGCGAACGGCGCGGCCGAAAATCGACGAACTGGCGACCTGGCTCGACGCACAGCTCCAGAAAATCCCCGGCAAGAGCGATCTCGCCGGCGCCATCCGCTACGCCCGTTCGCGGTGGGTAGCGCTCACGCGCTACCTCGACGACGGCCGACTCGAGATCAGCAACAATGCCGCGGAAAACCAGATCAGACCGGCAGCAGTCGGACGAAAAAACTGGTTGTTCTGCGGCTCGGACTCCGGAGGCGTGCGTGCGGCCGCGTTCTACACGCTCGTGCGAACCGCCCGCCTCAACGGCGTTGAGCCCGAGGCATGGCTCACCGACGTCATCGCGCGCATCGGCAGCCATCCGATCAACCGGCTCAGAGAACTGCTGCCCTGGAACTGGTCGCCACCGGCGACGCAAAGCGTCGCCGCCTGATCCGGCCTCCGTCAAGCAAAATGAGCCGTAGTCTCGGACTCTCGCTTACCGTGCTTCTTCAGGCCCGCCGCTTCAAGGCCTCGAACACACGCTCGTGCTCCACGACCGGTTCCCAAGCACGATTGTATAGCGATCGCGGCATCTCAATCATACCGATCAACATCTTCCGGTAGGCGTTGTGCAGATCGACGAACAGTTTGACGCCTGCAATCCCGATGATGAGTCCATGGAATTCGAAATCGATCACCGACGCCTCGTGCAACTTGTGGGCGCGCGTCTGGTCCCTGAATTTGCGCAGGTTCTTGTCGAGCGCCGTCAAATCGTCATCGGTCACCCGCATCGCGGCTAGGCGGGCACTCTGTCCTTCGAGCATGTGCCTGAATTGACAGAGGTCAAGCCGCGCGTAGCCAATGGCCTGACCGCCCTCGATCCTGCCTTGCCCGGCACGACCATCGCTGTCGGGCGTGACGAAGGTCCCCCGGCCGGGCTGGGTCCTCAAGGTCCCTGACGCCTCCAAGTGCGAGATGGCCTCACGGAGCGATGCGCGGCTGACGCCAAACTGGGTTGACAGCTCGCGTTGCGACGGCAGTTTGGCGCCAGGCGATAGGCCCCAGGTCCGTTGGCCAGGGTCTGCGTCGGGACCGGGATCACGCCTTGCTCTCAAGTGCTGTCACGATCCGCAAGAGCACCGATGCTTCGATATCGGTTGTCACGCGCACCTTGCGGCCATTGCTAAGATCGATCTCGATGATCGATGCCAACGGCGATGGGCACTTGCGTGGCTTCGTGGCGGTCTTGCGCGGTGTGGCGGCTTGCGGACCTTCGATCGTCACAGGCAAGAAAACCGGCGCCGACTTGGAGGCGGCTGCTACTTTCGCCGCGTCCGAGCGCCAGCGATAAAGCAGGCTCTGGGCAATGCCATGCCGTCGCGCCACCTCCATGACCACGGTTCCCGGCACCGCCATCTCGGCCAGGATCGCGCGCTTCTCCGCAAGGCTCCAAATCCGCCTCGACGACAGCGCCGTGAACATTTTAAGGGGTTATCTCTGTGTGCTCCTCTGTTGAGTGATAGGGCGGAAATTCGATAGCGTTCGGCAGTGGATTAATTTATGTCGCACCCTTCGTCAGTCAATTGGAGAAAAATCATAGCCGGGAAATTCCTGCAACTCTCAAAAGGCGTAAGGCACTGTCGCAATTTAACAGTGCGATTGTTAGCGCACACATACGGCTTGTATCTGTCGGCGATCGAATATGCTTAACAAGTCAACCACTTGAGCGGCTGGCCAAAATTTCAGTTGACAGATATAAAATGGGAGCGCTAACAAAATGCATTAGAACAATGCTTGAGGAGATGTCCTGTGGTCGAACCGTTTGCCGTTGTCGCCCTGTCGCCCCGGACTTTCACCATCGAGAAGCGCGAAGATGCGCTGAAGAACGTGAAACGCATCTGCAACTTCATGGACACTGCTTGCATGGTCGGTTCCTGGGAAGGCGCGCCGGTGAAGCTGGTTGTTATTCCGGAAATGGCGATTCAGGGCATGATCGCGAACCGGCCTGGCCACCGCGAAACCGAGCGGAAGTTCGCCGTCGAGATTCCCGGTCCCGAGACCGACGAGTTGTGCCGCAAGGCCAAAGAAATCAACGCCTACATCGCCGCCGAACTCTACATGGTGAAGGATGCGGATTTTCCGGACCGATATTTCAACGTCGCCTTCATCGTCAGCCCGAAAGGTGAAGTCATCTACAAGCGTTACAAGGCGACGAGCGACGCTTATGAAGGCGGCATGCTCGGCAACTCGAACCCGCACGACTATTGGGACGAGTGGGTGCAGAAGAAGGGTAACGGCGATGCGATGGAGGCGATCTATCCCGTGGCCCGCACGGAAATCGGCAATATAGGCATCTGTATCTGCCATGAAGGCGTCTATCCGGAAATCGTCCGCGGCCTCGCCATGAACGGTGCCGAGATAATCCTCCGTCCCACGCTGATCGAGCCTGCCGTGATGACCGGCATGTGGGAGTTGCAGAACCGTGCCCACGCCATGTTCAATCAGGTCTATGTCGTCGCCCCCAACCTCGGCCCCGATATCCAGAAGGACGGCGGCGTTGTCGATCTCTTCGGCGGACGTTCGATGATCGTCAACCACCGCGGCACCATTGTCGCCCAGCAGACCGGCTGGACGTCGGGCGATTCCTTCGTGACGACGGTGATCGACATTGAAGCCCTGCGCAAAGTCCGCATGGCCAACGGCCTCTACAACCAGTT
>JANXWC010000041.1 GCA_025351355.1 Hyphomicrobiaceae bacterium
TGTAGGGCTTCGAGAGTAAAACAAACGCAGCGCAGAGCGCGGCATCAGCCGCAACAAGCTCACACTTGAGGTGAGCACCCTCCCGCCCGGCGTGGCGGGTACGCAGAACACGTGGCTTCGGCCGCGCTCTGCTCCCCGGATTTTCCGGGCTTCTGTCATCAACGGCACGGTCGTCGGATCGGGGCTGGTAAAAATGTATTGTGGCACACCACTCCCAGTCGATTATTCGCCACCGCCACGGGTTGGCGTCGTTTCGACCGTTCGTCGTCGCAGATAGATCGGCGCGAAGGGTTCGGCTTGCTGCAACTCGAGCATGCCGTCGCGAGCCATCTCCAGTGTGGCGCCGAAGCTGGCTGCCAGTGATGTTTTGGCCAGCTCCTGTGACGGCATGTATTGTTCGAGAAACAAGTCGAGCTGGACCCATTCGCCGTTGCCGCCGCCGAGCATCTTTTCGAGCCGCAGCCGCGCATCCTTGATCGACCACATCGTCCGCCGCTTGACGATATGCACGCGCTTGATGGTGGTACGCTGGCGTTGATCGGCGTACGCACGCAGCAGATCGTAGATCTCGGCGGTGTACGTGCGTTCGCGGATGGTGCGCACGCCTTCCGCCATGCCACGCGGGAAGACGTCGAAGCCCAGCCGTTTGCGCGTCATCAACTGGGCCGCTGCCTGCCGCATCGCATCCAGGCGCTTCAGGCGGAAGGCCAACTTGGCCGCCAGTTCCTCGCCACTCGGCAGCGGATCATCGGACTTCTCCTTGGGCAGCAACATGCGCGACTTGAGGAACGCCAGCCATGCCGCCATGACGAGATAGTCGCCGGCCAGCTCGATGCGCAACGCCTTTGCGCTGGCGATGAAGGCCAGATATTGCTCGGCCAGCGCCAGCACCGAAACCTTGGATATATCCAGCTTGTGGGTGCGCGCCAATGCCAACAGCAGGTCGAGCGGGCCGTCGAAGCCGTCGACATGAACGCTCAGTGCCTGCTCCGGCGCCACGTCGACGTGGGCAGGTTCGGACCAGCTGCCGGGATCGGGAATGTCAGTGGCAATGTCGGCAGGTGTATCGGCCATGGCCCAAGCTTCATAGCGCGCGCACAGTTCTCAATCACGTGGTGGGCGTTACGCCTAATACGCGCTGAAGACAAGATTCGGCCGCCGCCATGTTGAACGGCGCCTGCGCGGTGGTGACGGCCATGGCGCGGGCGTAGCGGTCGGCGGACCTGCCGGCGAGCATGGGGGCGGCGGACGCCACCTGTTCCATTTCCGCCATCTGCCCGTTGCAGTGCAGCGCCAGATCGGTGCCGGCGGCCAACACCGCGGCTGCACGCTCACGGAGGCTGCCGCGCAAAGCCTGCATAGACAAGTCGTCGCTCATCAACAGGCCGCCAAAACCAATATGGCCGCGGATGATCCGGTCGATGACGAGTGCCGAGGTGGAAGCGGTTGCCGCCGGATCAATCGCGGAAAAGACCACGTGTGCGGTCATCGCAGCCGGCAGATACGCCAGCGCCTTGAACGGCGCAAAATCAGTGACGGCGAGCTCACTCTCAGATGCGGTGACGGTCGGCAACTCGTGATGTGTGTCGACCATGGAGCGGCCGTGCCCGGGAATGTGTTTCATGACAGGGAGCACCCCGCCCGCCATCAAGCCGTCGGCGAGGGCTTGGCCCAGCGCGATGATCCCTGCCACGTCTTGGCCAAGGGCGCGGCTACCGATGACGGCGTGCGCGCCGGCGACGGGCACATCGAGGACAGGGGTGCAATTGCAGGTGATGCCGAGGTCGCGCAGGTCGTGGGCGACCAAGCGGGCAATGCTGCTGGCTTCAGCGATAGCCGCGTCAGCATCGATGGCGACGCGAGCGGCATAGTGAGTGCCGCTCGGCAGCTCGCGCCAATGTGGTGGACGCAGGCGTTGGACACGTCCGCCTTCCTGATCGACGAGCACGAGTACAGTGGTGCCGATAGCCGTTTGGGCGTCTGCAATGAGACGGCGGACCTGGTCGGGGTGATCGACGTTGCGGGCGAACAGGATCAACCCAGCAGGTTTTGCAGTGCGTAGAAAGGCGGTTTCGTCAGGCGTCAGGGTTAGGCCCGACAGACCTGTGACAAATGCCGCCGGTCCCATCGGGAGTGCCCTTTGTTGTACTGCGCGGCCGACTCAATAGGCGGTCGCAAAACAATCCTTGTGACCGGCAGCCCTGATCTGACTGCAGACCTGCGCTGCAGCTTCACGCGAACCAGGTGGGCCGACAATCGCCCGGTAGTAGGTCGCCCCATCTTTGGGATTGGCGAACTCGGTGACATCGGTCGGCTTGCTGCCCAGGACTTCGGTATATTTTCCCTGCAATTCGTCGAGTGTCTTGCGCGCGTCGATCGCCGAGGTTTTAGAGGCGAGGACGGCGACGTAGCCGTTAGGGGCTACTTTGGCGGCTGTCGCCGGTGCAACTGCTGCATTGACCACACCAGCCGCACCGACTTGCGGCGGGGCACCGACTTGCGATGGCGCGCCGGGCGTGAATGCGTCACTGGCTTTGGAAGCTTTCGGCACGGCCTTGGCGACGGCGACACGCTGCGGCGCGGCGGGCGGCGGTTCCTCAGCCGAAGCTATCACTTTGGGCACAACGGGAGCGCGCGGAGCCGTGGGCGGTGGCGCGGCGGCGCGTCCAACCGGAGCGGGCGTCAGCGGCGGGAAGGGTGACGCGGCCTGCGGTGCGGTCGCCGAATTCAGCGCGGGGCCTTCGATCGTCAATCCGGGGACGCTGATCGTCGGACGCATCGGCGGCTGATTTGGCTGCGAAGCGCCGGCTCCAGGTGAGCCGGGTGGGGCAATGGCGATCGTTTGCACGCGACGGGCACCAGCGGGTGCGCCGCCCTCGGCGTTGCCATCGTTACTCGGCACGACGGCCGGCAAATTCTCACCAAGGCGGTCGCCTGTTTTGGAGTCCGCAGTGCCGGTGGGCGAACCGCCGACCCTGACAGGCGCCACATCCGCACGCGCGACCATCGGTTTGCCGTTGGTCGGAGCAGCCAGGAATTTCTTGTAGCCATAAGCTCCACCGGCGCCGATCCCGATTGCTACGGTTAGCGAAGCGATGATCTTGACCAGACCGAACCGGCGCGGTGCGTCGGCTTCCTCGTCCTCGTACTCTTCGTCGTCCTCGAAGTCGCCTTCATGGGCGGCTGCGGCAGCCGGCGCGGTGGCGTAAGCGGGATTGAATTGTTGCTGCTGTGGCTGCTGCGGATACGGCGCAGCAAAACCCGGCGGCAACGTCGGATTGCGGCCAGTGGCAGGATCTGGATAACTGGGCGCCGGGGTGGCGTAAGCGCCGAACTCATAGCTGCGCGGGTCCTGGCCACGCATGTCCTGCGGCGCAGGGAACTGTCCGGGATGGCTGCCATAGTGCGGAGGATAGCCCTGCTCGGCATGGCCGGGATAGGAACCGCGCAATTGAGCGGCCGGATCAACGTAGGTGTTCGCGCCGGCCGGGTGAGATTGTGCTTCGGCCTGCGGAAAATAATGTCCGTGCTGCGGCTCGGCCGCATAGCCATCAGGCTGCTGGTAGTTCGGCTGAGGATGGGCTGGCTGGGCATAGGCGTGCCCAGCCTGGTTCGGATAGCCGTGTTGCGCGTAGCCCTGTGGCTGGTGCTGCGGCATCGCCTGCGGCCATGGCAACTGACCGGGTGGCGGCGGCGCGGGCGGCCGTCCGGCCTGTGCCGGATCAAAGTTGGGTGCGGCGAATTGCGGGTCTTGTTGATATGCGCCAGGGGCTGTTTGGCCATTCCACGGCAGGCCATGGTCGACAGCTTGAGCTTGCGCGGCGCGCGCGGGTCGGCCCGGCTGGCCTGTCCGATCCTGGTTGCCGTTTGATCGTGCCATAACGCTCTATCCCTCGGCCGAACCGATGATCCATGACAACATCGGTCCAAGGCCGATGTATGTCTTTAGACCCGTGTTCTGACTAAACGCCTTGCCCCAAGTACGCACCGTACCGATCACAGTGTGCACCGTCCAGGTGTCCGGCTTGGTGCATTGTCACTCGTTTACGGCGAAAACACTTTATCTTCATACGCAATGAACCGCGTTGTCGGCGGACACATCGGTCTTTTTTCGTGCGATTCGCTCACCAACCATCCACCTATCGCAATTCCTGCGGCGCCCCGACACCCAAGATCGCCAATCCCGTTGCCAATACCTGTGCATGAACTGCTACCAAAGCCAATCTGGCGGCTGTTATCGCCTTGTTGTCTGCCTGGATGTACCGCAATTGTGGCGTTTCGTTGCCGCGCGCCCAATGCCCATGAAAAGATGACGCTACTTCATAGAGATAGAAGGCAATTCGGTGCGGTTCATGAGCACGCGCCGCGCCTTCAATGAGTTCCGGGAAGAAAGCCAGCTTCTTTACCATGTCGAGTTCGCCGGCGTCGGTCAGCAGCGTCAGGTCGGCGTCGATCACGCCGCGGCTCGTCTCGGTCAGGTCCGGAAACACTTCGGCGACGTTGCGAAACACCGATTTTGCGCGGGCATGCGCCATCTGCACGTAGAAGACCGGATTTTCCTTGGATTGCTCGATCACCTTGGCCAGATCAAAATCCAGCGGCGAGTCGTTCTTCCGATAGAGCATCATGAAGCGGACGGGATCGCGCCCGACTTCATCGACCACATCGCGCACCGTAATGAAAGTGCCCGCGCGTTTGCTCATCTTGAACGGTTGACCGTCCTTGAATAGCTTTACGAGTTGGCAGAAAATAACGTCGATTTTGCCCTTGCCGCCGGAAACAGCAGCCACGGCTGCCTGCAACCTTTTCTTGTAGCCAGCGTGATCTGCGCCCACGACATCGATGATGTGCTTGAAGCCGCGCTCCCACTTGGTCTTGTGATAGGCGATATCAGGCGCAAAATAGGTATAGGTGCCGTCCGACTTCAATAGTGCCCGATCGGCATCGTCGCCGAACGCGGTTGAACGGAACAGCGTCTGTTCACGATCTTCCCAATCCGGATTGACCTCACCTTTTGGCGGCTCCAGCCGGCCCTGATACACGTGGCCTTCGTCGCGCAGCGTGGCGATCGTCTCTGCAACTATGTCGCGATTACCGGCCATCAAAGAGCGTTCGGAGAAGAACACGTCGTGGGCAATACCCAGTTGGGCCAGATCATCGCGGATCAGGCTCATCATCATATCTAACGCGAAAATACGCACCTGACCCAACCAGTCGACTTCCGGCTTGCCGAGAAGCGAAGGACCATATTTTTCCGCTAGTGCCGTACCAACCGGTTTGAGATAGTCGCCGGGATAAAACCCGTCTGGAATGACGCCGATGTCTTCGCCGAGCGCTTCGCGGTAGCGCAAGTAGGCGGACCGCGCCAACATATCGACCTGACCGCCGGCATCGTTGATATAATACTCGCGTGTCACATCGTAACCGACAAAGGCCAGAAGATTGGCCAGCGTGTCGCCGACAACTGCGCCGCGGCAATGGCCGACATGCATCGGCCCGGTTGGATTAGCCGATACATATTCCACATTGACGCGCTCGCCGCGGCCAAGATCCGTGCGACCGTAGTCCACGCCAGCCGTTCGAATGCGCGCCACCGCCTGCTGCCAGAATGCGGGCACGAACGTGATGTTCAGAAAGCCCGGTCCGGCCACTTCGACGCGAGCGATCTCCGGATCACTTCTGAGCTTGTCGGTCAATGCTTCTGCGATGTCGCGCGGTTTCATGCGCGCCGACTTGGCTAGAACCATTGCAGCGTTCGAGGCCACATCGCCATGATTGGGACCGCGCGGCGGAGCCGCTTCGATGCCGACCAGCGTGAGATCGGCCGGCAACTTACCCTCAGACTTGAGCGCTTCGAGTGCAGCGACGATCCGCATTTCAATGTCGGAAAAGATATTCATATGTGAGAGTTCCGGCGCCGCGGCGCAAAATCAGTCCGCCCAGTGAACTCATCGTTCGCTTCGGCCTCAGAGCGGTTATGCTGGTGGCGCTTCGGCTAGCGCAATTCGGGTGTGTGGTCAAACAGCTGTTGGTGTGCCTCGATGGCGAAACGGTCGGTCATACCGGCCACATAGTCACCGATCAGGGCCGCCCGCTGCGCCGGGTTGCAAGTCAGGCTGGCTGCGGCCCACCGCGTCTGCATGCCGTCGGGATGCGCGTAGTAGTGCCCGAACAGGTCCTGCACCAGCCGTTCCGCCTTGCGCATGACAGACATCACGCGTTCATGCCGATAGACATGATTTAGCAGATACGACTTAAGCCCGATCAGTTCGTCCTGAAATGTTGGTGAGAACGTCACTACGGTGCGCCCGGCAAAGGCGATGTCCTCCGTCGTGCCCGCTTTGATTTCATTAAGGCGGCCACGTGCAGCCAATCCAACGTCCTCGATCATGGCCGTTATCAGCCTTCGGTTGACTTCATAAACAAGCCTGCCGGCATCGGCACCGGTGGCGCGAGCCCGCGCAATGAACGGACCTACGAGTGGCGCGCTAGCCAATCCGTCGAGTGTGAGCAAGCTGGCGCGCAAGGCATCATCGATATCGTGGTTGACGTAGGCGATGTCGTCGGCGACGGCGGCTGCCTGCGCTTCGCCACTGGCAAACGCATCCAGCCGCAAGGCCTGCGTAAGTCCTGCGCGCTCGATTTCAGCAAGAAGAATGCGGTGCTCCCCATGGCGGGCCTCGCGCGCGTTGGGCCCAAGCAGCGGACCGTTATGCTTGACCAGCCCTTCCAGCGTCTCCACCGACAAGTTGAGGCCATCGAAGGCTGCGTATTTGCGTTCGAGGCGCGTTACCACCTTCAAGCTCTGCGCGTTGTGGTCGAAGCCGCCGTGTCCTGCCATGGCGCTGTCCAATGCACGCTCGCCGGCGTGGCCGAACGGCGGATGGCCGAGATCGTGAGCCAACGCCAACGCTTCCGTCAGATCTTCATCCAACTTCAGCATGCGGGCGATGGCGCGGGCAATCTGTGCCACCTCGATCGAGTGCGTCAAGCGAGTGCGGTAGTGATCACCCTCGTGAAACAGAAATACCTGCGTTTTGTGGGTCAGCCGGCGGAATGCCGTGGCGTGGACAATGCGGTCGCGATCACGCTGAAAGGGCGTGCGCATGGGGCATGCCGGCTCCGAGATGGCGCGCCCGCGGCTGTTGGCGGCGTCGCTCGCATAGACCGCATGCCGTCCGTCACGAAGGGCAGGCGGCGGCGCGGAGAACGTTGTATCGGACGGCGCGGCGGTTTGCACGACTTGGGGCCTCACGGGGAAAGAACAGGCAACCTGCCAACTGTAGTTTGACAATCTGCCGGCGCGCCCTATCTATCCAATTGTAGCGGGTCAGCCAAACAACATCGCATTGCGGGCACGCGTTCATTTTTTGTTCCGCAATGAAAACTGGCGCCGAAGCTGTTGAAAGATATGGGCCATGACAGCAGACCTCACCAAGTCTCACGAGCATACCCCGATGTCCGTCGGGGTCACCGCCGCGGCTGCGAGACGCATCGCCGAGATTGCTGCAGGCGAGGGTCGCGCGACGTGTCTGCGGATCAGCGTCGAAGGCGGTGGCTGCTCGGGGTTTCAATATAAATTTGACCTGGTGGAGAGTGCGGAAGTCGATGACCTCGTCATCTCGCGCGACGGTGCTACGGTGCTGATTGATCCGGTGTCGCTGGAATACATGGCAGGATCGGAAGTCGATTTCGTCGACGATCTGATTGGGGCCTCGTTCAAGATAGCCAATCCCAAGGCTACGGCGGGCTGCGGATGCGGAACCAGCTTTGCTTTGTAGCCCAGCGATCGTCTAGCGATCGAAGTCGGACTGTGGGCCATGACAACAGCTATTGTATTGCGCCTGGCACCGTCCAATACATGACGAAAATCAATGCCATGACAATCACGGGTAGGGCCAAAACGCCGAAAGCGGCCCGATAATTGCGACCTTGAATGAGCACCCAGCCAAACGCCATGGCGAACGCAGGGCCGGCCCAGAATACCACCAAGGGATACTCAAAGATGTGAGCTAAGCCGCGCTCTTGCGGCAGGGTTTCGTCGGCTGCCCAAATCAATGGGCCCAACAGGTTGATCAGAGCAGATTGCCAGGCAACTAGCGTCGCCGTCGCAAACAGTAGATTCGCCGCAAACAAGGCGCGAACGAGTGGAAGCCTGTGGTATTTCGGCTGCTCATAATGTTGAATCGGCATATGGTTATCACACCAAAAACACCAATAAACCTCCGGTCAGCATAATTGCTCTCCGTGAAGATTTACTGAACCCTGGGCCGAAAATGCGGATTGCAACTTGGAATATCAATGGAGTCAGGGCCCGCATCGACGGTTTGCTCGGCTGGCTTCGGGAGTCCGCGCCGGATGCTGTGTGTCTGCAAGAGATCAAATGCATGGATGAAGGCTTTCCAGCCGCCGAGATCGAGGCGCTTGGGTACCGTGTCATCGTGCACGGGCAGAAGGGTTTCAACGGGGTGGCGATCCTGGCGAAAGTCCCAGTTGAAGACATACAACGTGGCCTGCCGGGTGATGCGTCGGACGTTCAATCCCGCTATATCGAGGCAGTTCTTGGCGGCCCGAAGGGTATCGTCCGGATCGGCGGGCTTTATCTGCCCAACGGCAATCCGATCGGCACCGATAAATTCGACTACAAGCTTCGCTGGATGCGACGACTGATCGCCCACGCCGAGCAGCGCCTTGCCTTCGAGGAACCGTTCGTTTTGCTCGGAGATTTCAACGTTATCCCGGAAGACATTGATGCCAAGCGTCCGGATGCTTGGCGCGAAGATGCGTTGGCGCAGCCGCAATCGCGGGAATTGTTTGCAAGGTTGAAAAACCTCGGCTTCACCGATGCGGTTCGCGCCTGTGATTTGGGAGCCGACGTGTACACCTTCTGGGATTATCAGGCAGGCGCTTTCCAGAAGAACGATGGGATTCGCATCGATCACCTGTTGCTTTCGCCACAGGCCGCAGATCGGTTGCAAGGCATGGGGATCGATCGCTTCACACGAGCATGGGAAAAGCCGTCCGATCACGTCCCCGTTTGGATCGAGTTGGCAGACTGAGACGAGAACAGAATGGCGCTCCCACTGATCGCATCGCAACCGAAACATTCGAACTACGATATCGTCATCATCGGCGGTGCCATGCTCGGTTCGTCGCTGGCGTGGTTTTTGTCGGCAAATCCCGACTTCAATGGTTCGGTCCTGGTGCTTGAACGCGACCCCACCTACCAATTCAGCGCGACGGCGCTGACTAACAGCTGCATGCGCCAACAGTTTAGCGCCGAAATAAACATAAAAATTTCGCAGTTCGCCGCTGATTTCGTGAAAAATTTTCAGGTCTATATGGGCAACGATCCACGCGTGCCCAAGTTGGTTTTGCATAGTTTCGGTTACATGTATCTGGCCAACACGCCGAAGTTTGCCGAAACCTTGCGCCTGGCACAACGGGAGCAGCATGCATGCGGTGCCGGCACCAAACATATGACGCCGGCGGAGATCGCCGCAGCCTATCCGTTCTACCGCCTGGACGACATCCTGGCCGCCAATCACAACTTGATCGATGAAGGTTATTTTGACGGCGGCACGCTGTTTGATTGGTGGAAACGCATGGCGCGCGAGCGGGGCGCGGAGTACTGCACCAACGAGGTTTTAGCGATGGCTCGCAATGCAGCCGGTAGCCGCATTGAAAGCGTGACCCTCGCGAGCGGAGAGGTCATCGGTTGCGGCTCAGTGGTCAATGCATCCGGCACCCGCGCGATCTTGACCTGCCGCATGGCGGGTATCGAAATTCCCGTCGAGCCCCGCAAACGATATACATTCGTATTTGCAGCAGAGCGGCCGCTTGATCGCGATCTGCCACTGACAATTGACCCATCGGGCGTTCATTGCCGCAGCGATGGTCGCTATTACATGGCCGGTTGTCCGCCCGATGACGACCTGGCCGTCGATTACAACGACTTCGCCATGGACCACAGCCTGTGGCAGGACAAGGTTTGGCCCGCAATCGCCAACCGCATTCCGCAATTCGATGCTGTGAAACTGATCAATGCGTGGGCGGGCCAATACGACTTCAACACGCTTGACCAGAACGCCATCCTCGGTCCGCACTCGACAGTTCTCAATTTCTTCTTCGCCAACGGCTTTTCCGGGCACGGTCTCCAGCAGTCGCCGGCTATGGGGCGGGGCCTCTCCGAGCTTATTACCTACGGTGAATATCGCAGCCTCGATCTTTCTCCCTTCGGCTACGCGCGGATTGCGGCCAACCGGCCATTCGTGGAAACCGCGGTGATCTAATACCAGCGGTCATTATTCTTGACCGATGGTACGCGCGCGGGGTTGGTGGGGCGGCCGCGCGCAAACCAAGAATCTGATACCGACGGTCATTTTTTTGACCGTCGGTATAAGTCCGTCAGCGCCGGAGGTAACCGAGGACCGTTTCCGCGACAGCCTGGCGCCGCCGCGTAAGCGCAGTTCGCGATCCCATGTTATGCTTGAAGATCAGCGAAAACGTCGAACGATTGGACACATTGAAAAATGCGAGCGCACTCATGGTCATGTGGATATCGATGATGTCGAGGCCCGGACGAAAGACACCGTCTGCGACGCCGCGCTCATAGGTTTCACGGAGAGTTTGCAAGACGGAGACGTTGAGCGCCTGGATCTTAGCAGATCGTGCCAGATGCGATCCGCGATGAATATTTTCGACCATGACCAGTCGTACAAAATCTGGGTTATCGTTCTGGTAGGTAAAAGTGAATTCGGCAAGCCGGCGCATTGCTTCCATCGGCGGCAGTCCTGCGAGATCAAGTCCGCTTTCAATTTCACGGATGCGGGCGTAGGCAGCCTCCAGAACGGCGACGAATAGTCCCTCTTTATCGCCGAAATAATAATAGATCATCCGTTTGCTGGTGCGCGTGCGCGCGGCAATCTCGTCCACGCGCGCGCCACTGAACCCGTTCTCTGCAAATTCCGCCGTAGCGACCGTCAGAATATCTTGACGGACGGCTTCCGGGTTCTGCCGGCGGATTTCTGGTGCGCGGCGCCTTCGTGCGGGCGATTTAACGATGCTCATCAGGGCTCTCAAGGAACTGGCAGTTAGCTGCCTCCAAACAACCCCGTTCATAGCGCGAGCAGAAAATGTACGGAACTGTTAATTTCGCTTGCGCAATGTAACCAGTTAGTACACAAAGCCGTAAATGAGTTGGAAAACCAACCAATCGAGGTCGTTTCTTTGGAGGAAACGTGGGCTACGCGTTCGATTTCAGTCCGGTCTGGGAGGGTATGCCGAGCCTGCTCAAGGGCTGTCTCGGGACTTTCGCACTGGCAATCTCCGGCATGATATTGGCGACTGTCATCGGCATTGGCGGCGTCATATTGAGGCACTCGCATTTCCCGCCGGTGCGCTGGCTGGTGATGACTTTCGTCGAGTTGATCCGCAACACGCCGTTTCTCGTGCAATGCTACTTCATTTTTTTCGCGTTGCCGTTGCTCGGTGAGCAATTAGGTGTAGCGATTTTCAATCTTGGCTTGATGGACAAGCCCGGCAATCTTCTCAAGCTAGGTCCGACGGCCACGGCGATTATCGCGCTCGGCGTCAATGGCGGTGCCTACGCGATTGAAATAATTCGTGGCGGCGTGCAATCGATCAACAAGGGGCAGGTCGAAGCCGGGTTGGCGTTGGGGCTGCACCGGACCCAGGTATTCCGCCTCATCGTGCTCAAGCCGGCCTTGCGCGCCATCTATCCGTCGCTCACCAGCCAGTTCACGCTGCTGACGCTCACCACTTCCGTCGCTTCGGCGATCGCGGCCTACGAGCTGACCTCGGTAGCAGAGATCATCAACGGCAATTCGTTCCGCACGTTCGAGGTCTATTTCACGGTCACGATCATGTACCTGATCATCTCATCACTGATGGCTGTGGGCTTCAATGCACTATCCCGCCGCTATTTCAGCTACCCCGTGAAGTGAGGGCATCATGAGTGGTCAGGAGCTGTTGTTTTTATTGTCGGGGCTCAAGTGGACGCTGGCACTTTCAGCTGTCGGTTTCGTTACGGGCGCGGTTTTCGGCCTGTTGATTGCGTTGCTGCGGACCTCGCCAAACGCGATCACCGCCAAGATAGCGGAGTATTATATTGCGGTGTTCCAGGGCACGCCGCTGTTGATGCAGTTGTTCGTCGTTTATTTCGGCTTACCGCTGCTCGGCTTGAAGCTCGATGCTTGGATCGCCGTGGCAATTGGTTTCACGCTGCATGCCAGCGCCTATCTGGGTGAGATATGGCGTGGCGCCATCCAGGCCGTTCCTCGCGGACAGACGGAGGCGGCGAATGCGCTTGCGCTCAGCTATTGGCCGCGCATGAAGGATATCATTCTGCCGCAGGCGTTGCGCATTTCGCTGCCGGCAACGGTCGGCTTTCTCGTGCAGCTCATCAAGGGCACTTCGCTCGCGGCTCTCGTCGGTTTCATTGAGCTGTCGTTGGCTGGAAAGTTCATTGCCAATCAGACCTTCCGGCCGCTGATCGTCTACAGCGTTGTCGGTTTGCTCTATTTCATCATTTGCTGGCCGTTATCGCTTTATGGCACACGGCTCGAGCGCAAGTTTGCTGCGACCTCCAGATAATGGGTCGCAACAATGCCTGGGGAAGCGAAACAAGGAGATATGAAGTGATAACGAAGTTCATCAATTCGACGCGCCGGCAAGCAATGCTAGTCGGTCTAGGTTGGGCCGCGGTTGCAATAATCGGCGCCACAGTCGCCTATGCCGACAGCGTCGCCGACATCAAGAAAAAAGGCACCGTCGTCATCGGCATCCAAGGAGATAATTCGCCTTGGGGGTTCGTCAACCCGACGGGCGTACAGGACGGTTTCGATGCCGACATTGGTCGCCTTTTTGCGGCTGAATTAGGCGTCAAGGCCGAGTTCATGCCGCTGGCCGTCGCCAACCGCATCCCCGCGCTGACCACGGGTCGCGTGGATGTGTTGTTCGCCACGATGGCTATGACTGCCGAACGCGCCAAAGCGGTGCAGTATTCAAAGCCGTATGTCGCCAACATCATCTATCTCGTCGGCGCCAAGGCCGATGCGGTCAAGGTCAACGACGACATGAAGAAGGTGTCGATCGGCGTGCCGCAGGGCAGCATCCAGGATACGCAGATCACCAAGAACGCGCCCGCTGATACTGTGATCCGTCGCTTTGCCGATGACGCAGCCACCATCCAGGCGCTCATTTCCGGCCAGGTGCAGGCCGTCGGTGGAAACATGTTCTACATGGAGCGCATCGAGCCGCAGAAGCCGGGTCTCTACGAGAACAAGCTGGAATTCACCCGGCTGTATAACGGCGCCTGCGCCAAGCTCGGCGACAAGGAGCTGAACGCCGCGCTCAACACGTTCATCGACAAAATCAAGGCCAACGGCGAACTCGCCAAGGCTTATGCCAAGTGGATGAAAGTCCCGGTGCCGGACTTCAATTCCGCGTCCGTCGAGGGCGTGACGTTCACCGTCAACTGATTTGCCAATGTCGGAGCCGCAGCCGTGACAGTTACGCTAGAAGTTGCTCAATCGTCGTCGCCCACTTCTGCGTCAGTGCCCATGATCGTCATGGAGCACGTGGAGAAATGGTACGGCCAGTTCAAGGCTCTGTCAGACATCGACCTGACGGTTCGCACGGGCGAAAAAATCGTCCTGTGCGGACCGTCTGGATCGGGTAAATCGACGTTGATCCGCTGCATCAATCATCTCGAGGCCTATAACAAGGGTCGCATTACCGTGGGTGGGAAAGTCCTTGGCGACGATCCCAAAATCATAGATGCCATTCGCCGCGAGGTCGGCATGGTATTCCAGCAGTTCAATCTATTTCCCCATATGACGGTGCTGCAGAACTGCACGCTGTCGCCGATGCGCACTCGGGGCCTCGACAAAAAAGCGGCCGAAGCGATTGCGCGGCGCCTCCTCGACCGCGTCAGAATTCTCGATCAAGCCGACAAGTATCCGGCCCAGTTGAGTGGAGGCCAACAGCAACGGGTCGCCATTGCGCGCGCGTTGTGCATGGAGCCCAAGGTCATGCTGTTCGACGAGCCCACCTCGGCGCTGGATCCGGAAATGGTGAAGGAGGTGCTCGACACCATGATTTCGCTTGCCGAAGACGGCATGACAATGATCTGCGTAACGCACGAAATGGGATTCGCCCGCCAGGTCGCCGACCGCGTCATCTTCATGGCCGCGGGGGAGATCATCGAGGAGGGGCATCCCAAGGATTTCTTTACCGCGCCGCGCCATGAACGCACGCGGGCTTTCCTCGGCGAGATCCTGCGCCATCATTGACTTCGAGGAGATTGCCGCAATGAGCCGCCTCATCTACATACTCAATGGTCCCAACTTGAACCTGCTCGGCAAGCGCCAACCGCACATCTACGGCCATGAAACGCTGGCCGACGTGGAGCGCGATTGTCGCTCGCTGGCCAAGGAACTGAAGCTGGACCTTGAGTTCCACCAGAGCAATCGAGAGTATGAGTTGATCGATTGGATCCATGAAGCGCGCGAGGCGGCCGGCGGTATAGTCATCAATCCGGCAGCGTTTACCCATACGTCGGTAGCTTTGCTTGATGCGCTCAACACGTTTGAACGTGACGTGATAGAGGTGCATATCAGTCAGATTCATAAGCGTGAGACGTTCCGCCATCATTCCTATGTATCGCATAGAGCGGATGCGGTGATGGCCGGCTTCGGGACGCACGGATATCAACTGGCGCTTCGCCACATGGCCCGTCGGCTCCATGAACAGCCCGCGCCGAAAGTCTGACCCTCGTTTTATTGCAAAGTTAGCGCTGACATGATTTCCGGAAATACGAAGCTTATCGCGCATCTCGGCTATCCGACCGCGACGTTCAAGGCGCCGATGATTTACAACCCGTACTTTGCCAAGCACGGAATTGATGCTGTCGTAGTGCCGATGGGCTGTCGGCCGCAACAATATGCCGCCTTTCTTCCGCTGGTTTTCAAGCTTTCCAACATCCACGGCGCTTTGGTAACGATGCCGCACAAAGTCACCACGGTTGCGTTGCTGGACGAAATATCGACGACCGTGAAGGTTGCCGGCGCGTGCAATGCCGTGCGGCTCGGCGCCGACGGAAAATTGATCGGCGACATGTTCGACGGCGAGGGTTTCGTGCGCGGCGTATCCCGCAAAGGGCGCCCGCTCGTCGGTGCGCGGGTGCTGGTCGTGGGGTGTGGCGGTGTCGGATCAGCCATTGCGGCGTCGCTGGCCAAGGCAGGCGTTGGTGAACTGGCGATCTTCGATCCGGACGCCGGCTCGATGTCAGGCCTTGCCGAGCGGCTGCGCGCGAACTACCCAGCACTTGCCATCGGCGTGGGCTCCAAAGATCCGGTCGGGTTCGATGTGATCGTCAATGCGACGCCGCTCGGTATGAAAGACGGAGATCCGCTGCCCGTCGACGTGACGCGCCTCGAACCTCGCACTTTTGTTGGTGAAGTCGTCATGAAGCAGGAAATTACCCCTTTTCTTGCCGCAGCAAGGGCTCGGGGTTGCGACTACCAACCGGGCATCGACATGTTATTTGAACAAATTCCTGCCTATCTCGAGTTCTTCGGGTTTCGCAGCTGCGCAGCCGACGAATTGCGGGCGGTGGCGACGCTGAGTTATTGATCACTTATGCAATTTCAGCCCTTGGGGTCGGGTGCGCCGGACACAGAATTGACGCGCGCGCCAACCTACCGGATAGATCACAACTCCCGCCCGGAGTCACAGAATGGTCAATCCACCCAATCGATCGATGCAGGTCTCGCCCTTCTTTTCGCCGGAGCATGAATTGCTGCGGCAAACGGTGCGGCGGTTCGTGCAAACGCGCGTCATCCCCCATGCGGAGAGCTGGGAGGAAAGCGGGTTTGTCCCGCGCGAAATCCTGGCCGACATGGGCCAACTGGGACTTTTCGGGATACGCTATGACAGCCGATACGGCGGCAGCGAGCTCGATACCTTGGCAACTGTCGTGCTGGCAGAGGAACTGGGCCGCTCCGGCTTCGGCGGCTTTGCCGTGACGGTTCTGGTCCATACCGATATGGCCAGCCCGCATCTTGATCGCGCCGGGTCGGCCGCACAAAAGGCGCGGTACATGCCCGACATCGTCGCCGGTCGTAAGATCACGGCCGTGGCCATGACCGAGGCCGACGCTGGCTCCGATCTGGCCAGCATGCGCACGACAGCGCGCCGTGACGGTGGTGAGTGGGTGATCAACGGCTCCAAGATGTTCATCACCAACGGAGTTTATGGCGATGTTTTCTTCGTCGCCGCAAAGACCGGGCAACCCGGGCGCAATCGCGACATTTCAATGTTTATCGTCGAGAAGGGGACGCCGGGCTTTCGCGTTGCGCGGCCGCTGAAAAAGCACGGCTGGTTGTGCAGCGATACTGCCGAACTGGTGTTCGAAGATTGCCGTATTCCGGCCGAGAATCTGCTGGGTGAGGAACATCGGGGTTTTTATGCACTGGCCGGAAACCTCCAGAACGAGCGCATTGTCCTTGGCGCGCAGTCTATGGGCGAAGCGGAACGTGCCATTGAATTGGCTGTTGAATGGGTGCAGGCGCGCAAGGCGTTCGGTGGCACCTTGTGGGACAAGCAGGTGATCCGTCACAAACTCGCACTCAGGGCATCACAGGTGGCGGCTACCAGGGCATTGATTCATCAGGTTGCCTGGCGGGATGCCCAGGGTCAGGACGTCGTCAAGGAAGTATCCATGATCAAGGCGCTGGCCGGTACGCTGGTCAACGAAGTGATGTACGACTGCCTGCAGTTCCACGGCGGGATGGGTTTCATCCGGGAGACAACGATTGAGCGGATGGCGCGTGACGCGCGCGTGCAGGCGATCGGCGGGGGTGCGACGGAGGTCATGTTGGAGGAAGTTGCCAAACGTATGCCTTGAACTACTGAGAGCAACCGCCTTGGATTGCTGCCCAGAAACCGACAATATCCGGACGCAGCTGATGCTTCGATTTTCGCGACGTGGGTAGGATGTCACCTGCAACCCGCCGTAATGTACTGTATGGTTGTGCGTATGACCGATTTCGCGACTCTGCTTCAATCTGGTAACGCCTGGCTTTTTGTCCCAAGCTCGGTGATGCTTGGCGCGCTCCATGGCCTTGAGCCCGGTCACTCTAAAACGATGATGGCTGCCTTCATTGTTGCCGTGCGCGGCACCGTCGTTCAGGCGGTATTGCTAGGTTTGGCGGCGACCCTTTCACACACGGCCGTGGTGTGGGCCATTGCCTTGGCCGGCATGTATTTCGGCTCTCAGTTCAACGCTGAATCGTCGGAACCGTATTTCCAGTTAATCTCGGCGACGCTGATTGTCGCCGTCGCGATATGGATGATGTGGCAGACGTGGGCCGACAGGAACGGTCACGGCCCACGCGACCACGATCATGACCATGATCACGGGCATCAACACAGCCACGATAGACATCGTGATAACGATCACTCACATCCCTTATCGCAGTTCGATCATCAGGCGGGCCAAACCGAACACGAGCGCGAGCATGCCGAAGATATCCGCAAGCGCTTCGCCAACACCCAAGTAACGACAGCGCAGATCGTCATGTTCGGGTTGACAGGCGGGCTCATTCCCTGTCCGGCGTCGATAACGATTTTGCTTCTATGCTTGCAGCTGAAGCAGTTCGTGCTGGGGGCAACGCTCGTATTATGCTTCAGCGTAGGGCTCGCGCTGACCATGGTAACGGTTGGCGTGGCGGCGGCATTGAGTGTCAATCGGGTTTCCCGACACTGGCCGGGCTTCGAGGCGTTCGCGCGCAATGCGCCCTATGTATCGGGTGCGCTGATCATGATTGTTGGCATCTATACAGGGTACCTGGGCTTTGTCGGGCTTAGTGGTCACGCGCTTTGAGTATCGCTCACGTTTTGACGCAACTTGGCCGCAACGCATAAGCCGGTTTATCAGCCAATTTCCGGCAGTCCCTTGCGTAATTCCGCCTTGTGAACCTTCTCCAAAGTTGAGCGCGGCATCTCGGCGACGATGTAAACGGCACGCGGCACCTTGAAGTCGGCGAGCTTTTCTCGGCAGAGCGCAAGCACGCGTTGGCTGAGGTCGGCATGCGCGGCCGTCGACATGCCGGGCGCCGGTATCACAAACGCCACGGGTACCTCGTCGAGCATTCGGTGTTTCTGCGCCACCACGGCATTCTCATAGACGCCGGGCACTAACGCGATGATCCGCTCAATCTCTGATGCAGCAACATTCTCTCCGCCGACCTTCAGCATGTCCTTGTCGCGATCGGCAAAGGTGATGTAACCGTCTTGTTCGAGGCGTACGCGATCACCGGTCATGAACCAACCATCCGGCGTAAAGCTCTGAGCCGTCGCTTCCGGATTGCCGAGGTATTCGAGAAACATCTGGATGCCCTGCACGCCGCGGCATTCGAGATGACCGGTCTCGCCAGGTGCCACCGGTGTGCCGTCCGGATGGAGTATCCGGATCTCGTAGCCCGTCGCGGGGCGACCCGTAGTCATCGGACGGTTGCGCATCAGCGCATCGCCAACAATGCCGTGGCTGATCGTTTCGGTCATGCCCCACCACCCCATCGAGTGGACGCCGAAATGCTGATCGAACGGCGGTTCGTTGGCGCTCATGCCAAACTTGCGAAAATGATGCGACGGCACCGGCTGCTGCAAAAGCGCCTTGCAGAAAAACGGCAACATCGACGCCCATGTACACTTATTGCGAAGTGCGACATCCCAGAAGCGGGAAGCGGAGAAGCGCGGCATCAGCACGACGGTGCCGCCTGCCCACATCGACGAAAGTATGGAGTACGTGCGCGCGTTGGTATGGAACGTTGGCATCATGACGAGATGCACATCTTTTTCCGTCAACCCCTCGTGGACTGCGCAGGTGCGTCCGCCCCACAAGGCGTTGCCGTGGGTCCACAGCACGCCCTTTGGACGCGATGTCGTGCCTGACGTATACTGGACAGACCCGTGCCGCCAGGGATCGGGCGCGAGTTGGGGCAATTCGCCCGGGTCGCCATCGATTTCAGAAAACCGGATGCTGGCCCGCGGAACGTCTGCCGCGTCTGCCGGACTGCCGTCGGCGCGATGGTCGGTGACGGCCAGCCAGCGAATACCGGTTGCTGAATTGGCTACCAGTGCCGCCAATTCGGGCTGCGTGATCGCGGCGACCGCTTTGCAGTTGGCAGCAAAGTACGTGAGTTCGTCAGCGGAAGAACGCGTGTTCGTGGTAACGACGATTGCCCCGACGCGGGCACACGCGAACCATAGAAATTCAAGTTCCGGCGAATTGTCGAGGTGAACGAGAACGGCGTCGCCCGCCTTGATGCCCCGAATTGCCAGACCGGCGGCAACCCTTAAAACATGGGCCCGGAACTCGCGGTAGGTCCATGACCTGCGTTCCCCGACGAAGGGCTCCCAGACGAGGAATGGATGCGCCCCGCGCGTGGCCGCACGTTCGTCGAGCAACCAGTTGACGTCGCGCCCCGCAAACGGATGGATGCGGTCGAAAATCTTGGCGGGTGCGGCGTGTGCCATGCGAAGTGTTCCGAAGCGAGAGGTGCCTGTGACGATTAGCGGTTGTGTTGCTTGCGCCAAACCGCGAAATCAGTTTTGCTTTTCTCGTCAGTGGGCGGATACAAGCCAAGGATGGAGCGGCCTTCACCGACCTTTTCGATCACGAAATCCTCGAACGCCGTCATCTCGACGGCTTCCGCCGCTATGTCATCTGCCATGTGCGCGGGGATAACGACGACCCCATCCGAGTCTCCAACGATGACGTCTCCCGGCCAAACCGGCGCGTCGCCGCAACCGATCGGTACATTGGTCTCCACTGCCTGATGCAGGGTGAGATTGGTCGGCGCCGACGGCCGCTGGTGGAACGAAGGAATTGCAAGTTTAGCAATTTCAGCGGCATCGCGAAATCCACCATCTGTAACGATGCCGGCGACGCCTCGCTGCATCAGGCGAGTGACGAGAATTCCGCCGGCGGATGCCGCGCGTGCATCCTTGCGGCTGTCAATGACGAAGACGGCGCCGGGTGGGCAATCTTCGACACCCCTGCGCTGTGGATGGCTGCGATCCTGGAACACGGTGATCGGATTGAGGTCCTCGCGCGCCGGGATATAGCGCAACGTAAAGGCTTCGCCGACCATCGTTGGTTTATTCGCATCGAGCGGTAGCACGGCCTGGATCATCTGATTGCGCAGCCCACGCTTGAACAACGCCGTGCAAAGGGTCGCCGTGGAAACAGCTTTCAATTTGTCGCGTGTGGTGTTGGACAGTTTTGTCATGGTCATTCCCAATTGGTAATTCGATATCAGAAAATGTCGGGTTCGCGGACCGGTGCGCCGAACGTGGTCTCGAGGAAGTCAAAGTCGCAGCCGTCGTGCGCCTGCTTGATGTGACGCGAAAACATCCAGCCGTAGCCGCGTTCGTAACGGGGTTCAGGCTTCGGCAGTACGGCGCGGCGTTTTGCGAGTTCTGCGTCGGAAACTTCGAGATGGATTGTGCGGGCGGCGACGTCGACGGTTATGCTGTCACCTGTTTTCACCAGCGCGAGGGGGCCGCCGACATAGGATTCGGGCGCCACGTGCAGGATGCAAGCGCCGTAGCTGGTGCCGCTCATGCGCGCGTCGGAGATGCGGACCATGTCACGCACGCCTTGTTTCACAAGCTTTGTCGGGATCGGTAACATGCCCCATTCCGGCATTCCCGGGCCGCCCTGAGGTCCTGCATTGCGCAGCACCAAGACGTGGTCGGCTGTGACCTCAAGATCGTCGCGATTGATGTTCGCCTTGAGTGTCGCATAGTCATCGAACACCAGTACAGGTCCGGTGTGTTTAAGTAACCGCGCTTCACAGGCACTTGGCTTGATAACACAGCCGTCGGGTGCCAGATTACCCCTAAGAACGGCAAGTGCACCCTCGTCGTAGATGGCGTTGTTCAGGGGGCGGATGACGTCGTCATTGAAGACCTGCGCACCTTCTAGAGAATCCTTCCAGGTTTTGCCCGATACATTGATCTGGTCGAGATCAAGATGGTCTTTCAGCCGCGTCAGAAGGCCGAGCAGACCGCCGGCGTAATAAAAATCCTCCATCAGGTATGTGTCGCCGCTCGGGCGGATATTGGCGATGACAGGCACTGCGCGGCTGGCAGCGTCGAAATCGGCGAGACCGATATCATGACCGGCGCGGCGCGCCATGGCCAGCACGTGAATAACGGCATTGGTCGAACACCCCATCGCCATGGCTGTGACGATGACGTTCTTGAAAGCCTGTTTGGTCAGAATCCTATTTGGCGTAAGATCCTCCCAGACCATTTCCACGGCGCGTCGGCCGGCAGCCGAGCACATGCGGATATGATTGCTATCGGCGGCGGGGATCGACGACGTGCCTGGTAAACACAAGCCGACCACATCGGCCAGCGCCGTCATTGTAGATGCGGTGCCCATCGTCATGCACACACCGAAAGAGCGAGCGATGCCCATCTCCATCTCGCTCCAATCCTTGGACGAGATATTCCCGGCGCGCCGTTCGTCCCAATATTTGAAAGCGTCTGAGCCCGAGCCGAGGGTTTTGCCTTGCCAATTGCCGCGCAGCATCGGGCCGGCCGGCACAAATATGGCAGGTACGCCGGCACTGATGGCGCCGAGGATGAGACCCGGTGTAGTCTTGTCGCAGCCGCCCATCAGCACGACGCCATCGACCGGTTGCGATCGGATGAGCTCCTCAGTCTCCATCGCAAGGAAGTTGCGATAGAGCATGGTTGTTGGTTTAACGGTACTCTCTGAAAGCGAGATGGCGGGCAACTCAACGGGAAAGCCGCCGGCCTGCAACACACCGCGCTTAACGTCCTCGACACGCGTCTTGAAGTGGGCATGGCACTGGGCAAAATCCGACCACGTGTTAATCACGCCGATAATCGGCTTGCCGCGAAATTCCTCAACCGCGTAGCCAATCTGGTTCATGCGGGAACGATGTCCGAACGAGCGGAAGTCGTCCGGTGCAAACCACCGCGCACTGCGCAGATTGGCGGGCAGCTTGTGTTTAACCATCGTGAAAGGCTCCGACAAACCCGGCGAAATTTGATAGAGGCATAGATCGACCGCTGACCCCGTAGGCTGGGTCGTCAAACGATTGTACTATCAGCCATGCCACGAGCAAATGCCAAGCAACATTACGGCGAGCGGATTTAGGATAAATTGCGTCGATTAGGGAAGGTGTTATTGATGAAATGAAGGGTTGCAGTCTGCAAAATCGGGTAAAGAGGATAAAACAAAGAGGCTCGTCTTGCGCGGCCAAAACTTCGAAGTGCCCGTCTATCGGCGCCTAGCGTTCGTTGCACTACTCGCACTGGCGGCGGCGGCAATGATTGCGTCTGCCGACAATGGGCTTGGCAGTGCACTTCCGGCGCTTGGCCTTGCGGTTGCCGGGCTGGCGCAGATCTTCGTGCTGGCTGAACATGCGCGCTGGCGCACCTTGTGCGGCGTAATAGTCGCGGCGGTCGGAGCGGTTGCTTGCCTGCGCACACTGTTGATCCTGGGTCCTACGACAGAGGCAGCCCAAGCACCGCTCAAGTTTTTGAATGTTGCAGCTGTAGGTCTGACTATCGGCGGCGCGGCAATTGCCATGCAACGGCTGTCGGTGGGAATGGTCCGTATTATGGCGGGCATCGTCGGCACGATAGGGATGCTGGCCTTCGTTGATTTTCTCGTGACGCTCGGCGAGCGACAGTTTCCCGGAATTATGTCGGTATCGCTGCCCATGGCACTGGGGTTCCTTGTGCTGAGTGGCACATTGCTGGCGAACAACTGGGGCGTGGATGAAATTTCGCTCAACGGCGTCCTTGGAGGCTTGGTTATCGCGGCACTGATGCCGGCCTTGGTTTTCATGGTCGCCCAATCTCAACGGATCAATGCACAACATCTGGAGGCGATAAAGTCTTCTGGCGCGAGTGCGGTTGACGATATCGCTCAAGTTCTGTCGACGCGCATTGAGGCGCGCATAGCTCTTTTGCAGGGGCTGTCTACATCACCCGCACTTCATGCCGGCTCGGCGTTGATGCAGGCTGACGCGGAGATATTTCGAGCACAGGCCAAAGCGGCCGTAGCGGGAACCGACTCCTGGATCATCGTAACGGACGGCGCCGGCCGGCAGCTTATTAATTCTCGCTATGACTTTAATGTTGGCGATAGCGGGCGCTCCAATCTCCCCGAGCCCTCGATTGGGGTGGCGCTGCAGACCGGTCAGCCACTCGTATCCGACCTACATGTCGGAGTGACGCGAAAACACCTTCAAATGATCACGATTTCGTATCCCATTCAGGCACGCGGGTTGGTGGTCAATCTGCGAATGCCGATCGGTGAGTTGACGGGAGCCTTGCAGCGCATCAGTCCCGAGGGTTGGATCTATGCCGTCGCCGACCGTGGCGGTCGCATTGTGGCGCGCAATCTCAATGCGGACCAGTGGATTGGAAAGCCAGTTTCCCCATCGGCTTGGCGCAAATCCCGATCGGCGACCAGTGGATGGGACCGCACTTTGAGTGTTGAAGGCACGCCGGTGTTTACAACATGGAAGCAGTTGCCCTGGCAGTGGACGGCGTTGGCCGGGGTCGACGAAGCGCGCGTCGATGTAGCGGCCAACCGGCAAAATCAACGGCTGGTTCTGGAAGCAATCTTGATGACATTTATAGGGCTGATGTTTGCGGCCGTGGGTGCTTACCTCATCAGTCGTCCACTGATGCGGTTTGCTTCAAACAAGGATGATACGAGCGGCGCAAATTCGGGGTTTGGACGCAGCGCCATTCGTGAAATCAATGTTCTGGCTAATACACTCATGCTCGCTGAGCGGGATCGCAAGCAGGTAACCCAGGTGCTGGCTGACAGCCAGGCAAGGCTACAACGCTTCGTCGACCAGACACCGGCGGCGATCGCCATGTTCGACAATCAAATGAGATACATGGCAGCCAGCAAACGTTGGCAGATCTATTTTGACCGGCAAATTCCTGATCTGGTTGGGAAGTCGCTGTACGATCTCAATCCGGGTTTGACGGAGACGTGGCGTTCAAATCATCGACGCGGCCTTGCGGGCGAAACCCTGCAGGCCGACAACGAAGTCTTTCCAAGGACCGACGGTGTAGAACAAATCCTGCAGTGGGAATTGCGTCCCTGGCATACCGTAGAAGGTGCCATCGGGGGCATAACGATTTACGCGGAAGATGTCACCGAGCGGGCAATTGCGGAACGGGCTTTGAGAGAGAGTGAGGCGCGACTGAAGGCGATTGTCGACACGGCAACAGATGCAATCGTCGTCATCAGTGCCGAGGGCCACATCGAAAGCTTCAACGCAGCGGCGGAAAACATGTTTGGTTACGCTGCTGACGAAGCCATAGGTAAAAGTGTGGCAATTCTGATGGCGGATCGCTTCGCCGGGGAAGTAAAAGGTGGCGTGGTAATCGGCAGATCAGGAGCAGCAATCGAGCTTCTCGGCGCCGGCCGGGAAGCCACCGGGCTTCGAAAAGACGGCACTACGGTTCCAATCGAACTATCCGTCGCTCAATGGAGCGTCGGCGGCGAATCGCATTTCACTGGCATCATGCGCGACATCACCTCGCGCAAGGAACGTGAGAACCATGTGCGGCTTGTGATGCGTGAATTGTCGCACCGCACAAAGAATACACTGGCGGTGGTGCAAGCCATGGCATGGCAAACGTCACGTACGACAAATGATGCGGCCGAATTCCAACTTCTGTTTACTCAGCGGGTCGAAGGCTTGAGCCGCTCGATTGGATTGCTGGTCCGCAACGATTGGGAAGGCGTCGAAGTCGAAGCACTGGTGCGGAACCAACTTGCGCCTTTTCTCGATGGCGCGCAAAAGCTGGTCGTTAACGGCAGCCAAGTCGTGCTCAAGCCGAATGCGGCGCAGGACCTCGGTCTCGTGTTGCACGAACTCGCCACGAATGCTCTAAAATATGGGGCGCTCTCGGCACTCGGTGGTTGCGTCGACGCTCGTTGGGAACTTACATCTGGTGATGACGGGGCGCAGGTTTTCGAGTTTGATTGGCGGGAGTACGGCGGACCGAGTGTCGAGCAACCAATTCAGATCGGATTTGGCAGCACGCTCATAAGAGACATGCTGGCAAAGACTTATAACGCTAAAATAGTGCTTGCATTCGAACCTAATGGACTCTTGTGGCGCTTGCGCGTGCACCAAGACAGATTTATCGCAAGCGAAACTCGCGTGAACAAGGGTCGCGATGGCGTGGTTGGCGCCGTCTTACCGAATTGAGAGAATTAGATGCGTTCGAACACTTTGACGGGCCAGCACATTCTCGTCGTTGAAGACAACGCGATCATTGCTATGAGCCTGGAAGATCTTCTGCGCGAAGCCGGCGCGGAGGTTATCGGGCCACTAGCGACCTTGCGCGACGCAGAGCGGACCGCCACAGAAGCAAAACTCACGGGCGCCGTTCTGGATATAATGCTTGAGGACGAGGAGATCTGGCCGGTGGCGCGCATTCTTGCTGGTCGTGGAATACCGTTTATTTTTTCATCGGGACATTTCGAGCAGGATACGCTCCCAGCGGAATGGGCGTCGCGCACAATCGTGACGAAACCAGCGCGCGCGCAAGATATCGTCAAATCGCTGCGTCAGGCGCTTGGAGTGGCATAACTGAACTTGCTCAAAAAATCAGTATTGCTTGAGTTGCGCCAGCGCGACGGCTTGGAAGTTAAAATCACCGAATAGTTCTTGGGCGACGCGGGCGCGTTTCATGAACAGGCCGATGTCGAACGCGTCGGTCATGCCCATGCCGCCATGCATTTGAACGGCTTCCTGCACGGCGAGAGTACTTGATTTTCCCGCCCGCGCCTTGGCGATGGCCACGAATGCGGTCGCGTTAGCGAAATCGTCGTCGAGCACCTGCAAGGCCTTCAAAACGGCAGAGCGCGTAATCTCCAGCTCGCTATAGAGGTGCGCCGCACGGTGTTGCAGTGCCTGAAACTGGCCAATTGTCTTGCCGAACTGAGTGCGCTCTGTGAGGTAGGCGATAGAGCGGCTGAATGCCTCCTCGCCGACGCCGACGAGTTCGGCGGCAACCGCTGCGCGGCCGACATTGAGGACGCCGGCGAGGATATCGCCGCCCTGGTCGACGTCGCCTAACACGGCGTCGGCGTCAACGGCGACGCCGCGAAACTCGACGCGCGCCGAATTGTGAGCGTCCACCATGATGGTGCGCTCTATGGCAGTACCAGCCGTTTTTGGGTTGACCAGAAAAAGCGTGATGCCGCCCTTATCGCCAGCGGTCCCTGACGTTCTGGCGGCAACGATCATCACATCAGCGGCATGGCCATCGACCACCATGGCCTTGGCGCCGTCCAGAACGAAGCCATTGCCGTGGCGCTTGGCAGTCATTTCGATAGCGTGTGGGCGGTGTTTCGGTCCCTCATCGACGGCCACGGCGGCGATCAGCTTGCCCGACGCAATTGTTGGCAGATAGGTTGATTTTTGATCGACGCTTCCAGCGCGCGCGATCGCTGATGCGGCAAGCAAAGCTGTTGCCAGGAATGGAGACGGTGTCAGGTTGCGACCGATCTCTTCCATTACCAGACCGGCCTCGACGTGGCCCAGCCCGGTGCCGCCAAACGCTTCGGGCACCAGCAGTCCTGTGAGGCCCATATCGGCGAACTGTGCCCAGAGGTCGCGTGAAAAACCGACGGGATCGCGGCTGTCACGCAACCGCCTCAGTTGCGATATCGGACCGTGGTCGGCCAGGAAGCCGCGCACGCTGTCTCGCAGCATTGTTTGTTCTTCGGTCAGCAGCAGCGCCATGCGCGATCCCGTTTTGAAAAGTGTACGAACGAGTTAATGATCTTACGCGTCGGGCAAGCCCAGAATGCGTTTCGCAACGATATTGAGCTGCACTTCACTGGTACCGCCCTCGATCGAGTTGGCCTTCGTGCGCAGCCAGTTACGTGCGCGTGCGCCATTGTGTGAGCGGTCGCTTTCCCATTCCAACGCATCCGTGCCACCGGCACTCATCAGCAATTCGTGCCGACGCTTGTTGAGCTCGGTGCCGTAATATTTGAGGACCGAGGAAAAAGCCGGGTTGCCCTGGCCGGCCTTCATCATGTCGCCGGCTCGTTCCATGGTCATCCGGAATGCCGCTTCGTCGATCTCGAAATGGGCGATATCCGCGCGCAGCATAGGGTCTGCCAGTTCACCCGCAGCGGTGGTGCCGAGTGATTGCGCGGCGACCTGGCCAAGCGGCCGATTGGCGCCGCCATCGCCCATGCTACCGATCATGTCGCGCTCGTGCGTAAGGAGATACTTGGCAATATCCCAACCTTTATTCAGAGTTCCGACGAGTTGATTTTTGGGCACCTTCACGTTGTCGAAGAACGTTTCGCAAAACGGCGACTTACCGGAGATCAACAGGATGGGCTTGGTCGACACACCCTGAGAGGTCATGTCGAACAGCAGGAACGAGATGCCCTCATGCTTCTTGGCTGCAGGATCGGTGCGCACAAGGCAGAAGATCCAATCGGCCTTGTCGGCGTAGGAAGTCCAGATCTTCTGCCCGTTGATGAGGAAATGATCGCCTTTGTCTTCAGCTTTGGTTTGCAGCGAAGCGAGGTCGGAGCCAGCGTTGGGTTCAGAATAGCCCTGGCACCAGCGGATTTCGCCTCGCGTGATTTGTGGCAGGTAATGCCGCTTCTGCTCCTCGCTGCCATACTTCAGCAAGGCCGGGCCAAGCATCCAGATGCCAAAACTGTCGAGTGGCGAGCGGCAGCCGAGCGAACGCATCTCGGCGCGCAGTACCTTTGCCTCTTCTCGGCTGAGACCGCCGCCACCGTAAGCGGTCGGCCATTCCGGCACCGTCCAACCTTTGGCGACCATGCGCTCAAGCCATGTTCTCTGCGCCGCCGACTCGAACTTCCAGCGCTTGCCGCCCCAGCAGCGGTCTTCTTCGTTTCTGGGTGGCGTGCGCATTTCGGGCGGACAGTTTGCTTCAAGCCACGCGCGGGCGTCGCGCTGAAACGTCTCAAGATCGGGCATGGCGACAGTCCTCGGCCAATTTCGTCAATTAGCCAATTGTGGGCCGGAAGGAGCAAGAATGGCAAGAGAGCAGTCGGAGAGTGTCAGTAGCACACGTTCTGTTTACGGAATCTTTGTTCAGTGAACTGGCGCTATCGTCCACCTCAGTTTGTGGCCGGAAGATCGTCGGGCCCTGGTGCCATCACCGAGAATTCTTGGGGAAAACTTTGCCGTCGCACCTTCCCGCAGCCGAGTTGGGTGTAAACGCTGGGCAGCTCTCATAATCGTGAGCGACATCACTTGGCCGATCCGCGCACTAGGTCATAAACTCATAAACGGGATTCCCAAACGGCGCGAACAGTGATTCATGATTCCAACTGAGGGAGGTTGGGATGGCACAGCTACGTCGCTACGAACTCAGCGATGCCGAGTGGGCAATCATCGATCCGCTGCTGC
>JANXWC010000017.1 GCA_025351355.1 Hyphomicrobiaceae bacterium
GATCGGCCTCACCCAATCCTGCCCCCTCGCGGGCAAGCTGATATAGGCGCGTTACTATGGTGGCATGAACGTGCTTGGCCACCATAACATCGTTGCGCAGGTTGAAAGCCGGCGGATCGACCCGCCCTTCGAGCATCTTCAATGGTTCATTGAAGTAGGCCCGGTCGTGGGAGGTTGGCCGGCAGTATGCCACGTTTACTGCCATCCGATGCCGCCGGCCGGCTCGACCTGCCCGCTGCCAGTAGTTTGCCGGCCGCGGGGGCACGTTTCGCAATAGGACGGAATCGAGGGCTCCGATATCGACGCCAAGTTCCAACGTAGGGGTGCAGACGAGGGTATTCACGACATCGCCCGAACCCTTGAAGAAATTCTCGTATCGCTCGCGCTCGGCCTGGGGAACCATCGCGGTGTGCTCTTCGGGCCGGAGCATCGAGTAGCGATCGTCGATCAGTTGCAAGTTGTAGTTGTCGGGGTCCTCGCCGACGAACTCCAGATCGCCGTCGCATTGCCATGCGAGACACTTGTTGTTTGGCGGGCGCCGCATGATCTTGCGCCGACAGCGCTTGCAGCGGTAGTAGCCGTGGTTCTCGTGCAGCAGCAACTTACCGGAATCGATCTGGTAGACGCCGCTGCAGTTCGGTAAAGCCCGATCCTTGCTGCTTTTTAGCGTTACAGGGATAAGCAGCGCGACGGCCGGATTGGTCAGGTGAGCCCAGAGCTGTTCCAAGAAGACGGGAATCTCATCTTCCGGCACTCCCCATTTCTTGGTGATCTCACGGACCAGCGTGTTCCGAGTGCCGATCCACTGAAAAACGCGGCCTTTGTCGTCGTCGGCCGCGGCGCGAAGTTTCATGCCACGCGGCCCCGGCAGCACCGGCAGGTAGCCGCGCTGAACTTCGCGGTCGCCCTCGTTCCAATATCGCGAGAAAATGGCCCGTCGGGCGTCGTAAAGCAACCGGCTGCGACGCAGGTGGTCCAGGAGTGTGGCGATGCCTGCGGTCAAGTCATCCGGCGGCAGGCCAAGCTTGCGCGACCAAGTCTGCACGAATTGTGAAGGCGATTCGAGCCCTCGGTATTTGACCATCAACCGTCCCCAGGGCTCTAGGCCGATCTGCTGGTTGGCGGCCATCGTTACCTCCCTGAGAACCTGAATCCGCAGGAAGTGCAATCGCTCGTCCTCATGCATTCCGCCGCTTCCCTCTCTGGGCACGGCGCGCCACACTTCGGGTATCAACGCCCTGGACAATCCTTCATTCTGGTCCAATTCCTCGCTGAGCTTCAGTGTCAGGTCGCCGATCGTGCAAGGGTTTGCCTTCATCGCCTCGGCCATAAGAGTCCGAAGGCGGAAACGACGAGCGTGGTCCTTCATCCACCCTGCCTGGAAGGCAGCGTCCTGGCGGTTATCGGCGAATAGCAACAGCCGCTTTCGCTCGGCATGATGGACCATGTCTTGGGCCAGGACGTGGACGTCCGACACGTTGACCGCGCGGACTTCACGAATCGGCTCCCGGAAGCGGCGCCCCATCCGCTTTCCGCGGGCGCCACACGATAGGCAACTGCTCAACTGGCCTGGGTTCTTCGCCCCTTCGCGCACAACGAACAACTTGACGGGCTCGCCATTATTGCCGCAGCCCTGGCAGCGACCGAATTCATAGGGGTGCGCCGAGCCACAGTAGCGGCAGAAATAGAGGGAATGCGTTCGCGCCGCTTCCTCCAGTTCACTTTCATCTTCCTGGCTAATGATCCGATCTACTAGCACGACACGCGTTCCGCCATTGTTCGCATCGAGCGCTTCCCAGTAGTGCTGCCCCTCCTCGGCAAGCTGGCCGCCTTCAGGCTCGGTCTTTGTGAATCCGAAATCCTTCAGGCAACTCGCATAGTAGTGCTGGCCGCAGGTCGTGCATGTGAATACACGAGGGCGCCACCACTTTTCGTCATTTCCCCGCTTGAGTTCGTCTTCGCTACTTAGCCAAAGTTTTGGGTCGTTGCTCTTTGGAAAGGTCACCACGGCGCCGCTTATGCCGCGGATAAAGCCGTGGACCACAGGTCGCAGCAGCGGGCGACCTTCGTTGAGTGAGGCGGCTCCCAAAGTCAGATAGCACAGCAGCTCATCCTCAGAAATGGGTCTTCCAACCGTCTTTTGGAGTTCGCCAAGCAGCAAGTACAGCTCCCTGGGCCGCAAAAGTGACGTGCGGATTTGGGCGGCAATCTCATTCCCCCGCAAATCCTCAAACAGAGATTCCTTCCAATCGCCTTCAGCCAGCGTTTGCCCAGTCAATTTAGGATAAATGGCCCTCACGGCCGGTTCGGGATTCTCGGCATCGACTGCCGCTAGGCTCTCGCTCAACAGGGCGCTGGCATCAGTCGCTGGCGCCGGCGGCATGTAGCGCTGCGGTTTCCACTCGTCGCGCTGATATTCTTCGTTGATGGTCACCACGGTCTCGGCCGGCACGCCGAAGAAGCGCCAGGCGAACTTTCTCGCGGCGTCAGGCTCCTTGGCATCCACGATCGTTGCCGACGTGGCCACGCAGGTTGTTTGGCTGGCGTCGCGGCCGCAGAACTTGCGCAAGCGGCGGATGAGGCATGCCGTCTCGGCCCCGTTGATCCCGGTAAAGGTATGCGCCTCATCGAAGATCAGGAAGTCCAGCCGGGCATCGGCAAAGAGGCTGACGTCTGTCTGGCGGGTCAACAGAAGTTCCAATTGCTTGACGTTGGTAAGCAGGATTCGTGGTTGGCTGCCGACCGTCCTCATTTTCTCGCGTGAACAGACTTCCTCCGCCGGATGAACGGCGTCGGGGCGGCCTTGATCGCGATAGTTCTTCAAGACCGCTTGATAATCCGCGTTCGACCTGCCTGCGGGCAACCGATGGCCGCTGACGTCGCGTTCGTTCTCGGGCGTCTTTCCGACATACATGCCAAAGGTGATTCCACTGCCGGCCAAAAGCCCGCGCATGCGGTCTAGTTGGTCTTCGGCGAGGGCGTTCATCGGGTAGACGATGACGGCGACGATCCCCTCGGGCGCGCCCTGATCGCGCAA
>JANXWC010000201.1 GCA_025351355.1 Hyphomicrobiaceae bacterium
GCACCTTGTCGTTGCCTTCGTCTTGCAATGGTTGCTCGGCGTCATCGTCGGTCTCTGGCCCAGTGACACCGGTCATCACCCCGTCGTGGCCTATCAGACCGCCTTCACGTCCGCGCTGGTTCTCCAGAGCGCCGCGTTAGCCTGGTTCGTGGTTCCGTCGGATTGGGCCCGGTTCCAGCGCCGACCGGCGCGCCATTTGCGTCACACAATTTTTGCGCCGCCTTCGATCGGCACAGAGATCAACCGTTATCTCGCCGCCCGCCGCGATTGGAATCGCCGCATTGCCGACGCTGATTTGCAAATGCGAAGCTGGCGAACGGCTGCCTTGGCGTCCGGCACCGTGTTGGTCGTGCTCGTCAGTCTCGTTGTCCCGTTTGGGAAGATCCGCTTATTCACAAACTCATTGCCGATGGTCTGCCCTGTAACGGTTTCATGTTCATCAGCCAACTTCTCAATCTGCAGTGTTGAAGTTGATTCATTCGATCGTTCGGGCCGCTCCCCGGCTCCAGGATCGTGCCGTTCAGCCTAGCGCGGATGCGTTGAACAATTCAGATGGGAGTATTGAGCATGCAGAGGTCGCATCTCAAACCATCCAAAGCGGATCGGAGCAGCAAAGGCACAATGGTTGATCTGTCTAAATCACCGGGCGTCTCGACATCACAGCATCCCGACGACGCGCTCTGGAGTATCAAGATCGTGATGACGAAAACTGGGCTCTCAAGAGCCACGATCTATAATTATGTCACTCTGGGCTTGTTTCCTCGTCAGCGCAAACTGGGGCCCGGCCGCGTGGCCTGGCGGGCATCTGACGTTTGCGAATGGATTGAAAGCCGTCCTCAATGAGAGCGAGTTATACACAGGCTGGTCAAGCGCTACGAGGTTGGCGGACACATACGGACGACCAGATTCCAAAGGGGGAACTTTCGGGGGAAATGGAATGTACGATCTTTGAAAAGTCCCACAAATCCGTCGTCTTGCAGTCCTCCCCATCCGCCAAAGTGCAACAAATTATTTCCTTGAAATTGCACGTTTTTCTTCGATAATCGGCTCCAACCTCAACGCAAAATGCGATGTGGGGTGCAACAAATGGGGCAACAAATCATGGGCCGTCCGTCCGCCGCCGCGCGTCCGCACCGGCACAATGGGTTCTGGTTCCTGGTGCGCCGGGTGCCCGGTGAGTTTACAGCGTTCGACCGCCGGAACCCGGTTCGCATCAGCACCGGCATTAGGGTCGCCGACGACCCGCGCGGCGTGAAGGCCGGCGAGGTCGTGGCTCGACTTGACCGCGATCTGGCCCGATACTGGAAGGAAGTACGAAGCGGGAAGGACGCGGACGCTGACGCCCGCTATCAGCTCGCCTGTGTGCAGGCCCGCTCGCTGGGTTTTGCTTATGCGCCAGCCAACGATGCGGCGTTGCAGTTGCCGGTCGACGCCGTCCTGAAGCGTTTCGAGGCCCTTTTGCATCGGGGTTCGGCAGCAAAGCCCGCCGAAGTGAGCGCGGTGCTCGGAGGCGAAAAGCCGCCGGACGTCATGACCTCAACAATGCTCGAAGATTATGAGGACTGCCAGCGCGCCGGATTGGCGTCCAAGTCTGACCGGCAACGGCAGAAGTGGCGCATCGCCAAGGACCGCGCGCTGCGCGTCTTTTTGGACGTCGTTGGCAACGTTCCGCTCACCTCGCTCAGCCGTGCCGATGCCCTCAAACTTCGGTCGCACTGGCAGGACCGCGTGGTGGCCGGAGAGGTCGAGATTGCCACGGCCAACAAATCGATCGGGCACGTAAGCACGATGTACCGGACCATCAACGAGAGCCGGCAGCTGAACGCCCCTTCGATCTTCGAGCGCTTGCGGATTAGCGGCGAGAAGCAAGGCCAGCGGTTGGCTTTCGCACCGGACTTCGTGCAAAGCCATATCCTCGCAGATGACGTCTTCGACGACATCAATCCGGAGGCGCGCTGTCGCTAGCACACGAGTTGTCCGGTTTCTGTAGCACACGATATGTCCGGTAATCCGTGATCCTCTCAATGCGGGCAGCATTGGGGGGATTGGATGAGCCGGACCAAGTGTGACGAGGACCGGAGACTGGAGAAGTTC
>JANXWC010000253.1 GCA_025351355.1 Hyphomicrobiaceae bacterium
GTATGATTTTGGAGAAATCGATTGCCAATTTTGCAGGCTTACAGGATGCTGCAAATGGTAGGTTGAACGGTGGGTTGCAGGCAGAAATACAGTTTTCTAAAACGATTTCAACATCATATGTACCCCACCCTCTCCGCCAGATTGCAACAAATTATTGTCTTGAAATTGCACGTTTTTATTTGATAATCGGCCCTGCCCTCAGCGCAAACTGCGATGTGAGGTGCAACAAATGGGGCAACAAATCATGGGTCGGCCGTCAGCTGCCGCGCGTCCGCACCGGCACAATGGGTTCTGGTTCCTGGTGCGCCGGGTACCCGGTGAGTTTGCAGCGTTCGACCGCCGGAACCCGGTTCGCATCAGCACCGGCATAAGGGTTGCTGACGATCCGCGCGGCGTCAGGGCCGGAGAGGTCGTGGCCCGACTTGACCGCGATCTGGCCCGCTACTGGAAGGATGTGCGAAGCGGGAAGGACGGGGGCGCCGAGGCCCGCTATCAGCTCGCGTGTGTGCAGGCCCGCTCGCTGGGTTTTACTTATGCGCCAGCGAACGATGCGGCTTTGCAGTTGCCGGTCGACGCCGTCCTGAAGCGTTTTGAGGCCCTTTTGCATCGGGGCTCGGCAGCAAAGCCCGCCGAAGTCAGCGCTGTGCTCGGAGGCGAAAAGCCGCCGGACGTCATGACCTCAACAATGCTCGAAGATTATGAGGACTGCCAACGTGCCGGATTGGCGTCCAAGTCTAACCGGCAGCGGCAGAAGTGGCGCATCGCCAAGGACCGCGCCCTGCGCGTCTTTTTGGACGTCGTTGGAAACGTTCCGCTCACCTCGCTCAGCCGTGCCGATGCCCTCAAACTTCGGTCGCACTGGCAGGACCGCGTCGTGGCCGGGGACGTCGAGATTGCCACGGCCAACAAATCGATCGGGCACGTAAGCACGATGTACCGGACCATCAACGAAAGCCGGCAGCTGAACGCCCCGGCGGTCTTCGAGCGCTTGCGGATCAGCGGCGAGAAGCAGGGTCAGCGGTTGGCTTTCGCACCGGACTTTGTACAAAGCCACATTCTTGCCAATGGTGTGTTCGACGACATAAATCCGGAGGCGCGCCGCGTGGTCTATCTCGTCGCGGAAACTGGGTTGCGGTTGTCGGAGGCGACCGGTCTCACGCGCGAGGCCATTCATCTGGACGCGCCGGTCCCTTATGTCAGCGTCATGGCTGACGGCCGCGAGTTGAAGACTGACCAATCGCATCGCGAGATCCCGCTGGTCGGCGTTGCCCTGATGGCCATGCGAGAGCAGCCGGATGGGTTTCCGAGGTATCGAGACAAAGCGGATAGCCTGTCGGCGCTCATCAATAAGGCGATGGAGTTGCGCCGGCTTCGGCCTGAAGCCGGTCAATCGCTCTATTCTTTGCGGCACACGTTCGAGGATCGTCTGACGGCGGTCGATGCGCCGGATAAGATCATCGCCTGTCTCATGGGCCATAAATGGTCGCGGCCGCGCTATGGCGTTGGGCCGTCCTTGGAGCACAAGCGCGACTGGCTCAATCGCATCGCGTTTTCGGCGCCGTCGACTGTGTAGCGTTCGAGAATGCGTTTGGCGCGCTCAGTAGGGTCGTTCTTGCGCGCCTTTTCCAGTTCCAATTCGAGGCGGTCGATATAGGGCGCGTAGGCAGCGCCATGCTGCAGCACGATCTGGGCCGCCAGCACCAGGGCCCGTTCGAGGCGCTCAACCAAAGTCAGGGCGGGGGCGGCAGCCGTTCCCTTTGGAGCAACGCCGATCGTTACGCCCGATTTGCCATCGAACGGTTCGGCAATCGATGTCCGATTGGGCACTTTTGGCATGCCAGGGTTCACGGTGCCGGGGACCCAAACATCATCGGTGTCATAGGGCGTAGGCTTCGTAGTAGGCCAATGTCTTCAACCCGGACCGCGAGACTGACGAGCACGACCAACACGGTCCCGGAGGCCAGCCTGATAGGCGACGACGGGGTGATGGTCGGCGTCACTGGACCAGAGACCGACGATGCTGAGCAACCAAACATCGCGCACATTCCTGAAAGATCGACCGGCTCGTCGCCAAGTCTCGCGACGTGCATCCCCGCTTCAAGCTGCACTTCACGCCGACGTCTGGCTCCTGGCTGACCGGCTTCACCGCCTCCAAGCCACTGATCGAAAGGCCGGCGAACTCATCGGCATCACGTCGTTCTTTACCAACTTCGCTCCCGTTCAATCCGTAGTGTTGTATGCCGGGAGATCATGCGGGACAGGACGAGGAAACGGGAATGGGAAAACGCGGGAAGCAGAAGGAACGCGGAGGAAGATGCGGGAGGCAGAGGGAAAGGGAGAGGACGTCCAGCCAGATCGGTTTCCGGCCTACTGGATCAAACCCTTCGTGCGCAGTCGCTCGCAGGTGCCTTTGCTTTCGCCGGCCGGTGTGAACCGCAGGTAGTCCAAAGGGCGGCGCGCCGGTCACCGGCGATGGCAGATACGACGCGGCGTCCGCAGATTTCGTGACCTTGATCAGGCCGACTGCCACCGTCTTGCCTCGGGCAGATACCGCGCAACGCCCCGGTCCTCACGTACGTGCGCGGAGCCGGCGATCAGCACGGCGCCGCGAGAACCGTTGGCGGCATCGGCAGAGACAATGCTCTTGGCCATGGTCTGGTCCCGGCGCCATTGCAGGTTGGTCAATTCCTTCAGCCGGGCGGGATCGGCCAGCCCGCAATGCGCCGTGTCTAGGGACTGATGCCACGAATCCCCGACCTCGGGCGGAGGCTTGGCGCCGTCGTCCTTGGGCGCGCGGTCGTCGATCTCGGCGCCGAATACCGGCAGTTGCGCGGCCAGCGCGACCTGGAACACGGGCGCATAGAAGCTCCACGACGGCCAGTACGAACTCTGCCAGTCGAGGGCCAAATCCCAACCCCATGGCGTACTCGGGACTGTTGTTGCGGTAGGCCTGCACGACAGACGCCTTATCGGCGGTCAACATCTCAAAGGCGACCGGCAAGTAGCGCTGCTGGCTCCTGGCTGGGCGGTGCGCAGGGGCTGATCGATCCCGGACTCCGCCGGTGCCCAGGACCGTCCGGCTAAACCTTGTAGACGATCGCCTCGATGTGCCCTTCGACGACCAGCAGTAGTACGACCGCCGCAGCGGGACTGTTAGCGGCCGTGGGAAACCGAAATAGAACCTGGAGAAGAGTCTCCGTCTGAGTCGCCTTGGGCCCTACGGATCGCGCTCGCCGGCAGTTCGATCGTGGCCGCTACGCGCGATCTGTCGCTCACCGCCGGCCATGACCTGATCGTCACCGCGCTTGCCGACACTTAGACCTCCATCGCATCGAGCAGTCTGGCCAAGTCTTTCTCCGTCACGGCCATCTCCCCGCCAAATTCCGACCAAACCACCATGCTTCCACATCAAGGCGGAACAGCGCGTAACATATATAGCCGTATCAATTACTTAATGTTACAAGCGCGACCTTGCACCTTGCATCGTCTAACTAAGGATAATTCCCACGGAATACACTGCGGCTTGGTCGTTGTGTCTGCCTCC
>JANXWC010000029.1 GCA_025351355.1 Hyphomicrobiaceae bacterium
GCAAATTTGCTGATCTCAACATCTTCCACCGGCATTATCTGATCCATGATCTCAACCACCGTCAGACCGCGCTTGGCGTCGAGCTTGGCGCCCCAGAAGTTCTCGTATTCAGCGAAGATGACCGGATTTTCGACGCTGCGATAATCCGGGTAGAACATCGGAATGAGCCCCGCATCCGAGGCGCCTTGCACGTTGTTCTGGCCGCGCAGCGGATGCAGCCCGGTGCCCGGACGTCCCGTTTGGCCGGTAATAAGCGCGAGCGCGATCAGGCAGCGCGCATTGTCGGTACCGTGCGTGTGTTGAGAGATGCCCATGCCCCAGAAGATGATTGACGCTTCCGAGCGGGCATAAATGCGCGCCACTTCACGAATGGTGGTTGCTGGGATTCCGCAGAGCTCAGCCATTTTTTCCGGCGCGAACGCCTGCACGCTTTGCTTGAGCGCGTCGTATCCTTCGGTCATCGCCTGGATGTATTGAACATCGGCGAGCCCTTCGTTGATGATCGTGTGCAGCATCGCATTGAGCAGCGCGACGTCGCGGCCCGGCGTGAATTGCAGCACGTGGCTCGCATGTCGCGCGATGCCTTGGTTTTGTCCACGCGGGTCCATGACGATCAGTTTCGCGCCCCGCTTGGCCGCATTCTTCAAGTACGTGGCAGCAACCGGATGATTTTCTGCCGGGCGCGCACCGATCACGATGATGCAATCACTGTCGTTGGCCGCCGTGAACGGCGCGGTGACAGCTGCGGAGTTCAATCCTTCCATCAGGGCTGCGACCGAAGACGCATGACAAAGCCGCGTGCAATGATCGACGTTGTTGGTGCCGAAGCCTTGCCGGATGAACTTCTGGAACAGATAGGCTTCCTCGTTCGAGCCCTTGGCCGAACCGAAGCCGGCCAGCGCCTTGCCGCCGTGCTTGCTGTGAATGTCCTTCAAGCCGTCGGCGGCCTTGGCGAGCGCTTCTTCCCACGTCGCTTCGCGAAATACGTTGCTCCAATCCGCCGATTTTAGGCTCATGTTGGCGTCCTTGGCGACGCCCTCCCGGCGGATCAGCGGCGTTTTCAATCGATCGGCATGGTGGATGTAGTCAAAGCCGAAACGGCCTTTGACGCAGAGGCGGTTCTCGTTTGCCGGGCCGTTGCGGCCGTCGATGGCGACGATCTTGTTGTCCTTGACATGTGCCGTCGTCTGGCAACCGACGCCGCAATAGGGGCACAGGGTATCGACCGACTTGTCGATTTGTACAACGCGTGTCTGGCTGACCTTGTCGAGCAGGTTCGATTCCATTAGCGCGCCGGTCGGACACACCTGCACGCACTCGCCACAAGCCACACACGTGCTGTCGCCCATCGCCTTGTCGAAATCGAAGATTACCTTCGAATGCGAACCGCGATACGCCATGCCGATCACGTCGTTGGATTGTACTTCGCGGCATGCGCGTACGCACAGCCCGCAATTGATGCACGCGTCCAGATTGACGGAAATTGCCGCGTGCGTGATGTCCGATTTCGGCTTCTCTCCTGCCGGCAGACGCGAGACCGGGGCCACGCCCATCTGGTCGATCCAGGTCCAGAATTTGGATGTCTGATCATGACTGATGTCGCGCGCCGGTTGGTCCGCCGCGAGCAGTTCGAACACCATCTCACGCGATTTTTTGGCGCGATCCGTGGCGGTTTTTACCTTCATGCCGGCGACCGGTTTGCGCTGGCACGATGCGGCCAACACACGTTCGCCTTCGACTTCGACCATGCATGCGCGGCAATTGCCGTCGGCGCGATAGCCGGGTGCCGGATGCCAGCACAGATGCGGGATAGTCGTGCCGTGGCGCTGCGCCACCTGCCAGATGGTTTCGTCTGGCTTGGCTTCGACTGACTTACCGTCAAGTTCGAAGGTAATAGTGCTGATCATCGTCTCAGACTTTCAATTCGATCTCGACGAATGCAAACTCGAAGGCGTTGGCGTTGATCACGTTGTGGTGGACGCCGGTGGCGCGGGTGTAGGAGACCCCGTGCTTGAGATCGGCGAATGACTCTTGCCCCTGGCCATCGACGAGTTTCAGGCGGCCGTCGCCCAATGGCACGACGACATAGTCCATGCCGTGTGTGTGGAATCCGGTTTCGGCTCCGGGCGCAAAGCGCCATTCGGTGACGCGCACACGTGCGTTGTCGATTTGGACGGTCGGGACAGCTGCAATTGTCATCTGAGATCCTCGGGAAAATACTTGATCACGCTCTTCATCGGGTTCGCCGCGGCTTGGCCGAGGCCGCAAATGGAGGCGTCAGCCATGACTTGAGCAAGGTCGCCCAGCAATTCCAGATCCCACCTATGCCCCCCCATCAGCTTGACTGCCTTTTCGGTGCCGTTGCGGCAGGGCGTGCATTGCCCGCAGCTCTCGTCCTCGAAGAACCGCATGAGGTTGAGTGCCACGGCCTTCATGTCATCGCGATCGGACAGGAACACGACCGCATGCGAACCGACGAACGCACCATGCTTCTCCAGCGTGCCGAAATCGAGGGGTATATCGATCATGTAAGCAGGCAGAATGCCGCCTGATGCGCCGCCGGGGAGATACGCCTTGAGATGGTGGCCCTCCAGCATACCCCCGCACAAATCGATGAGATCGCGGGCGGTCGAACCTGCCGGCGCCAGTACGACGCCCGGTTTCTTTACCCGGCCCGATACAGAGTACGAACGGTTGCCCTGGGCGCCGTTTTTGCCTTGTGTGGCAAACCAAGCCGCGCCTTTGTCCAGGATTTGCGGAATCCAATAAAGCGTTTCGATGTTGTTCACCAGCGTTGGCCGGCCGAACAAGCCGACTTGCGCAACATACGGCGGCCGGTGTCGCGGAAGGCCTCGTTTGCCCTCGATGCTCTCGATCATCGCGCTTTCTTCGCCGCAGATGTAGGCACCTGCGCCGCGGCGGATATGAACGCAGGTGTGCTTACTCAAGCCGGCATCCTGTAGCTTCGTCAATTCGGCCGCCAGGATCTCCAAAACGGCGGGATATTCATCGCGCATATAGATATAGACGTCGGTGGCCTCGACCGCCCAGGCTGCGATCAGCATGCCCTCAAGGAAAGCGTGCGGATTGGTTTCGAGATAGTGCCGATCCTTGAAGGTGCCCGGCTCACCCTCGTCGCCGTTGACGGCGATGACGCGTGGTCCCTTTTCGGCGCGCACCAGTCCCCATTTGCGGCCGGTCGGAAATCCGGCGCCACCAAGGCCGCGCAATCCGCCTTCGGAAAGAGAGGAAATAACTCCATCCGGCTTCAAGGCTCCGGAGAGACATTCTGACAGGACTTTATAACCACCGGTAGACTTGTAGGCAGCGAAATCAATGTAAGCGGGGACGACCGCGTCCACCGTGCCAGCGGCAACCGCCTGCTTAACCTTCGCCACGGTTGCGTGAGCGATATGGAGATGGCCCACCTCAAGCGCCGGGGCGGTATCACAGGAACCGATGCATGGCGCACGCATGACACGGACATCGGCCAGTTGTTCGTGTTCCAGCGCAAGACGCAGCGCGTCCGAACCGGCCAACATGCACGACAGCGAATCGCACACGCGGATGGTAATTTTCGGCGGTCGCGGTTGACCGTCCATCACCACATCGAAATGAGCGTAAAATGTTGCCACTTCATAGACTTCGGCCATGGGCAGCCGCATCAGCTCTGCCAAACCGTGCAGATGTCCGGCAGGGAGGCATTTTTCGGCATCCTGGATCAGATGCAAATATTCGATAAGCATGTCGCGCTGGTAAGGTGCGGCGCCAATCAATGTCTTGACCGCCGTGACTTCTGCTTCGCGCAGCACCCGCCCCTTCGGAAAGAGTGGCGCATTGCGCCGTCCGGCTCCAGGATGCACAGATCGGGCACCTTTGGAATGGGCACCGTGAGCCGGCGAGTGTTTCGGCATGCATTCAAACCTTTGATAATTCACGTATTTTTATCGTATCCTACGACGCGATTGAGCCTGAGAACGGGTGATCATCGCGGTTGGCATACCATATGCCAACCGCGATGATGCTGTCGAGTGATACTGCTTAACTTGCGCGCGCCACTATGTGAGGCAGGGCTTCTGCAGCGATGGCGTCAGACGCGCGTCTGACCACCCGCGCCCGCCAGGGTTTGAGCACTGCAATTGCCAACACAGCCGCCAGAATGTTTGCGCCGGCGGCTATCAGGAAAACAATATCCCAGCTGCCGGTGGCCTCTTGCACGCGGTTGGAGAAGGGCGTCAGCAAAGCGGCAGTGCCCTTAGCTGTATAGAGCAGTCCTGCATTGGTTGCCGCGAACTTGGAGCCAAAGGTATCCGTGCACGTCGATGGGAACAGGGAATAAATTTCACCCCACGCGAAGAACACGAAGCCCGATAGGATAACGAACCAAAGCGGATCGCTACCCCACAGATACAGCAGGTAGATGCCTACTCCTTCCAGAGCAAACGCGACAAACATGGTATTCTCGCGTCCAATATTGTCTGAAATCCAGCCAAAGAATGGACGGGTCAAGCCGTTGAGCACGCGATCGATCGTGGCGGCCCAGGTGATCGCGGTCATCTGTAATCCGATCAGACTGATCGGCACATCCGCGATCTTCAATGTGGATGCGATGGGTTTGAGGTTTGCCGTCACCATAAGGCCGCCGGCGCCGACGATCACGAACATAAAGTACATCAAAACAAAGACCGGCTGCCCGCGTGCTGCGACGATGCTGCCACCCAGTAGGAAAATGAGCCCTGCCAGCACCAACTGGAAATAGAACAGCTGGCCTTCGGACCACATGAATACACCAACGCCGAGGACGATCATGCAGGCAACGAGCCAATATGATATCGGCCCGATGATCTCGGTTGGAGCATATTGACGTCGCGATTGAATGACGCTCGAAACGCCACTTACCGCGGGCACTTGGCCAGATTTTGGTCCAGCGATCAGGAATGCCAAGAAACAGATGATGATGCCCTGGCCGATGCCGAAATAGAAAAAGGTATCTTGAAAGCCACTTGACTGGATCATGTTCTGGATCGGGCTGACGGTCAGCGCCGAGCCGGCTCCAAACCCTGCGGCCGTTATTCCCGACGCCAGCCCACGCTTATCCGGAAACCACTTCAACGCATTGCCGATGCAGGTACCGTATACCGCTCCCGCGCCGATGCCGCAGATGATCATCGCGCTATAGTAACCGTCGATACCGCCAAGCGTTTCCGCTCGAGAAGTCATCCACCAACCGAGGCCGCAAAGCAGCCCGCCGAAGAAAATGACAGTGCGTGGGCCGTACCGATCAACAAACCAACCCTCAATGGGCACCAACCAAGTCTCGAAGAGCACGAACAGTACGAAAGCGACCTGAATGTCGGACGCTTTCCAACCGAATTTTTTGGTGATCTCAGGGACAAAAAACGTCCAGCCGTACTGATAGTTTGCAATCATCACCATGGCGATCACGCCAATGAATAACTGTAGCCATCGGAAGCCGTCACTGACCCTTGGCGATCCCTGAGCACACACTTCACTAACCATTCGCTTCGCTCCCCGCATTCAGCGTTTCCCCCGCAGCGCAGCTCTCCGGCTGTGTCTACGTCCCCGCAAATCGCAATAAACAAGGTGTCCGCAAAAATCAGGAAAGGAACAATTGACGTGTTGGCGGGAAAAATTCACATCGCCGACCCATTCAATCCATACTGCCGAGAGTTTGTTACCCGGGCGCAGATCGATCAGTGTCGTTCAAGTGCTTGTTGGCATACCATACACCAACGTATTTTCGGCGCGCAAGTGTCGACTTGGTAATTTCGACCGTTCAAAGTTGTTTGATGCTCACTTTGTGGCCGATCCTAGAGCCTGGATGAACCCCGGATAAACATCAGACGCGCCGCGCATATTTGCAATTCGGCGTGCTGCCGATTTGACATGATTGCGTCCAAGAATGGGCGCGAACACTGATTAGTCAGACCTCTGGAGCCGAAGCGGCTACTCGTACAGAGAGTGGAACTGACTATGTCCGATCGTAGATTTTCCCGCGGCCCGGATGGTTCAGGCAACGGCGGTGGAGGCGGTGGCGCTGGGTCGGGTGGGCCTTTCGACTTTGGCCTGTCGGCATGGGACGAGACGTCCGAGCAAAAGCCCGCCCGCGACCTCAAAAAAGCTTTTCTGGTTGGAGGTCTAGCACTTCTTTCTTGGGTTGCGACTTACGTTGGTATGCTCGAACTGATCGAAGCCAACATGGGTGACCTGCCTATCGTGCATAAGGTCATCATCGGCTTCTCCGTAGCCATGTTGATGACCATGGTCGTCTGGCTGCTGGATCAACTGTTCCAACCGATCGGCTTTTTTTCAAGATTGGCGTACGCCGGTGGTTATCTATTCTTAACTATCATCTCGGTCGGGTTCGGATTCGGCTTTTATTGGAAAGTGCTTGAGAGCAGGGGGGAAGGTACTCGCGGCGCGGAAACGGCCATCGCGTCAGTGCAAGCGCCGCTGCAAACCGCCGCCTCACGTTTGGAAAGTTTGCAGACGACACTCATCCGGCTCAAGGAAACGTCGCAGTCCAAAGCCGAGTTGGAGCGTACTGCCGGTAGTTCTTGCCCCAATTCCAAGCCCGGCGACGGTCCGCGACGGAAGCTCCGCGACGACGATGCCGGCCGTTTTTCATTTGCCTCAGACTTTGTGAAGGGCCGCATCGGCCAGGTTAAAGAGGATATGGGGGCGATTGAGGGTGATCTTGCCAAGATTGTGCAGGACGACCGTTCGATTCTCGACAAGCAGGGCACCCGTAACGAGTTCATGAAAGCGATGAACCGCAAACTCGACGGTACCGTGACCAATTTCAATGCGTTCCGCGGCGATCCTCAGCTCAAACAAATTCGCACTGAGTTGGCCGAGCGCGCCGATAAAAGTCAGTTTATCGATACTCAGGGCAAGCCCTATTCCTGCCCCGATCAACAATTGGCCACGATGATCCGGTCGGTTGTAGCGTCCATCGACGCACTTCCGATGCTCGATAAGCCGAAGATCACCACCGTCGAGGGCTCCGATGCAACGATCGAAGCGTTTCGCCGGCTGACTGCGACTTTCTTCGGTCTACTTTCATTCAAATTGCCCCCGTCTGCCGACGAACTGCGCGAATTGCAGAAGAAGGCCATCACGCAAGCCGAGGCCACCGCCGGGGGGCGTGCCGTGCCGTCGATGACTGAGCAAGTGGGGCAGGGCGGCTTATCGAAGCGTGATTATGTCCCGCTGGCGATCGCGATCTTCGTCGATCTGTGCCTTTTGCTCGTCTCGATGGGCAAGACCAAAAGCCGGCTGCAGGGCCTTGTGCCCAAAATGAAGGAAGCTGAGCGCGGCCCGGTCATCCAAATTTTATCACGCTTCAACGAAATCCATCGTGACCGCCAGATCCGCGAGAATTTCGAGATCTTCCGCCATGTGGTGTTCGATCTCAATGGCGACTACTACGCCGCCATTCCGTTAATCGCACCTTATTCGGTTGATCGCCGTCGACCGAATGCATATGGGCCAGCAGATGTGGAAGCGCTGCAACAAGAAGCACACCTGCTTGGCAACTTCTTCACGAGTTTCGAGCAGGAGCGGTTATTCAGCCGGGTGATGATGCCGCTTATTCCGACATCCCGGATCCAGAAGAAGCTTTGGGCGCAGGGCTCCAAATTTGCTCATGCCGAAGCCTTCCGGCTCTACAAGTTCAAGGATGGCGCCTGGCAGGAAATGATCCTGGGTGCGATTATGGGCGCGGCCAAGCGCGTGGAGACGGACAAGCGCTTACGTCGGGTCGAGAACGATGTGTTCACTCGCCATACACCCACCGGGCGAGGTTCAGACTTTGATGCCCTGCACGGCGTGGATTTACAAACCCACGCCGCGTCAGCTGCCGCGATGTCTGCTTCCGTACGGCAGCCAATCAACGCGCCGAACGCCGAAGCGAGACTGCGTAGCGAGGTCGAACCACCGGCAAGCTTTGCCCCGAGTGTGCCTCGGCCTGGAACGGGCACATCTGGGCGGCCAGTACCACCGCCACCGCCGTCGGGACCTGCCGACACGCGTCGGAATGGGATGACGACAGAGCGGCCACTCGCAGAAACGACGCCGCGCGACCACACCTTTCGCGCGTCGGGCCGAATGGAACCGATCCAGGGCAGGTATCAAGCTTCGAAAACAGCGTCGGTGAACGACCGCGCGACATCAAACGAGTTGCAAACGGAAGCGGTTGGCGCCGCCAATAGCAATACCGTTACGTATGAGACGCTCCGTGCCAACGAGGCCACCTCGACGGTATCCTCTGTCGATATGAATACGCCAGTCGCCGCGTCGGACGACCGTCATGCCGTCGAGTTCAAGGAGCGCAGTGTGACACTCCACCTGACGTCCGACGAGTTGCCGTTGAGCCTGACAGCCGCGATTGCGGCTGCCCAAGCGCAATCCAGGACAACGGCTGCCGGACAACTCGAAGATAAGATGGGCCAGCCGGCGATTGAGTCGAAGGTAGATTTCGACGCCATTGACGGCGCCGCGTTGGAAAAGGAGCAGGCGGAAGTTCTGGGTGGCGCTCAGCTGGCGCCAGCCCTCGCATGGGATGCTGTTGCGCCGGTCGACTCGTATGAAGACGTTGCGACGATGGCGCAGCGCTTCGGCCTGAAACGCGAGCGTGCGAAAGGCGCCGCATGAGCCGCCGGGCATCAAGTGACTGAATTATTCTTTTTGAGCCCGGACCGTCACAAGATGAGACCGGGCTCCATCCTTTTTTAACCGCATTACCCGCTATACTGGGTCCAACAACACGAGCACCCGTCACGACTTCAAGTTTGCAGTAAAGTTGCGGCGGCAAACGTCACATCAGGGATCGTCTTCACATGCAGTCAAAGACTCCACCTCCCGTGCCCAGCGTTGTGAAGCGTGAAGACAAAATTGAAACCATGCGCGCGTTCATTCATGCGTTCTGGCTCCGGCCACGAGCAGAGACCAGGCGCATTGAACTGTCGCTAGTCGCTCGATCGGCCGAAAGTCCCGTCGCGCGCGCGCTCGCTGCGCTTAACTCGGAACTGGTAAGTCGCGGAGCGTTAATTCGAGCCATTTTCAGTCAATTGGAATCGGAAAAAACATCTGCTGGTTGGACGGTGGCTGGGCCTGAGATTGGTTTTCATCGGGAGCTGAGATGGGCTAAAAATCCGCGCCTCGCCGATGCGCACGAACAACTCGTACTAGGGCCTGAAACGTGTTGGGTCGGCGATTGCATGCGCCGCGATCCATCACGTCGTGATGCTTACGAGCAATACGTTGCCGCCGATGCGCGGACTGCTGCAACCATCGCTACGTCATTCGAGCGGTTGTGGGGAGCGAGTGTGCCCCTGCTGATCCGGACACCCGGCGCCATGGCCAAGCCAATAGCTTCCAGCGCGCCCCTAAGCGATTTAGCTGGTTTGATTCAACATGACGACAATGCCGGTCCGCTCGCGTCGCCAGTGCGCTGATCAGAACGGACGTTCGACACATTCGTGGGTGGCACCGGGGGGGGCCGCCCATTTTATTTGTGCGGAGCGATATAATACCGCAAGTGGCGGCAATCGCCCGCAAACAAGGGCAGAGGGTGGAATGTGACCACCTCGTGTCGCTAGACCGCCATGGTCGGATGATCAATTATTCCATCGAGGAGCAAATTCGTGCCGCCGCAGGACTAAGGATCGACCATGACAAATATTCCCCGCCCGCTGTTCGTTTTGTCAAGTCTGGCTGCCGCGCTGTTGACGACTTCAGCCTTGGCACAAACGCGTCCGGTCCAAAAGGCGGCCGTGGTGGCGCCGAAGGCGGCCAAGCCTGCCGACGCCCTGGTGCCCATGCATGTCGTCAAGGATGCCGAACGCTACGAGGCTCAATTGAAATCTGTCTTCAAGCCGGGCAAAAGGACGTCGGTTGAACTGCTGGCGGCAGGGCTGAAGTCCATGACCGGTCCGCATGCCAACCCGCGCGCGGCTACCGAGTTGTTGCGCGAAGCGGTCTTTGTCGATGCTGGCAACGCTGCCGCCTGGACTGCTCTCGCCGATGCGTTGCTGGCTACTACGCCGGACCCCAATCGAAGCAGCGACAAGAGCGAGCTTCTGGTTGCGGCATCTGCGGCTGCATTACGCGCGACGGAGCGGGCGTTGAGTCCGACGGACCGCGCCCGTTCGTTGTTGGTTTTGTCGGAAGTCATGCAACGGCGCAGTTTTTGGCGGCCTGCTATTAACGCTTTGAAGGCTGCGCTGGCGGTAGATGAAAACCCGGTGCGGCGGGCGGCACTAGACACATTGATTGCCGAACATGGCTTCCGAATACTCGATACGAAGACCGACGCTGACGCCGTAAATCCGCGCGCCTGCCTGCAGTTCTCGGAGGCGCTGGCAACGGGGCAAGTGGACTTTGCCAGTTTCGTCAAAGTTGACGGTCGCGTGGCTCAATCCGTTTCGGCGGAAACACGCCAACTCTGCGTCGACGGTCTCAAGCACGGGCAGCGCTATCAGATCCAAGTACGGCAGGGTCTGCCCTCTTCCATCGATGAAAGTTTGATCAAGACCGTCGAGTTAAATGTTTATGTACGCGATCGAGCGGCTTCGGTTCGCGCTGCAGGGCGCGCCTATGTGTTGCCCCGTACTGGGCAGCAGGGAATTCCGCTGACGACGGTGAATACAGATGCGGTAAATGTTGAAGTGTTCCGCATCGGGGATCGCAATCTCGCCAGCGCGCTGCAGTCCGGCGACTTTCAAAAACAGGTATCTTCCTATGACATCGAGCAGATCAAGGAGCGCTCGGGCCAGAGCGTTTACAAGGGCGAGTTGGTGACTGCCAAGCGGCTCAATGAGGATGTCACTACGGCTTTCCCGGTCTCCGACGCGCTGCCCAAGTTGCAGGCCGGCGTCTACCTGCTCGCGGCTAGTGTCATGGCGCCATCCGGTGCAGACCAGAGCAACGACCAACGTAGTCACGCTTCGCAATGGTTTGTTGTCTCCAACCTCGGCATGACTGCTTTCAAGGGGCAAGATGGTGTGCACGGTTTTGTACGATCGCTGGCGACAGCGGAGCCCGTGGGTGGCGCGAAAGTGCGCATGATTGCGCGGAACAACGAAGTGTTGGGCGAAGCCAAGACGGATGCCCGCGGTTATGTTCATTTCGACGCTGGTCTGCAGCGCGGTGAAGGTGGTCAAGCGCCGGCGTTTTTATCTGCGGAGACAACAAGCAGCGACGCCCTCGATTTTTCATTCCTCGACTTGACGATGGCTGCCTTCGATCTTTCGGATCGCGGCGTAAAGGGCCGTGACGCGCCCGGGCCGATTGATGCGTTCACCTTCGCCGATCGCGGCGTCTATCGCCCCGGCGAGACCGTGCATCTCACTTCTCTCGTTCGTGACAGTGCCGGCAAGGCCGCGAAGATACCTGTGACGCTGATCGTCACGCGTCCAGATGGTGTCGAATATAAGCGAATGGCGCTCGTCGATGACAACATCGGGGGACGCGCCGCGGACCTGCTGTTAGGCGGAGGCGCCCAGACCGGCACCTGGCGTGTGCGGATCCATACCGATCCGAAGGCCGAAGCTATTTCCACGGCGGCGTTTCTTGTCGAGGATTTCGTTCCCGAGCGTCTTGAAATGAAGCTCGAACCGCTTACGGCAACGCTGGAGCCCGAGAAGGGCGGCAGTATAAAGCTCAACGGCAAATATCTTTATGGACCTCCGGCCGCCAACCTCGCTGTCGAGGGCGAGATCGTCGTCAAGCCCTCGACCAAGGATGTAGCGGGTTTGTCAGGTTATCGTTTCGGGTCGGCGGACGAAAAGATCGCTCCTGCGCGCAAGCCCCTTGAGGGCTTGCCTGAAACTGATGCGATGGGCGCCGCCACTTTACCAATATCGTTGCCGCCGATCGAGAAAACTGCGCGTCCGCTGGAAGCTGACGTGATCATCAAGCTGCGCGAATCAGGTGGACGCACAATCGAGCGGACCATCAATATGCCCATCGCGGCTAACGGTCCGCGCGTTGGTATTAAGCCGCTGTTTGGAATCGCAGGTGCTCCACAATTGCAAGCCGGAGAAGGTGAAACGATCTCATTCGATACGTTGCTTGTAGATCGGAGTGGCAAGCCAATCGCGGCAAAAGGTCTGAAATGGGAATTGTTGCGGCTCGAACAGCGGTGGCAATGGTACAGCCGCGACAACGAATGGACCTATGACGCGCAGACGTCTACGCGCCGTGTTGCCAGTGGCACTATCGACACGACGGGAGCCGCGCCTGCGCGCATCAGCAACAAAGTGGACTGGGGGCGCTATCGCCTGGAAGTTACAGCGATCGATCCGGTCGATGCCGGAAGTTCCGCTCCGATACTTTCAAGTGTCATCTTCAATGCCGGCTGGTGGCAGGAAGAGGCGGCCGACAGTCCCGAAATGCTCGATATCGCGTTAGACAAGGCAAGCTACCGTGCGGGAGACACCGCTCGTATTCGCATTGCGTCCAAGATGGCCGGGAAAGCGCAGATTGCCGTCCTGAACTCCGGCGTCGTTGCTATGCAGGAAGCCGATCTGCCGGCGGGAGGAGGCGAAGTCACAATCCCTGTGACTGCTGCGTGGGGTGCCGGCGCCTATGTAACGGCGACGTTGTTCCGGCCGCTAGATCAGGTCGACAAGCGCATGCCCGGTCGCGCGCTGGGATTGAAATGGCTGTCGGTGGACGGCGATGGCCGCAAGCTGCAGATTTCTTTGAACGCGCCTGAAAAGGTCAAATCGTCGAGCCGATTGGTCGTGCCGGTGAAGCTGACGGGTCTGGCGGCCGGGGAACCGGCTCGCGTGACGATCCACGCGGTTGACGCCGGGATTCTCAATTTGACGCGTTATGAGACGCCCAAGCCGGACAGCTGGTTCTTTGGTCAACGCAAATTAGGTCTGGAAATAAGAGATTTTTACGCCCGCTTGATCGACGGTATGCGGGCTGAGCGCGGCCGATTGCGGTCAGGCGGCGACGGTGGCGCGGGTGACTCCATGTCATTGTCCGGTGCGCCGCCTGTCGAAGCAACGCTGGCGCTGACGTCGGGTATTGTGGCGGTAGGTGCCGACGGCACCGCGCAAGTCAGCTTCGATCTGCCGGACTTCAATGGAACGGTTCGGTTGACGGCAGTTGCCTGGAGTGAAGGCCGTGTCGGTGCGACATCGCAAGACGTTGTCGTGCGCGATAAGTTGGCGTTGACGGCTGCGGCTCCGCGCTTTCTTACGCTTGGCGACGAAGCTCGTTTGCAACTTGATCTGCACAATGTCGAAGGTGCGGCGGGCGACTATTCGGTTAGTGTGACGCTGCCCGCGATAGCAGGATCGAGCAGCGGCCCACAAAGCCTTGCCGGCAAGGTGATTGCGTTGAAGGCAGGTGAAAAGAAAGTCGATACCATTGCGCTTAAGCCTGCAGTTGTCGGCCTGATGACCTTGGACGTGCTCGTGCGCGGACCTGATGATATTGCGGTCAAACGGACGCTGAGTTTCGACGTTAAGCCGCCAGCCGGCGATATCAAACGCACGACGACGGCAACATTACTTCCGAAAGGCGGCAAGCTTGTCCTGTCGCCTGACTTGTTGGCGGATCTAATTCCGTCGACGGCCAAGATAACGACCCATGTCGGCCCGTTGGCCAACATGAATATTCCGGGATTATTGGCCGAACTCGATCGGTATCCCTATGGATGCGCCGAACAGACGACGAGCCGGGCACTGCCGCTGTTGTATGTCAACGATGTCGCAAGGCAGATCGGCATTGGAACTGATCCCGTGCTCAAGGCGCGCATCGCTGGCGCAATCGAGCGCGTCATGGAGATGCAGGATAGCGCCGGCGCTTTCGGTGTCTGGGGGCCGAGCAACGGCGATCTCTGGCTGACCAGCTATGTCACCGATTTCCTCTTGCGCGCCAAAGAAAATGGTTACGTCGTGAATGCGAAGGCGCTGAGCCTCGCGCTCGACAAACTGGCCAACAGCGTTGCCGTCGAGCAGGACTTCACCAAGGGCGGCGAGAACCGCGCTTATGCACTCTACGTTCTGTCTCGTGCGGGGCGGGCGTCTGTGGGTGAGTTACGCTACGATGTCGATACGCGATTGGATAAATTCGCGACTGCTTTATCGCAGGCTCAATTGGGCGCGGCGCTCGGCTTGGTGGGCGACCGTGAACGCGCGGAGCGGGCATTCGCCGCGGCCCTGAAGAAAATGGATGCACCGACCACACCGGAAGACGGTTATCGTCGTGACTATGGCTCGGGTCTGCGCGACGGCGCCGCTATCGTTACTTTGGCGTCCGAGCTGAAATTGGCCAAAGCACAAACACCAGGGTTGGTTGACGTGCTGGTCAAGACTTACGCCACGAAGACTTATACGTCGACGCAGGAGCAGGCGTGGATGTTGCTGGCGGCGAAATCGATCGCCGATCAAGCTGGCGATGCGACGCTTCGGGTAAATGGCACGGCACATCAGGGCAAGTTGGTGCGCTCGATCACGGCGGCGGAACTGAAAGACGGGTCTCTGACAATTGAAAACATGGGCGACACATCCACCAGCGCCGTGATCTCCGTCATCGGCAGTGCTCTGACGCCGGAGCCTGCAGCCAGCAAAGGTTTCACCATCGATCGGAGCTATTATTCGATGGATGGCAAGAAGGTTGAGATGAAGAGCGCTGCGGGTGGTAATGCGACAATCGGACAGAATGAGCGGTACGTTGTCGTATTGAAAATAGACGCAACGGACGCAGGCGGACGCATCCTGCTGGTCGACCGTTTGCCGGCAGGGTTTGAAATCGAAAATCCGCACCTTGTCGAGAGCGGCGACATCAAGAGCCTGGATTGGCTCAAGACGACACGCACGCCACAGCATACCGAATTCCGCGACGATCGCTTTGTGGCGGCGTTCGATTTCTTCGGCACGGACGGGCGTCGTCGGAATAGTGATAACGAATCGAGTGAACTTACGAGAACTGCAACGGTGGCCTATCTCGTACGTGCCGTAACACCCGGGGTATTCGTACATCCGGCTGCAACAGTCGAGGATATGTATCGGCCGGACCGCTATGCGCGAACTGCGGCGGGCCAACTCACTGTGCTGGCTAAGTGACATGTTCTAGCGAGGTCATACAATGCAAAGTGCCGGTCAAAATGGAGAGCGCCAGGCCGGCATTGTTGGTCTGCTGCAAAACTTGGTGGGGATCCGGAGATCCGTAAGACTTGCCGGATTTGCCGCGGCAGTATGTCTGACGATGTGCGGCATTGGGTGGGCGGCGCTGACGTATTCGATCGGCAGGTTGCCACCACTGCCGCTGGCTCGCGCCGAAAGCACATCGATAACCGTCTTGGATCGCAACGATCGACTGCTGCGCGCCTACACCACATCTGACGAGCGTTGGCGTCTGATTGTCGAACCGTCGGAGGTTGATCCGCTCTATCTCAAGATGCTGATTGGGATCGAGGACAAACGCTTCTATCGTCACTTCGGCGTCGATCCATTATCGACATTACGGGCGATTGGCCAGCTGCTGGTCCGTGGCCACGTTGTATCGGGCAGTTCGACATTGACTATGCAGGTGGCAAGGTTGCTTGACGGCGTGCACGAGCGTGATGCAGGAGGCAAGCTCAGGCAAATGCTGCGTGCGTTTCAGATTGAACGACAGTTCTCGAAAACGGAGATCGTGCGGTTGTATCTGAAGTTGGCGCCGTTCGGCGGCAATCTCGAAGGCGCGCGTGCGGCATCACTCGCTTATTTCGGCACGGAACCTAGGCATCTCAGCCCGGCGCAAGCGGCGCTGTTGGTGGCAATCCCGCAGGCCCCCGAGAGCCGCAAGCCCGATAAATTTCCTGAGGCGGCGCGCATCGCGCGCAACCGAGTGCTGCAGCGGTCAGCCGCGATGGGCACATTGAATGAAGCCGAGGCAGAGTTGGCGACACGCGAAGCGATCGTGGCTTCGAGGCACGAGTTCGCAAAATTCGCGCCACATCTTGCGGATGCGGAGAAGGAGGCACGGCCGGAGATATCGGTGCATCGATTGACGCTGGACTTGCAGACGCAGACGGCACTGGAGTTGTTAGCGCGGGACCATGCGCGGTCGCTCGGTGAAGGTTTATCTGCCGCAATTATCGCTGTTGAGCATGGAACCGGCGAAGTTCTGGCTGAAGTTGGCTCGGCTGGATTTCTCGATGGGGCACGCTCTGGCGCCGTCGGCATGGCACGTGCGGTGAGGTCGCCGGGCTCGACGCTGAAACCATTGATCTATGGCATGGCCTTCGAGGCAGGGTTAGCGCATCCAGATACGTTAATCGACGATCGACCCGCGCGGTTCGGAACTTATGTTCCTAAGAACTTCGATCGCGATTGGCATGGAACGGTGACGATAAGGGAGGCTTTGGCGCAGTCGCTGAATATTCCCGCCGTGGCCGTGCTTGAGGCGGTGGGCGCCGGAAACTTTTATGCGCGGCTGCAACAGGCGGGCCTGGACCCGCAGTTGCCAAAGGATAGCGAACCGACGCTGGCGGTGGCGCTGGGGGGATTGGGTTTGCGGCTGTCGGATCTGGCGCAGTTGTACACCGGTTTGGCACGCGGCGGCGAACAAATCGCACTCCGTTATAGGCGTGATGCGCCGCTAGAAACGCCGGGGCAAATCACGCGCACGCGTCTTTTGTCACCGGTAGCTGCGTGGTATGTCGCCGATATCCTGCGTCATGCGCCTGCGCCTCAGAACGCACGTGGCGGGCAGATAGCCTTCAAAACGGGAACCTCTTATGGCACGCGCGATGCGTGGGCCATTGGCTTCGACGGGCGCCATACGATAGCCGTCTGGGTGGGCCGCGCTGACGGGGCGTCAGTGCCGGGTTTGGCGGGACGGGTGTCCGCCGCGCCATTGCTGTTCGACGCTTTCCAACGTATAGCCGAGAGACGGACACCGCTGCCCCCAATGCCCGCGGAGGCGCTGCGCGCGGCCGGTACAAATCTTCCCCCGCCTTTGCGCCGTTTTAATCCTGCGTGGGGAAACATCGAACCACTTAATGTGGCCTATCGGCAAACGCCTTTGCGCATAATCTCACCACCTGACAGGGCTGTAGTCGACGCTGCGGCAAGTGATGGAGTGGTGATAAAGGCAGAAGGCGGAGTGCTGCCGTTGACTTGGATGCTGGACGGCGCGCAAGCGATGAGTGACGAGATGCAGCGCGAACTGACAATCCCCTCAAGCTCGAGGGGATTTGTGAAAATCGCGGTCGTCGACGCGGAGGGTCACACCGACCGGATTTTAGTCAGATTGAAATAGTGGGTTTGAACTCACCTCAGGACGATTGCACCGTGGCGGTTGCTTGTTTGGCCGCGCATGTCGCCACCTTTTGAGTTGGACCCGCATTACCGGAACCGGATTGGACGCGCCGTTCCTTGCGGAACCATTCGGCGATATGATCCAGAAACACACGCTGCCGCGGGAGGATATGACGACCGCTGGCATAGAGCGCGTAAACACCGGTCGAAGAATTGTCGATGAAATCAGCCAATACCGGAACCAGATCGCCGGACGACAACTCATTTGCGAGGGTCATTTCTGTGGATCGAATGAGACCAAGTCCGGCTAGCGCGGCAATGCAGAGTACTTCGCTGCTGTCCGATCTTAATCGTGTCGAAATGCGGACCGCTACTTCACCGGTGCCGCTGCCGAAAGTCCACGACCATGCGTCGCCCAAGGCGAGCGCCCGATGTTCCGCTATCTGATCGGGTGTCTTTGGCATGCCGAAAGCTGTGAGGTACGACGGCGATGCGGCGATAACAATTTTGTCAGTCACCAATCGCTTGGCAATGAGGGTGCTGTCATCAAGCGCACCTGACCTGATAGCTATATCGTAGCCTTCCTCGTGCAGGTTTACCTGACGATCTGTGAGATCCAGCTGAACTTCGATCTCACCGTACGCCTCCAACAACGACGGAAGTGCAGGTGCAATAAACCTCCGACCAAGTACTTGCGGCGCGGAGACCTTAATCTTGCCAATGGGCTTGCTGGAACTGGCTGCCATCGAAGAGCGCGCGTGATCAAGCTCACTAAGTACGCGCTCCACGTAGCCTAGAAAGCGTGTGCCTTCTTCTGTAATTCTGATCGAGCGCGTCGTACGCTCGAACAGCCGTACCGCGAGTGCCTCTTCAAGCGCTTGAATCCGCTTTGAAATTGTTCCGGGGGTAAGGCCAAGCTCGCTACCCACCGCAGAAAGATTCTGCAGTGCGGCAACGCGCGAAAAGATGAGAAGATCTTGAATATCCATGTGTACTCCAGGGCAACCCACCCCCATTTCGGCGCGGCAAACTATGAGATGTCGGACGCCCCATCCCGTCGGCAGCAGGCAAACGACAAGTCTTTATATTTGCCAAATAATTTGAATTTCAATAGCCTGAACTTTAGCCAGATTGACGCGTGCGACAAGTGTAACGAACTTCGGTGCTGCGCGATCGCTTACAAGACGTGGCCTCACGACCGTAATTGCGGTTTCCGTCGAACGTGCAGACTTGAACAATTTGTTAATTTTGAAACAACTACGGCAATCTAAGATTGTTTTTTTTAGGCGGACGCCCTTGCTTGGCTGTGTTTCCGGTTAGCGAGTAGGATGCCATCTCTTATGTCGCTCGCGCAAATAGGCTAAATGATAGCGCTGCGTCTGACGGCCTTGTGTTTTGCAGTTAAATCCTCGGGTCAATCATGATCTTAAATATCAAGCCGTTGTTTGAGCCTTATCGCGTTGGGCACCTCACATTGCGCAATCGTATCGTGATGGCACCAATGACGCGATCTTTCTCACCGGGCGGGGTGCCGGGGGCTGATGTGGCCAAATATTACCGACAGCGAGCTGAAAACAATGTTGGCTTGATTATTTCCGAAGGGACACTGATCGGCCATCCGGCTGCTGGTAACGATCCCAAGGTGCCGTTATTTTATGGCTCGGAGGCGCTGTCCGGCTGGGAGCGGGTGGTTAGGGAAGTGCATGCTGGCGGCGGGCGCATCATGCCGCAGCTGTGGCACGTCGGCAGTATGCGTCGGCCAGGAGATTTGCCAAATCCTGAGGCGCCCTCTGTATCGCCGTCGGGATTGACCAAGCCGGGAAAGAAGGTTGCGGAGCCTATTTCCGCGCAAGTGGTCGAGGCGCTGATTGGGGCGTTTGCACGGGCTGCGGCGGATGCCCAACGGATCGGATTCGACGGTATCGAGATTCACGGGGCGCACGGCTATCTGATCGATCAGTTTTTCTGGTCCGGGACCAATCAACGCGACGATGCGTATGGCGGCGACATTGTTGCGCGCGCGCGATTTGCAGCTGAAATCGTCAGGGCCTGCCGCGCTGCGACCACGCCGGACTTTCCGATTGTGCTGCGATTTTCGCAATGGAAACAGCAGGACTTTACGGCGCGGCTAGCGAAGACGCCGGCGGAACTGGCAGCGTTCCTGCAGCCGCTGGTAGCGGCTGGCGTGGATATGTTCCATTGTTCGACGCGGCGTTTTTGGGAACCTGAATTCGCCGAAGACGGCGACCAAAGAGAGCGCCAAATGAATTTGGCCGGATGGACCAAGAAATTGACGGGCAAGCCCGTCATTACAGTAGGCTCGATCGGGCTTGATACTGATTTCATCGAAACATTTCGCGGCAAGGGCGCGGGCAGCGAGCCGCAACACTTGCAGAGATTGGCGGACATGATTGCTGGTGGTGAGGTTGACCTGGCTGCAGTTGGTCGTGCGCTTATCGCGGATGCCCAATGGGCGGTAAAGTTGGAACAGGGGAAATTGAGTGAGTTCGTGCCTTACAGCCGGGAGGTGCTGGCGCAACTCACTTAATTTCTGTGGGATGATTAGCTCTCGACGCGCTGGCGGCTTTTCCAGCACGAAACGGCGAGCGAGATTTCACTCGCACTGAGAATGACCGCAGCTTCGGCAGGCCCCACAGCCGCCATGACCGACATAGGCGACTTGGGAGCAGTTGGGGCATTCCGTCGGCAATTCGTCTGCGTGCAACGAGGTGGGTAGGCCGAGTGGCAAAGGCGGCTGTTCGGCGACCTTGCTCATTGTTTCTGACACCAGAATAGAACCGGTCGTGGCATTGGGACGATAGGTCGTGCAGCCCTTCAGGCCGAGGCGATGAGCCTCAAGGTAGATTTGCTCGAAGTCGGAAAAAGCAATGCCGACCGGGCAATTGATCGTTTTCGAAATTGCACTATCGACATGTGGCTGCGCGGCAGCCTGCATGGCAAGATGATCGGATGGCGCCAATTCCGCCGCTGTAACGAAGGCCTCGGGCACCGGTTTTTGCTTGCCGAATTTTTCTTGAAAGTGCCGATAGGCAAAATCCTGCACAGGTTCGTCGCGCCGGACGCCGTTCGCCGCTGTGATCTTCCGGGTGTAAGAAAAATCAAAAACGGGTTCGATACCGCTCGAAACGTTGCCTGCCAGCAATGATGTTGTTCCTGTCGGCGCGATCGTGGTCAACAGTCCATTGCGGAGACCGAATATCTTGATGCGACGACGCAATTCGGACGGCAGCGACTGCAGATTGGGCCGGCCGAGCAGAACTGCGGGGTTGGCGAGCGCAAATGCGCCTTTCGTCTCGGCTAACGCCGCACTCGTGTCGTAGGCTGCGACCTTGATAAGTTGGAGCCAACGGGCAATCAACTCACACGCTAGTGGTGATCCGTAACGCACGCCGAGCATGATCAGTGCATCGGCGAGGCCGGTAACACCGAGGCCAATTCTGCGCTTCGCCACTGCTTCCCGGCGCTGGGCGGGCAGTGGGTAATTGGAAATGTCGATTACATCGTCGAGGAAGCGGGTGGCAACCCGACTGAGTGCGTCCAATCTTGCTTCGTCCAAACGCGCATCGGCGGTAAACGGATTGCGCACCAAACTTGCAAGATTAAGGGCGCCGAGCAAACAAGCGCCATAGGCTGGTAAAGGTTGCTCGCCGCACGGATTAGTTGCCGTGATCGTCTCACAATAGCTGAGATTGTTATCCGCATTGATCCGGTCAATGAAAATCACCCCGGGCTCGGCGACGTCGTATGTCGCCCGCATCAACCGCGCCCAAAGGTCTTTGGCTTGCACGGTCCGATAGACTTTGCCACCAAACGAAAGTTCCCACGGCGCGTCGGCACGGACGGCCGCGACAAATGCATCGGTTACAAGAACAGACAGATTGAAATTGCGGAGACGATGCGGATCGCGTTTTGCGTCGATAAAGGTCTCGATATCCGGGTGATCACAACGCAGCGTTGCCATCATGGCGCCACGACGCGCACCGGCAGACATGACGCTGCGGCACATCGCGTCCCAAACATCCATGAACGCAACTGGCCCTGACGCATCAGAACCGATGCTGTGGACCAACGCGCCCTGGGGCCGCAATGTCGAAAAATCATGCCCGATGCCACCGCCAGCCTGCATCGTGAGGGCAGCTTCCTTGACGGCATCAAAAATGGCGCTCAGATCATCCTCGATCCGTCCCATCACAAAGCAGTTGAAAAGGGTTACGCGGCGCTCCGCGCCCGCACCGGCAAGAATACGCCCACCCGGGATAAATTCCCGCTCGGCTATCGCGTCAAAAAATTTATCTGCCCAGAAACGACGATCACGCGGCGCTTCCGCCAGAGCGACGGCCTGAGCGATCCGCGACGCCGTGTCGGCAAAGGTTTGGTCTATGGGCGCGCCAGAAATGTCCTTAAGTCGATATTTCATATCCCAGATCTCCCGCGAAATGGCGGGCCAATCTGACGTGACAATGGACGGATGGATGGTCATTTACTCACGCAAACCAATTTCGAACCGGTAGCAAAGGTAAGGATGCTAGCTGCAAATGTCAATAAAAGTTCTTGTTAAGTTCTTGTTTTGATCACTTTTGTGCTTCTGCTGGGTTGTCCGCCGGCGGAGGCGGCGGCGTATCGCTGGAAAGCGCTTCGTTCAACAAACGCGAGCAAGCTGCTTCGATACGGCTTTCAACCGCTCGACGGAACTCAGCTCGCTTGATGCCTGGCTGTAGCGGTTCGAGAAATTCGACGACAATCGTACCGGGGTAGCGCATCAGTTGGCGGCGCGGCCAGAACAGCCCCGAATTCAATGCCACTGGAACGCACGGCAGGTTCAGGCCTTCGTAAAGTGCGAGGTAGCCGGGCTTATAGTCGGGTGCTGCGCCAGGCGCGCGTCGCGTGCCTTCGGGGAAGATCAATATCTGACGCCCTGCTGCGGCTCGAAGTCGAGCGTCGGCCACCATTTTTTTTAGTGAAAGTGCGGCGCGGGCGCGCTCGACCAGGATGTGCTCGAACTTCTGACAAAACCAACCATAGAGCGGGATCCACTTCAGCTCCGCCTTAAGCACAACGGCTGGATCGTCGAACAACGGAATGAGCGCGAAGGTATCCCACGTCGATTGATGCTTGGAAACGGCCAAAAATGCGCCTTTGGGGAGATGATGCCGCCCTCGCACCTCGAGGCGAGTGCCACAGATGACCTTAAGCAACCAGGTGCAGATTTGCCCGTGGATGCGGAGCCCGGCCATTGCCCAGCGACGCGGCGCCACCAGCAGCCAGCTGCAGGTGATCATCATGACGAGAGTAACTAAATAAAAGGCTGCGGCGTAGAACAGTGATCTGAACATGATGATCCGACGGCTGGCTGCGCCGTGTCGGCTCATAAACCGGTGACGCGAGGGAGCCCTGAAGATACCTCAGGCCCAGGCGCATGCGGAAGAGAGGTCGGCGAGGAATGTTGGTTCGGGTGGCGCACGTTGCCGACAAACCAACGTGCTGCCGCCGGCCAGAACTTCACGTATTCGATCAATATCAGTTTGACGGCGCTCGGATGCCGCCACCACTCGCCGGCTTGATAATTGCGCGAAACAACGGCGTGCGGGACCAGTTCCACGTCTGGCAGTGCGCGCGCGAGTTCCATCATGCTGCGCGGCATGTGGTAATTCGACGTGACGACAACAAGCCGGCGAAAGCCCCACGTTTTCAGCCACGCGCGTGTCTCAGCGGCATTGCCGATCGTATCTTGAGCCGCATAATCGATGTCGACACAGCAATCGAATAGTACAGGCGTGACGCCGGACAGCCGCTGTAGATCGAGCTTGCTCGTTGCGCGGTTGACGCCGGAGATCAGGATTCGACGACCAGCGCCGCCTGTGAAAAGGCGAAAACCTTCTCGCACTCGCAATTCGCCGCCGGTCAAGACGACAACGGCGTCTCCAGTTGCGACGGACTTTGGGTCATAGCGCGAGATCGAAACGGCAAAAAATGCGAAGCCGATCACGAAGGCACCGACCAGGGCCTTCAGCGAATTCAGCGATAGTGTTCGCGCTTTACGCAGCCGCTGCCCCCTGGTTTGGGTTGCTATCGGACAATCTCTTTGCACGCGCGGTTGCCCGCTGTGATTGGCGCATTCCAAGCCTCGAGCATGATTGAGTTTGCAATCACAGTCGATGGATTTGGAGTATACGGCTCACGATTTCGGTTAATTTTGGGTTAAAAAGGCGAGTGTTCCGATTAAAATCCGCAACCCCGGCCGATTTTAAGCGGATTGAACTGTGGCGGCTCAGTTCAGGCGACCTTTGAGATCGCGTATGCTTTTATCGATCAACTCAGTCTGTGATGAACCAACCTTGGCTGTAATCAAGTGTTCAGCTGCGGCCATCGCCAAGTCAACGGATGCGGATCGCACTTCAGCCACGGCCTGAGCCTCGGCACGGGCAATTTTCTCTTCGGCCAATTTTGTCCGCCGCTCGACGCTATCCTTGAGATTACGACGTGTTTCTGCGGCGAGAGCTTCCGCCTCTTGGCGGGCGCTCGCGATTATAGCGGCGGCCTCCTGTTCGGCGGCGGCATGCTTGAGCTTGCTATCTTCGAGTAAGGCGTGCGCCTCTTCGCGCAGCCGGAGCGCTTCATCGATCTCACGCTTGATTTCTGCACTCCGATCATCGAGTGCCTTGGCGATTGCGGTGCCCGCTCCCTGCCACAACGCGAACCCTATCAAAATGGCAAAAGATACACCGACCCAAAAAACGGGATTGTCGTAAAACGGCTCGGTTCCGGCCAAGAGTATCATGACGTGATCTCACTTCGCTGTCACGGCGGCGATCGCACTTGCGATCTCGGCACCGGAAACAGATTGCCCAGTCAATTTCGATACAATCGCGCCGACTGTCTCGCTGGCGACACCGCTAACGGCCGTCAATGCTGTTTTTTTACTGGCGTCGATGCGCTTTTCCGCCTCCGCAACTTTAGCAGCCATCTGTGCATCGACCGCCGCACGTTCGCGATCGGTCTCCGAAGTCAGCGTGTCGCGCTGCGCCTTCGCGATGCCGGCGGCATTTGTTTTAGCCAGCGTCAGCGCCTGCTCATAAGCTTTGAGCGAGGTTTCCGTTTCTGCCTTGAGATGCTCGGCCTCGGCGAGATCATTACGGATGCCGGCGGCGCGCGACTCGAGCACATTACTGACGCGGGGGAGAAGCTTGCGCGCCAGCATGAAGTAGAGAAAGCCGAACGTCAGTACGAGCCAGATAAGTTGCGGCCCGAATGTCGATTTATCGAAGGGCGGAAACGCCGAGCCGGCTCCATGGCCGTGCTCAACCGTGGCAACCGTTGCCTGGCCGCTCGGTAAGTCTGCTTTTACTGCAGCTTTTGTGGGATTAGCCATTCAGTCGCTCGCTGACGTAGTACGAAGGAAACACAGGCTGATGCCGTGTCTCCTCCGCAGGATCGCTATTCAGTTTTTAGCGGCACAGTTCCTTAGCAGTCGATTGTTTTCCCATGGGAAAGCATGTGATCTGGAAGAAACCAAGCGTTAACGTGATCAGACAGCGAACAGCAACAGGAGTGCGATCAGCAGCGAGAAGATGCCCAGGGCTTCCGTCAAGGCGAAGCCGAGCAGCAGCGTGCCGCGTTGGCCATCTGCAGCCGAAGGATTGCGCAGCGCGCCAGCGAGGAATTGGCCGAACAAATTGCCAAGGCCGATGCCGGCGCCAGCCATGCCGAGGCACGCGATACCAGCGCCGATGTATTTTGCTGCAAGCGGATCCATTTGAAACTCCTAGGTTCGATCGAGATTTGAAGGATGGGGTGAAGGGCTAGTTTCAGTGCGCGCCGTGAACCGCGTCGCTGAGGTAGACGCAGGTAAGCACTGCGAAAACGTAGGCCTGCAGGAAAGCCACAAGCAATTCTAGTGCGGTCAGCGCGGTCGTCAGGGCCAGCGGCAGAGGCGACAACACTTTCCAGACGCCGGCAGCCAGCAACGTAGCGACAAAGCCGGCGAAGATCTTAAGGGCGATGTGACCGGCCAACATGTTCGCAAATAAGCGTACGGACAGGGACACGGGACGCGAGACAAAGGAGATGATCTCAATCGGCACCAGTATCGGCAGCAACCAGAGAGGAACCCCCGACGGCACGAAAAGCTTGAGAAAACTTACGCCATGCCGAGCGAACCCATAGAAAAGCACGGTGGCTATGACCAAAATCGCCAAAGCCGCAGTGATGATGATGTGGCTGGTGACGGTAAAGAAGCCTGGAATCATTCCGAGAAAATTGCAAACCAAGACGAAAGCAAAGAGTGCAAAAACGAACGGCAGAAACTTCTTGCCCTCGGCGCCGTCGTCCAGATTGTCTCGGACGGTGCCAGCGACGAATTCGTAAACCATCTCAGCCAACGACTGCAGTCGATTGGGTACCAGACTTGCGTTGCCCATGGCGAAATGCATGAACGTGCAAATGAGGCCAACGGTGGCCACCATGAACACAGTAGAGTTGGTGATCGACGCGTCGATGCCAAACGGCTTGAATGACGCGAAAGTCGTCAACGCGAATTGTTCGATGGGGCTATGCCCACCTGCACCGGCTGCCACGTCTCAATTCCCCCGCCCGTTGAAACGGGAGCCCCTTCACTTGTCGTCGTCATCATCAATGACAGACGGGGCAGGCGGCGTGGTTTCACGCTGCGCCTGCCGCACTATATTCAGAATTCCGGCAGCGGACCCAAGCAGGAAAAAGACGATAAACAGCAAGGGAAACGTCCCTAGCCATCGGTCCAGAAGCCAACCCAATCCACCACCGACGACGACGCCGCCGATCAATTCCGCCGAAATTTTAAGACCGCGCGCCATGGCATTGCCCTGGTCTGCGGTCCCGTGTTTCGGCGAGCTACGCCGTTGTTTTGCCGCGTCGATCTCGGCCCCAATAGCTGACGCGCGCTTCGAAAGATCCGCCCGTTCAGCTGACGACAAAACGTCGGCAGACGGGTGACCATTCTTGTCGGAAGTCGACATTTAACGCGCCCTTACCAGCAGGGAAAAGGCCAAATTCGGCGTGGTTACTTGCGGCGCGGACCATAGGCACGGGTGCAGGGGGTGTCAAGAATTTGGCAAGCAGCTGGCGGGGGTATTTGGCCGGTCAAATCCGCGCAGGTGATTTGGCGACGAAGCGTAGGGCAGACGATAGAATCGCTTAGCATCAGTCTTGGGTCTCGCATTGCGGTAGATGGTGCTCCATATAGCGGTAGGCAAAGTGTCAAATTGCTGTGCGCCCGACCCGGCAGCTGTGGCATCAGCATTTAATCAACCTCTCCGGTAGCCTTTTATGGACCTGCAACTCTTCGTCGCCCTCAATGCCATGACGATTTCGGCGCTGCTGATCGCCGTGAGTGTCATCTACCGGGCGAAAGATAATCCAGATTGGCTGGCGGCCAACGGACCGTGGCTTTGGGTGAATGCGGCCGTTCTGGTCGCCGGTGGATTGGCGTTGTTTTTCGCGCCGGACCTGGTCGGCATCCTGGTGATGCTGGTGTTTTTGCCGCTGGTCGCCGCGCCCGTGTTCTTTTTCATGTACTCGCAGCAACAATCGCTGAGCGGTAATCCCAAACGCGCCGCGTTTGCGGCAATGTTGGCCGCGCTGCTGCACCCCACGATCGCCAATCGTGTCCATGCGAAATTGGCGGCAGCAATTGCCGGCGATGATCAGGCGAACGAGAAAGCACTGAACGAACTCGCGATTTCCGTTCCGCGCGAATACCGACCGCTGGTGCAGGCGCAGCTTGCATTGTTGAAGCGAGACTGGTCAGAAATTCTGGCGCTGGCTGGGGCTGGAGCTGCGTCAATACCACTTTTGAAGCCACTGGAAATTCGTGCACTCGCCGAAACGGGCCGCATCGACGCAGCCGTGCAGAGTTTCATGGCTGCGCGAAGCAGTCTTGCAGGCGCGCATGGCGCCGTGCCGTTGCTGGTCATTTTGGCTTTTGGTGGCCGACCTAGTGGTGTTGCAGCTGTGCTCGAAAAGCAGTTTTCGCCGATGGATCTGGAGACTAAAGCTTATTGGATGGGGCTCGCGGATCTTTACAATCCGACGCATCATCTGCAGGGTGAGCAGACATTGCAAAAGCTTGCTGTTGTGGCGGTGAACGACCGAACGCGCGCTGGCGCGCGCAGGCAACTGGAAACCTTCGCTGCAGCCCCTCCGCGCTTGCTGCCAATGCCGACCCAACTGGCGCTGGATAATTTCGAGCGTCAGCTTGAGGACAGCGCGCTGGCGCCGGAGCGATCGTATCGCCGGGTGGCGGTGACGTTGGCACTGATCGCGCTCAATATTATGGTATTTGCGGCGGAGATCGCCTTGGGCGGATCGGAGAATTCAGAGACGTTGATCAATCTTGGCGCACTCTCACCTCCAGAAGTCTTGGAACAGGGTGAATGGTGGCGCCTGCTGACGGCAGCGTTTTTGCATTTCGGCCCGTTGCATCTGGGCTCGAATATGTTCGTGCTGTGGGTGCTCGGTCGCCTACTTGAACCGATCCTGGGCTCGATACGCATGCTGGCCATCTATCTGGCGGGCGGCATCATCTCGTCGGCGTTCGTGCTTTGGCTGATGACGTCCGGCGTCGCTGAATATGGCTTGCTTGTCGGGGCGTCAGGCGCGATTTTTGCGCTGCTGGGCGCGGAAGCGACGCTGGTGCTGCTGTCCTGGTGGCGCGATCCAGCAAATTTCGACACGCGCAAACTGACCACCCTGGTTCTCATGCTGGGTTTGCAGGTCGCCATCGATCTGAGCGTGCCCAACGTCAGTTTTGCGGCACACGCTTCCGGCTTCCTTGCTGGCATGGTCGGCGCGCTGCTGTTACCGCTGAAAAAAACCAACCGCCGGCCGAACAAATCGCAATCTGGAGTTAATTCATGAGCTCGGCGATACCCATTACAGTCCTGACGGGTTTTTTAGGTTCGGGCAAGACAACGTTGCTCAAGCGGCTGCTGCAGCAACCGGAGATGAGCGGCACAGCCGTGATCATCAACGAATTCGGCGACGTCGGTCTCGACGATGTGCTGGTGGAAAAGGCCGACGAGGATACCGTGCTGTTGCCATCAGGGTGCGTTTGCTGCGCTGTGCGCGGTGATCTGACAAAGGCGCTCGCGAAGCTGCATCGCCAGTCGATGTACGGTGAAATTCCGACGATCAAGCGCGTCGTGCTGGAAACGTCCGGCTTGGCCGATCCGACGCCGATCGCGCACACGCTGATGACGGACGAGGACACTTATCGCATTTATCAACTCGACGGGATCGTGACGACGGTCGACGCGCAACACGCTTTGGTTCAACTCGATGCCAACTTCGAGCCGGCCAAGCAGATCGCGATGGCCGATCGTATCGTGCTGACCAAGACGGATCTCGTCGAAACGGCCGCAGTCACAGCGCTCGAGGCGCGTATCCGGGCCCTCAATCGCAGTGGGCAAATTCTGCGCGTCGTCAAAGGCGAGACAGAGCCGTCACGGCTGATCGGCCTTGGCGCGCACGAACCGGCACTGACCGGCGCCGATCCTGAACGCTGGTTGGGCTTTAACCCGGAGACGGCCGCGGATCATCACGAACATGACGCGAGTTGTGCTGCCGATTGCAGCCACGACCATCACGCTCACAATCATGAGCACGTTCATGCCGGCGAGCAGCATGATCACAAGCACGAGCACCTGCACGGCATTGCCTCGTTCTCGCTGGAGTTCGACAAGCCACTCGACGGCAACGCACTCAGCCTTGCACTGCAGACGCTGGCTGCGGCCTACGGTGAAAAGTTGCTGCGGGTGAAAGGCATTGCGACGGTCGAGGGACAATCGAAGCCGTTTGTGGTGCACGGAGTGCAGCACATCTTCTATCCGCCGGACGTGCTGGCGGATTGGCCGAAAGGCTCCGACGGCGAACGCAACAAGCGGTCAAGATTCGTTTTCATTACCCGCGATCTCGATAAGGCCATCGTGCAGAAACATATGGCGCCTTTTTTGGGTCCGCCGGTGGGGTAATGTGGGTGATGGCCATCGCCGCAGTCGTGATATCCTGGACACAGCATGCCCCGCGCGTCCTCGTCGATGGCGACAGTCTGTTGCTTTGCTGCCGATTTTCAGGAACGTTGGCCCGTCGATATTCAGATCGGACCGAATCTCATGTGTTTCAAGGTTTTTGTTGCGTGCGCTGCGCTGTTGTCGGGCACGCTGGCGGCGGCGGCCCAAACGGTGCCGGGACAACCCAATCAGGGCCGCGATTGTCAGACTGTTAGGACGTGCAATTTTGCGCGGGGCGCGACGGTGCGGGGCTGCCTCTCGTCCTATTCATGCCGTAGCTGCAGGTTTGTTGCAGCCGATTGTGTGGTGGGCAGTGGCCAGGGCACCTGCCAGAGATTGCGTTGCAGCTGGAACGGCTGACGGCGATCAGGTTGCCCATAACCGTCTAAAGGCGATCGTCTGGTGTGGAGATTGACAGGTGATCAGCCGATGGGCTGCGCTGCCTAAAGTTAGTTCGTTACAAAACAAAAACGTGTGTTGCGTTGCGGCATAGCGGGATGCGATCAAAACAGTCATTCTCGCCGATTCGCCAAGACTGGACCAAATCATGACGATACGCTTCGATGGCCGCGTGGCCATCATCACCGGCGCCGGCAACGGTCTCGGTCGTCAACACGCGCTCGCACTTGCCGCGCGCGGCGCAGTAATCATCGTCAACGACCTTGGTGGCGCGCGCGACGGCAGCGGTGGATCAATGAGCGCGGCGCAGGCCGTCGTCGCCGAAATCGTAGCGGGCGGCGGCAAGGCCATGCCCAACGGCGCGTCCGTCACCGACCAGGAGGGCGTCGAGGCAATGGTTGCTGAGGCTCTCTCTGCCTATGGCCGTGTCGACATTCTCGTCAACAACGCAGGCATCCTGCGCGACAAAAGTTTCGCCAAGATGTCGCTAGAGGACTTCCGGTCGGTTATCGATGTGCATCTGATGGGGGCAATGATCGCGACGAAAGCCGTGTGGGAGGCGATGCGAGCCCAGAACTACGGTCGTATCGTCATGACGTCGTCATCGTCGGGACTGTATGGAAATTTCGGACAGTCCAACTACGGCGCAGCCAAGATGGCGGTGGTCGGGCTCATGCAGACACTTTCGCTCGAGGGTGCCAAGAATAACATCCACGTCAATTGTCTGGCGCCAACAGCGACCACTCGCATGACAAACGACATTCTTCCCGATGCGATGCAGGATCATTTCAAACCGGAATATGTCACGCCTGCGGTGGTGTTTTTGTCCAGCGAGCAGGCACCGACGCGATGCATCATGACGGCGGGAGCTGGGACATTTGCTGCGGCGCACGTGACATTGACGCCCGGTGTGCATCTTGGTCACGACGCTGAGACGCCAGAAAAGATCGCGGCGGCATTTGCTGAGATTACCTCGCGGGGCAATGAAAAAGTGCCCAAGTCCGGCGCCGAGCAGGGGGGCAACGAATTGAGCAAGCGCGGTGTCGGGAAGCCATCGACAAGCGGAAGTTGAATCAAAAGGCCATCCCGTTCAGACGTAAGAATCGAGTTTGAGCGCTCATCTCCATCCGTGTTCATCGCAAAAGGTTGTATCGTGGCTCATATCATCGACTACAAGGATCTAAATACGCTCATCAATCGCGATCTCGAGCCAACCAAGTGGCTGGTGGTTGATCAGGCGTTGATCGACGCGTTTGCGGACGCAACTGGCGATCACCAGTGGATTCACGTTGACGTAGACCGCGCAAGCAAAGAGATCGGCGGCACGATTGCGCATGGATTTCTAACGCTGTCGCTCATGAGCGCGATGTCGCAAGACATTCTGCAGATCAAGGGGGTCGGCCGGGCCATCAATTATGGCTTCGACAAGGTGCGCTTCACCGGCGTCGTGCCGGCCGGCAGCAAGGTGCGGATGCGGACGACTGTCACCAAGATCGAAGACAAGAACGGCGGTCGCTTGCTGACACGCAACTGCATCGTGGAAGTGCAAGGGCCAGATGGAAAGATCCACGACAAGCCGGCGATCATTGCCGAATGGCTTGGATTGGTTTTCCCGGCGTAAGTCGTTTTCGGAGCGGCTGCCTCAGCCGTAGAAGCGGCAGTGGTGGACGTTGCCGGGACCAATCCAGCAACGCCGCTCGTAGTGCCAATCCGAGCCGGGCTGGCAGCTTTTCCATGTACGTATCCAGCCGGTGCGATGCCAACCGCGCCAGCGCGTCCAGACACACTGTCCGGGAGTTGCCAACGCGGCGACGGCAGAACCGTTTGCCGCCGGCGAGGCGCGTTTGATTTCGACGGGGGTCCAAGTGCCGGCGTGCAACGCGCTTGTCGAGGCAACTAATGCAAGGGCCAAAGCGGCGGCACCAACGACAGATTTAACGGGCATTTCACTGACCTTTTGATCTTGGGTCTTTGGTCGCATTTTCTAAACGCGAACCGGTGTCCACTTCGCTCGAAAAAGCTCTTGGATCGCTGGCAGGCTGCGCGAGCCATACCGGCGTTTTCCGGCTGGATTCATGGCAGAAGATTATGGCGCCAAACGGAAGTGAACCGATGTGCATGCCTTCGAGACGCTCGACCTGGACACTACCGGTTGGGGTTGGCTACAGTGCTTGCACAAGCTGCGCCCCTACTGCCCACGCAAAATGTGGACGGACGAAAAAATAAATTGCAGCGTCAGGGAGTAATCACCGATGTCTCATGCAACACGCCGCCATGTTTTAGTGAACAGTGCTGCGGTTGCAGCGGCACTAGCCTCAAATTTTGCGCAGGTGCCGGGCGTGCATGCGCAGGCCGGCACAAGGCTCCGCTGCTTCTGGTGGGGCAACCCCGATCGTGACAAGCGCACCAAGGCGGCGCTTGAGGCCTACAAGGCAAAGTTCGGCACGGATATCTCGGCGGAATCATTAGGCTGGGGCGACTATTGGACCAAGCTGAGTACGCAGACGGCGGGCGGCAACGCGCCGGATCTGATCCAAATGGATTATCGGTATCTGTTCGAATATGCGCGCCGCGACACGCTTCTCGCGTTGGACAGCCTCAATCCGAAACCGCTGGATCTGGCGACCTTCGGCGACGCGGCCCGCAACTCCGGCAAGGTCGACGGCAAGCTCTATGGGGTGGCCCTCGGCACCAATTCGAAGGCCATGGTGTACGACACGACGATGTTCGAGAAAGTGGGCGTCAAGTCGCTGGATGCGGCCTGGACGTGGGACGATTTCGCCCGCATCGCCGGCGAGATTTCCAAGCTCAATCCCGGCAAGTACTGGGGTTCGGGCGACAACAGCCGTTGGGAGCAGGGTTTCGAGCATTATCTCAATCAGCGCGGCAAGCTGCTGTATACGGCAGACGGCAAGGCGGGGTTCACCAAGGATGACGTGACGGCGTGGTTCGATCTTTGGGACAAGCTGCGCAAGTCGGGTGCGGTGGCACCGGCAGAAATCGGTGCGACGAACACCGGTAGCATCGATCAATATGAAGTGAGCCGCGGCACGGCGGCAATGAGTTTCGCCAACTCAAACCAGGTCGTGGCTTTCCAATCCATTGCCAAGAACAAGCTGGCGATCAGCGTGTTCCCGAACGAAAAGGGCAGTCCTTCCGGCCACTATTTGAAGCCGTCGATGCTGATGAGTGTCTCATCGAAGACGAAGTCGCCGGAAGAAGCGGCCAAAGTCATTCAATATCTGATCAACGATGCCGACGGCGTGAAGGCGTTGGGCATCGAGCGCGGGGTGCCGCCGTCGAGCACGGCACAGGCGCAACTGGCCCCCGAGTTGGATGATCTCGGCAAGATGCAGGTGAACTATGTCGCGGCGGTTTCCAAGGTCGCCGTCGCGCTGCCGCCACCACCGCCGAAAGGCGCCGGCGAGATCGAGAAACTGATGTTGCGGGTTGCCGATACGGTGGCGTTCGGGCGGGCGTCGGTCAAGGACGGCGCGCTGCAATTTTTTACCGAAGCCGAGAGCATTCTGGCGCGCGCATGACGATCGCTGCAGGGACGCAAGCCACGGGCGCGACCGGCAGATCGCCCGGGCGCGACTGGGGCCGGTTGATGCCGTTCCTGTTTCTGGCGCCGTGGCTGGTGGGCTTCGTCGTGTTCACGCTGGGGCCGGTGCTGGCGTCGCTTTATTTGTCGTTCACGAAGTTCGACTTGCTGCGACCGCCGACTTGGATCGGTACGGATAACTATGTACGCATGTTCACGGCCGACTATCGCTTCGTGCAGGCGCTGAAGGTGACGTTTACCTATCTGTTGTTCGAGGTACCGCTGAAGCTGGCATTTGCATTGCTGGTGGCTGTGATACTCGACAAGGCCGTGCGCGGCAGCGGGTTCTATCGCGCATTGTTTTACGTGCCGTCATTGCTCGGAGGGTCGGTGGCCATCGCGGTGCTGTGGCGGCAGTTATTCGATGGCAACGGCACGGTCAACCGAGTGCTGCTGTGGTTGTTCGGTATCCAAGGACCGAGTTGGATCTCCAATCCGGATACGGCGGTTTATACGCTGGTTTTGCTGGCGATCTGGCAGTTCGGCTCGCCGATGATCATCTTTCTGGCGGGCTTGCGTCAGATCCCGCAGGATCTCTATGAAGCCGCGTCAATGGATGGCGCATCGAAATGGCGGCAGTTTCGCCGGATCACGTTGCCGCTGCTGGCGCCGGTCATTTTCTTCAACATGGTGTTGCAGGTCATCGAAGGCTTCAAGGCGTTCACGCCTGCGTTCATCATTTCGGGTGGTACGGGCGGACCCGTCGACAGCACGTTGTTTTATACGCTGTACCTTTATCAGGAGGCGTTCGCGTATTTCCGAATGGGTTATGCGGCGGCGCTGGCCTGGGTGCTGTTGATCATTATCGCTTCGTTCACGTCGATGAGCTTTCTCACGTCCAAGTATTGGGTGCATTATGAAGACGATGGCCGCTGATGCGCCGCCAACTGCTGCGATGTCTCGGCTGGCCGAGTTGCTGGGGGTGGTGGTGCGCCATGCCTTGCTGATCGGTGCTTCGGCGATCATGCTGTATCCGCTGCTGTGGATGCTGGCGAGTGCATTCAAGCCGGAAAACCAGATCTTCGGCGATCTCTCGATACTGCCGACATCGTTTGACTTTAAGAATTTTCGTGACGGCTGGACGGCGCTGCAGACGAGCTTTTCCGTGTTCTACTGGAATTCGTTCGTCATCGCGCTGCTGGTGGTGATCGGCAATCTGATGTCGTGTTCGCTGACTGCGTACGCCTTCGCGCGATTGGAATTTCCTGGTCGAAATATTCTGTTCGCCGTCATGCTGGGCACGCTGATGCTGCCGTACCACGTGACGTTGATCCCGCAGTACGTGCTGTTTCTCAAGCTTGGCTGGATCGATACGATCCTGCCGCTGGTGGTGCCGAAGTTTCTGGCGGCGGACGCGTTCTTCATCTTTCTGATGGTGCAGTTCTTCCGCGGCATTCCGCGGGAACTAGATGAAGCGGCGCAAATGGACGGTTGCAGCCCGTGGCGTATCTACGTCAAAATCATCATGCCGCTATCGATGCCGGTGCTGGCCACCGCCGGCATATTCTCGTTTCTCTGGACGTGGAATGACTTCCTGGGTCCGCTCGTCTATCTCAACGACAGCGCAAGCTACACGGTGCCTTTGGCGCTGCGATCCTTTATCGACGCCACCGGCACGTCGGCGTGGGGGCAATTGTTCGCGATGTCGACGCTCGCTATTCTGCCGATCTTTCTCGTATTCTTGTGTTTCCAGCGCCTGATCATCGAAGGCGTCGCCATGTCCGGGATGAAGCGATAACGAGCATGACCAAATTGTCAATCAAGATTGCCGCTATCGGGCTCAATCACAACCATATCTACGGGCAGACCCAAGCGCTGCTGGATGCCGGTGCGGAATTGGTGGCTGTCCATGCTGAGGAGGACGATCTGGCCGCTGCGTACATGCAGGTTTATCCACAGGCGCGGCGGGTGGTCGACAAGCGCGTGATCCTTGATGATCCCAATGTTGATCTCGTCGTGAGTGCGACGATCCCGGATGTGCGCGCGCAGACGGCGATCGACATCATGCGCGCGGGCAAGGACGTGATGGTCGATAAGCCCGGTGTGATCACGCTCGACGAACTGGGCGAAGTTCGCAAAGTGCAGGCTGAGACGAAGCGGATTTTTTCGGTCTGCTATTCCGAACGTTTCGAGACGCGCTCGACGGCGGCGGCGAGCCGGCTGGTTGCTGCTGGTGCCATTGGCCGCGTTGTGCAGACGGTGGGCCTCGGACCGCACGCGTTGAACAACAATCCACGGCCAGATTGGTTTTATCAGCGGCGACGCTACGGCGGCGTGCTGTGCGATATCGCGGCGCACCAGTGCGATCAGTTTTTGCACTTCACCGGCTCGACGGAGGCCGAAGTCGTCGCGTCGCACATCGCCAACTATGCCAATCCCGACAAGCCGGAACTGGAAGATTTCGGCGAAGTGCTGCTGCGCGGCAATCGCGGCACGGGTTATATCCGGGTCGACTGGTACACGCCGAAAGGGTTGGGCACCTGGGGCGACGGACGTTTGACGATCCTCGGCACGGACGGTTACATCGAACTGAGGAAATACATCGATATTGGCGGTCGAACCGGCGCCGATCACCTATTCCTGGTCGATCACAAGGGCATCCAGCATATCGATTGCAGCACCGAACCGTTGCCGTATGGGCCGAGCTTGATCGCCGATGTTTTGGGACGGACGGAAACGGCAATGCAGCAGGCGCATTGTTTTCTTGCCACCGAACTGGCGCTCAAAGCCGAGGCAATGGCGACCAGATTGGGAAATCGCGCATGAGCCGACGTCTCTCGGTCGCGGTTGTCGGACTCGGCATCGGGCGCAACCATCTGCAGGCCTACCAGGCCTTACCGGACCACTATCGGATTGCTGCGGTGTGCGATCTGGATAGTGCCAAGCTGACGGCTGCCAAAGTCGAGTTTGGAGCTGGTGCAGGTTTGACGGACTATGCCGAGTTGCTGGCCATGCCCGATGTGGACGTGATCGATATCTGCACGCCGCCAAGCACGCATCGTTTGCTGATTGAGCGAGCGCTCGCTGCGGGGCGACACGTGATCTGTGAGAAACCGCTAACCGGATCGCTCGCCGATTTAGACGCGATCGCTGCGGCAGCAAAAACAGCGCGCGGCACGCTGTCGCCGATTTTTCAGTACCGCTACGGTAATGGATTGCAGAAGCTCAAGCTGCTGCAGGAAAAGGGCCTGTGCGGCAAAGCTTATCTCGCGACCATCGAGACATCGTGGCGGCGCGATGCGGATTACTATGAGGTTCCATGGCGCGGCAAGTGGGCGACGGAGCTTGGAGGGTGTTGCCTGACACAGGCCATCCACGCACACGATATCCTGAGCTATGTCAACGGTCCCGTGCGGAGCGTGTTCGCGCGTGCGGCGACGCGCGTCAATCCGGTCGAGGTCGAGGATTGTGCGGCTGTTTCGATCGAAATGGCAGACGGATCGCTGGCGACGCTGGCTGTGACGTTGGGGGCGGCGGAGGAATTATCGCGCATCCGCTTCATGTTCGAGCATCTGACAGTGGAAAGCCGGAGCACGCATCCCTATCGCATCGGCGACGACCCATGGCATTTCAAGGGAAAAACGGCTGATATCGATCGCAAGATCGCCGCTGCGTTGGCGGAGTTCGTGCCTAGTGAAGAATCCTTTGTCGGTCAGTTCGTGCGCATCCACGCGGCGCTGACGGATGGCAAGCCGCTGCCCGTCACCCTCGACGATGCGCGTGCGTCGCTGGAATTGATCACGGCGATCTATCATTCGGCGGAAGCCGGTGTAGCAGTGAACCTGCCAATTGCCGCCGATCATCCGAAATACGCCAATTGGATGCCAGCGGGGCGCCGCTGGCGCTAGGGTAAAATAGATGGCGGAACTTTCGTTGCGGGGCATCGTCAAATCGTACGGCGATCTCGAAATCATTCATGGTGTCGACCTGGACATCAAGCACGGTGAATTCGTCGTGTTCGTGGGGCCGTCGGGTTGTGGGAAATCGACGCTGCTGCGGATGATTGCCGGCCTGGAGCAGATCAGCGGTGGTGAGTTGCGGATCGACGGACAACGAGTGAACGAGACACCGCCGGCGAAACGCGAAATCGCGATGGTGTTCCAGTCGTATGCGCTCTACCCGCATATGACAGTCTACAAGAACTTGGCGTTCGGGCTGGAAACGGCGGGTCTGCCGCATGCGACCATTGATGCGCGCGTCAAACGCGCCGCCGAGATGCTGAAGATCACAGACTATCTGGCGCGGAAGCCGAAGGCGCTCTCGGGCGGGCAACGGCAGCGGGTCGCAATCGGGCGGGCGATCGTGCGTGAGCCAAAACTATTTCTGTTCGATGAACCGCTGTCGAACCTGGATGCCGAATTGCGCGTACAGATGCGCGTGGAGTTGTCGAAGCTGCATGCTGATCTGGCGGCGACGATGATCTACGTTACGCACGATCAGGTCGAGGCGATGACGATGGCCGATCGCATCGTGGTTTTGCAACAGGGGCGCATCGAGCAGGCGGGGTCGCCGCTGGATCTTTACAATCATCCAGCCAACCAGTTCGTCGCCGGTTTCATCGGCAGCCCGAAGATGAATTTTCTGAGTGGTGTCTTGGCGGCGGCGTCGCAGCAGTCGCTGCGGATCGATCTCAGCGGTGGCGGCGCGGTCGAGGTGCCGATGCCACCAGGACCGCTGAGCGTTGGTGAGGCACTGACGTTGGGCATCAGGCCGGAGCATGTCGTTACTGCCGACGGCGGCCTGCCGTTCGCGGTAACGCTGACTGAACAACTTGGAGGGAATACAGTAGTGTACGGAACGCTGGCAGGCGGTCAGTCACTGGTGGCGCAATTGATGGGGCAAGCTGCGGTGAAGCGCGGCGAGACATTAAGCGTGACCCTGCCACCCCAGTGTTGCCATGTGTTCGATGGCCGCGGACGGGCGATCGGCACAGTTACTCAATAACCGAGGCAGAGGAATTTTAAGATGATCGAACGGCAGATTGCGATTGCGACCTCAACGGGCGAAATGAATACGTTCATTTGCCATCCCGAGCGCGGCGGGCCGCATCCGGTCGTGCTGTTTTATATGGATGCGCCGGGGATCCGGGAAGAGCTGCGCGATATGGCGCGACGGCTGGCGAGTGTCGGATATTACGTGATGTTGCCCAACTTGTATTACCGGCGGAAAGTCGAGGAACTTGGCTTATTCACGGCAGATCCTGCCGTGGCGACTGAGATACGCAAGCGGATGTTCGAACACATGGAGTCGCTCAGCATCACCGGTGTAATGTCCGACACGGATGCTTTGCTGGCGTTCGCTGGTGCGGACGCTGCGGCATCGAAAGGGCCGATTGGATGCGTCGGCTATTGCATGAGCGGGCAATACGCGATCAGCGCGGCTGCGAAATATCCAAAGCGAGTGGCAGCGGCAGCTTCGATCTACGGCACGCGGTTGATTACGGATAAACCCGACAGCCCGCATCTGGCGGCGCCGCAAGTCAAAGCGGAAGTGTACGTTGCGTTTGCGGAGACCGACCACTACGTGCCGCTGGATATGATCGAACCGTTTCGCGCGGCGATGGCCAAGGGTGGTGTGACGGCCGAGATCGAACTCTATCGCGGTGTCGAGCATGGCTTTGCGTTTCCACAGCGTCCGGCGTTCAACAAGGCTGCGGCAGAACGGCATTGGGAGCGGTTGTTCGCGTTGTTCGGGCGCACGATGAAGCGCTGAAAGCGTGGCTGCGGTGTTCAACGATCGGCGCGGGTAAGGGCGACGTCGAGCAGCACGTCGAGGCCCGGTGCCAGATCTTCGCGGGTGCAGAGTTCCAGATTGTTGTGGGTGATGCCGTTGCGGCAGGGCGCGAAGATCATGGCGGTCGGTGAGTGGTGGGCGACCATGTAGGCGTCGTGTCCGGCCTGGCTGAGGATATCCTGCGTGCGGTAGCCGCGGCGCAGTGAGGCCGCACGCACTAGATCAACCAGTTCGTCGGCGAAGATGCGGCCGCCCCAGGTCCAGGTGTCTAATACTTCAGCGGTGCAGTTAGCGCGCGCTGCGGCTTCGCCGATGGCGCGCCGCACGCGTTCGGCCATGACGGCTGCAGATGCCGGATCGGGGTGGCGCACATCGCAGACGGTTTGCGCCCAGTCCGACAGGATGCCCGGCTTGTTCGGCCAGGCGACGAGGCGGGCCGCGGTGCCTTTGCCGCCGCTACCGGCAAAATCCCAGCCGATGTCGTCGACGGCCACCAGCAAACGGGCGGCGGCGACCAGCGCATTCCTGCGCCGCTCCATCGGCCACGGACCGGTGTGTGCGGTCTCGCCGCGGAACTCGACCAGCGTGCCCGTGCTCGAATAACCGCCGGTGACAACGCCGACTTGGGTGCCGTCGCGGTCGAGAACCGGGCCCTGCTCGATGTGGAATTCGAAATAGCAGTCGAAGGCGTGAGGTGACGCCGGTTGGTCACCGAGATAGCCGATGCGCGCCAGTTCCTCGCCGATGCTCTTGCCATCATCGTCGCGACGATCGCGCGTCCACTGCAGGCCGTAGGTGCCGACGAAACAGCCGGACCCGACCATGGGCGGAGAGAAGCGGCCGCCCTCCTCGTTGGTCCAATTGACGATTTCCAGCGGCCGACGCGTGCGGTGGTTGGCCGTGTCCAGGGCACGGCACACTTCGAGAGCGCCGAGCACGCCGGCGATGCCATCGAAGCGGCCGCCGTTGACTTGCGTGTCGAGATGGGAGCCCAGCACCACAGGCGGCAAGCTATTGTCGGAGCCGGCGCGGCGCGCGAAGATGTTGCCGACACCGTCAATGCGGGTGTTCAGGCCGGCCGCGCGGCACCATTCGATAAATTCGTCGCGCACCTGTCTGTCGGAGTCAGACAGCGCAAGACGCGACAGGCCGCCGGGGCGACCGCCGCCGATCTCGGCGGAGCGCTCGATGGTTTTCCAGAAACGCTCAACGTCGATGACTGGCTTGGACATTACGGGTGTACTCTTTGTGAGGCGGAGGAATGGCGCAGGGCTTGGGCGCGCCAACGCGTGTCACGGGCTGATTGCCTGCGATGCAGCCGCTGATCCAAGATCGCCAGCGCCTTGGCGTTTTCGCCGGCTTTCAGTAGCGCGACGAGCAACATGTCTTCGACGATTTCGCGTTGCGCATGACTGCCGCCGATGCGCACCACTTCACTGGCGACAGGCTCAAGCAGGCGCACGCATTCAGCAAATTTGTCGTCGGCAAAGGCGCGCGCCGCGCGATAGAGGGCCGGCACAACCAGGCCGGCGGGCAGCTTGCCCTCGGAGAGGCGTTGTTCGAGCGCGGCAAGACGATGATCGAGCCCAAGGCGATTGCCGGTGGCGGCGGCGGCGATCGCCATATGCAGTTCGACAAAGGCGTTGCCGGGTGAAGGAAAGGCTTGCTCGGCATAGGCAGCGATTTCCGGCCAAAAGTGAGTTGGAACTTCGTGGCCGCCGAGCTGGCAACGCCACAGCAACGACGCGCAGTCGGACATGATGTTGAGCGGGAAGGCGGCCGAAACAGCGGGTCGCAAAGTGTCTGCGTAGATTGCCAGCGCGCGCCGGTGATCGTCGTGTTCCAGCGCGATCAGCGCTCGGTGCCAATTGATGTGCGCATACAGGATGCCGCGGCGATCGTAGGTCGGCAGCCAATCCGCGATAAAGGCGTCGGCGTCGGCAACCGAACCATCCTCGAACATGGCGTGGGACAGGGCGTGTGCGGCGTTGGCGTTGGCGGGGCGCTGATCGAGCGCGCGTTGCGTGAGGTCGCGGCCTGTGACGACGTCGCCGTTTTCGGTGTGCGCCCAGCCGAGATAGGTGCCGAACCACCAGTCGTCGCCGTAGTGAGGGGCGAGACGCTGGCAGAGATCAACGCGGGCCTGATCATGGTCGGCCATGCCGGAAAAGGCGAACAGGCCGAACGCGCCGAGCGGCAACGACAGGATCATGGCGTCGCGCGGCCATTTCTCGAGATGAGCCAGCGTAATAGCCAGCGATTTGACGGGCTGGCCTTCCATACCGAGTGCCAATGCCTCGATGTGGCTCCGTTCCCGCTCAGTGCCGCTTTTCGCTGCAAGTGCGCGCGCGGATGCTATGCGCGCTTTTGCGGCTGCGGTTTGAACGTATGTGGCGTGGATGCGTGCGCGGGCGATGTGGGCGAGGGCGAATTCTGGATCGGCAGCAATGGCACGATCAAATGCGGCATCGGCTCCAGGCCATGCCGACAGCAGTAGATCGATGCCTTCTCTGTACGCTGCGGCAGCCGCTTCGGAACTCGTGGAGAGTGGCAAGCCAAAGCGGTCGCAGTATAACGTCATGGTGTCACCATCGGCGGACTGAAATTATCAATCCAGGGGAACATTGAGCTTCGTGCCCTTGGTAATGATGCCGCCACGATCGCCGATCGCGATCGATCCATAGCGCTGCTTGAAGCATTCGGGTAATGGCCGGTCGCCGGGAATGGCGAGCCAGAGGCGGAGCAGGTGGCGTTTCTGATGCGCTTCAGGCCAGTCGCGAAAGGCCGTACGGTCGTGCAGGAGCGCGTGATTGTAAACGAATTGCATGTCGCCGGGCTGCAGTTGCATCGCGATGTGCAATTTCGGATCATTGGCGAGCGCGTCGAACAGATCGAGTGCGGCGATGCGATCGGAGGTCAGGCGGGGTGCGTCGGGGAAGCGTTGGGCGCTGTCAACGTATTGCCGCTGGTAGAGGCCTGTCAGATAGCCTTTGTGCCAGTTCAATACGGGGATTTCGAAGTAGGGTTTCTGCCCCTCCGGCACCTCGCCGCGGCGATCGGTGGCGACGGGTTCGAACATCAGCGCGGCAAGGTCGGGACGCTGGTGCTGCATCTCGTTGTAGATTGTCGTTGTGCTCACGAGCAGCGACTTGCCTCCTTCCATGGCTTCGCGAACGCACAGCAGGCCGACCACGTCACACGAGTCGGTATGAAACGTCTGCCGTTCGGAGGTCTGATAGATGCGCGTGTTTGGATTTTTCGCGTCTACACCGATGTCGCGGACGTGGCCGAGGATGTGGCCCATGGCATTCTGCGAGCGGGCCGATCCCAGATGCGCGCCGATCCCGCAGAAGATCGTGGCGGCCATCTGCTGGCTGTAGCTGGCGACCGGCAGGCCGCGCAGCACCTGGAAGCCGATGCCGTTTATCAGCACGTCGCGCAGTTTTGCGAGATGGGCGCCAAATTTCGGCAGGGGGAATTTATCCTTGGTTAGTTCGCCGATTTCCCTGGTTCTGGCCAGGAAGCCGGTCGCCGCACTCTCAAGTTCCGCAATGTCGGCTGGTGAAAGATGCACGATCCACTGGTCGGTGGCGGCGGCCATGGTCTCGCCGCGCCAGGCGGAGGCAATGTCGATTTTTCCAGGTGGAAGCGATGGTGCGGTGGTGGCGGACATGGGTGACCTCGGGCGTGATCGGGGAAGTGTAACAGGGGAGACGTGAGGGTCAATTGGTTGCGGTTCGACGGATAGGCCAATAGAGCCTGCGACCTGTCCGCGGCCACCTCTGAGACACTCTCAGCCAGTGCACGCGTCAGCGAACGGCATCAGGAGGCGCCTTCATCCACGCATAGCCGCGCCGCGCGAGCTGTACGCCGGTGTTGAACAGTGCCTGCATGTAATCCCGATCGAATGCTTCCTTCGACTGTATTTGAAACGTGGCGGGGACCGCCGCGAGGTTGAAATCGGCGTTGTCACGTTTCGCCGTCGTATAGATGCGCACGAGATCGCCCTGGCTCTGGCTCATGATGAGCGTGCTCACGGTTCGCGCGCTGATGGCCAACACGGTTGCGCTGGAAGGTGCATATTCGGGGGCCAATTTAGCGTTTCTGATAACGTAGATGTGGCGGACCGGCGGCGCTTCGTAGTAGCGGTCGAAGTCGCCCAACGCTAGTTGCGCGGGCGCCAAAAAAACCTGCCGCGTCGGACCCCCGTCGACGTGCATCTCCTCGTACAATCGACCACCGGCTGCAACGTTGATGTGAACGGGCGGAAATACTCCGGGGATCGAAGCTGACGCCAGAATGACATTGCGGAACAGAGCCAGCGCATAGGGACGGCTGCTGGCCGCGATCTCACCCATGTTCCAGATCACAGGGCGTTGGGCATCCAGATTGGTGGTGCCAATGAGCAGCATGCGCCCTTGGCGATATTCGCGCGCGATCTCAACGAGCACGCGGCGGTCGATGTATTTCGCGATCAGATCGGCGAGTGGTTCACTGTCGGCAAGCGCTACTCCTCCAAGGAGTCCGGTCAGCACCTGCGAACGCACCAGGTCGTCGGTCGAATACTGAGTGAAGAGCTCGCGCAACCGGCGGTCATAGCCACGCCCCAGAAAGGCGAACGGTGCGATGAGTGCACCCGTGCTGACTCCAGTGACCAATTCAAAACGCGGGCGCGTGCCAGCTTCCGACCACCCGACGAGCATGCCTGCGCCGAATGCGCCATCCGCGCCGCCACCGGAGAGAGCGAGGTAGTTTACGACCGGGCGCCCGTTCTCGCGTACCGGGGCAATCGCAAATCGACCCATGTTCGGCAAGCGAGTGCGCAGGTTGGTCGCTATATCGCGAGGTGTGTCGTCGCCCCAGAACCGGATGTGGTCGAGGCCCGGTACATCAGCCTGGTCCACGAGGGTTGGAGGCACGGCATTGCGCGGCGGCGCAATTGCGCATCCCGTGACCCACAGGATACCGACAAGCAAAACCGAAAGCCGCACTAATATTCCCACAGTCCGCACTACGATAGCCTGGCCCTTCGCTGAAGTGTTGCTAGCCAATCAAGGTGTCTGGTTTATGTGCCTAGTCATCTGCCAGCTTCTGGCCCTGACTCTGCTTGGTCTGCTACTGCCTCCGGGCCTCGCTATGGAAGCACAAAGACAGACACAAGGCGAGCATCGCAGCTGGCGGGTAGTGGGTCAGTTTGAAAGCTGCCGAACTTCTTGCTCCCACTTGAGGGGGCGGAAAAAAGACGGAGCGAGTCAAACTGTTCCACTGACCGCTGCCTGCACCCCTCGCGCCGACCGGGCTACAAAACGCAAAACGGCACCACTTGCGTGGTGCCGTTGGCGCGCTATCGGGGGATACGGGACTACTGCTTACACATCAGTTGAATCGCTGCCGCCACCCCAGCTGTCATCGGAGGCAGGCGATACACCGGGATCGTTATTGTCGGCGTAGTTGGTATCTTGCTGCGCATCTTGTTGCGCGTCTTGTTGTGCGTCTTGGGCGATCTGACGATCCTGCGATGCGTCACCTTCGGCATCTGCCCGCGCTTGATCATAGCCACTATTGCTGCTGTGCCCGTGATGTCCGCCAAGCATATTGCTGATCGCATTGGCGGCAAGCATGCCGCCGGCAACACCAGCCGCCGTTGTCATGGCTTGAGCCATGAAGCCGCCGCCAGCGCGTGCCGGTGCGGGTTGCGCATAGCCGCCTTGCTGCATAGGTGGCTGCTGATATTGCGGCTGCATCGGCTGTCCTGCCGATTGGCCCCATGGGCTGTTGGCGGGCCGTGTTTGTGGCACGCTGGTTGGTGCGGCGCGGTTACCGCCGCCGAACAGTCCGCCGAGGAAGCTGCCGCCGGAACTTTGCGATGCATTTCGGCTGGCCGATTCAAGGTCGCGAACACGGGCTTCCAGTTGCTGCACGCGATCACTGGCGGCGTTCAACGCCTGCTCCTGGATCAGCACAGACTGCACGAGCATATAACCGGCATCCGGGTTCTGGCGGAATTGCGTGCCGATCAGCGCGTCGGCCTCACGCTCTTTGTCGATCGGCCCTTGCGAGCGCATACGGTCGAACAAGCCGGAAATGAGATTGCGTTCTTCAGGCGTCACGGGATTTCTCCTGGATGGCACCACTGAACGTGGCAGCCGTTATGTGGGGTGATTCTTGGCCGCAACAATGTCGCGGCAAGGGAAAGGCTACAATTATTTCGAGTTGGAGGGAACAATAAAAGAACAACGCCCCCTGGAGGTCATCCAGAAGGCGTTGCGTTAAGGCAAAGTCGCGTTGCTTAGCCGTGCGCGAGCACGGCGAGCAGCAGAAGCGCGACGATGTTGCAGATCTTGATGGCCGGGTTCACGGCGGGGCCGGCGGTGTCCTTGTAGGGATCGCCGACGGTGTCGCCGGTGACCGAAGCCTTATGCGCTTCAGAACCCTTCAGGTGCTTCTTGCCGTCGGCATCGACGAAGCCGTCCTCGAAGCTCTTTTTGGCGTTGTCCCAGGCGCCGCCGCCGGAGGTCATGGAGATGGCGACGAACAGGCCCGTGACGATGACGCCGAGCAGCATGGCGCCGACGGCCGAGAAGCCGGCGCCGCGACCGGCGGCACCGCCACCAGCGATCCAGTTGATGGCGAAGTAGACAACAATCGGTGCCAGCACCGGCAGTAGCGACGGCAGGATCATTTCGCGGATGGCGGCCTTGGTCAGCAGGTCGACGGCTGCGCCGTAGTCCGGCTTTTCGGTGCCGGCCATGATGCCGGGCTTGGCTTTGAACTGGCGACGCACTTCCTCAACGATGGAGCCAGCGGCCTTGCCGACGGCGGTCATTGCCATGCCGCCAAACAGGTACGGGATCAATCCACCGAGCAGCAGGCCGACCACGACGTAGGGGTTATCCAGACCGAAGTTGATCGTAACACCCTTGAAGTACTGGAACTGGTTGGAACCAGCCTTGTTGGCTTCACCGATGAAGTACTGGAGATCGCTGCTGTAGGCGGCGAACAACACGAGAGCGCCGAGACCGGCCGAGCCGATCGCGTAGCCCTTGGTGACGGCTTTGGTGGTGTTGCCGACGGCGTCAAGCGCGTCGGTGGCCTTGCGGACTTCCTTCGGCAGGCCAGCCATTTCGGCGATGCCGCCAGCGTTGTCGGTGACGGGACCGAACGCGTCAAGCGCCACCACCATGCCGGCGAGGCCGAGCATCGTCGTGACAGCGATGGCGGTGCCGAACAGGCCCGCGAGGCTGTAGGTCGACAGGATGCCGCCGACGATCACCAGCGTCGGCAACGCGGTTGCTTCAAGACTAACCGCGAGGCCTTGAATGACGTTGGTGCCGTGACCGGTGACGGACGCCTGGCTGATGGAGCGGACCGGACGATAGCCGATGCCGGTGTAGTATTCGGTGATCCAGACGATCAGGCCGGTGACGAGCAAGCCAACGAGACCGCACTCGAACAGCGCCATGCCGGAAAATGTCTTGCCGCCGGGAGCGGTGAACATCGTCTGCAAGCCGATCACGCGATCGGTAATGAAATACACGGCGACGGCCGCGAGCAGAGCGTTGGCGATGAAGCCTTTGTAGAGCGCGCCCATGATGGAGTTGTTGGCGCCGAGCTTGACGAAATAGGTCGCCGCAATCGACGTCAACAGACAGCCGCCGCAAATGGCGAGCGGATAGACCATCGAGGCGTAGAGATTGGCGGTGCCGCCGAAGAAGATGGCGGCGAGAACCATGGTGGCGACAACCGAGACAACGTAGGTCTCGAACAGATCGGCGGCCATGCCGGCACAGTCGCCGACGTTGTCACCGACGTTGTCGGCGATGGTAGCCGGGTTGCGCGGATCGTCTTCCGGAATGCCGGCTTCGACCTTGCCGACGAGATCGCCGCCGACATCTGCACCCTTGGTGAAGATGCCGCCGCCGAGACGGGCGAAGATCGAGATCAGCGATGCGCCAAAGCCGAGCGCGACGAGGGCGTCAATGACGACGCGCGAGTCGGGCTTGTAGCCGAGCTTGAAGACCAGCAGGCTGAAGTAACTGGTGACGCCGAGCAGCGCCAAGCCCGCCACCAGCATGCCGGTGATGGCGCCCGACTTGAAGGCCATGTCGAGGCCGGCAGACAGCGAACCCATCGCCGCCTGTGCCGTACGCACGTTGGCGCGTACCGAAACGTTCATGCCGATGTATCCGGCGAGGCCCGACAGTATCGCGCCGATCAGGAAGCCGAAGGCGACCAGCCAGCCGAGCAAGATGCCGAGCACAACGAACACCACGGCGCCGACCGCTGCAATGGTGGTGTATTGGCGATTGAGATAGGCTGCCGCGCCTTCTTGAATGAAGCCGGCGATTTCCTGCATACGCTTGTTGCCGGCGTCGGCCTTCATGATCTGCGTGCCTGTGACGTAACCGTACACAAGCGACAGCAGACCGCAGGCGATGATCGCCCACATAACATTGTCCATAGGTGGTAATCCCCGAATTAAGTGCCAGAACTGGCGGTGTGGAGTGTGAACTTACAACGTCCCACCAAGGCGCAATGGGTGTGTGGGGGTGCCGCGGGGCCTGTTCCGATCGAACCTTTCGATCAGGCAAGCCCGCTCCTGCCCACCTTATCGCCCATCTCCGGCCTGGTTTGCGCGGCGACCATGCCAAATGTCGCACCCGTACGCAACCGCCTGAATTTGCGCTATTTGGGCGAGCTGTGCACTGGTTAATCCGTTCCTGCACGGGCTCTGCGCTGGTTACGAGAGCAGGGGCAGTTATGCGCACGGGCGGGTTTGCCGACCGGCCCGGATGGGGCAAGGTAGCGCCAATCATCTGGTGAGGACTTCACGTGCAGAAATTGGTATCTGAGGCGCCTTCCGTGGCGCCGGTCGACACACTTGTGCAATCGACTTTTCCGTTCGTGCTGGCGCTGACTTTCGCACATCTGCTGAATGACGTGATGCAGTCGCTGATTCCGGCTATCTATCCAATTATAAAAGATAATTACGCGTTGAGCTTCGGCCAAATCGGGCTGATTACGCTGGCCTTCCAGTTGACCGCGTCGCTGTTGCAGCCGTTGGTCGGCATCTACACGGACCGACGTCCGTCGGCATATTCAACGATCATCGGCATGGCCTGCACCTTGTTCGGCCTGTTGGTGTTGTCGCGCGCCGGCAGTTTCGGATCTTTGCTGCTGGGTTCGGCCATCGTCGGCACGGGATCGTCGATTTTCCATCCCGAAGCGGTGCGGATGGCGCGGGCAGCCTCCGGCGGTCGGCATGGTTTTGCACAATCTCTTTTTCAGGTTGGCGGCCAGACCGGGCAGGCCATCGGACCATTGCTGGCGGCGTTTATCGTGGTGCCGCGCGGACAGTCCAGCCTCGCCTGGTTTTCGGTGATTGCGCTGGTGGCGATGGCGGTGCTGTACCGGGTGGGTACGTGGTACCAGCAGCATTCGCTGGAACTCGCCGCGCAATTGCCGGGCAAGGCGGCGGCGCGCAAGTCGGGGGGGAGGTCGCTCGATCCGACCATTCCCGTCATTGTGCTGATTGTGTTGATGCTGTCGAAAAGCGCGTATACGTCTAGCCTGAGCAATTACCTGACATTCTATTTCATCGAGAAATTCCATACCACGCTCCAAGCATCGCAGATGTTGCTGTTCGTTTTCCTGGCGTCGCAGGCGGTGGGATCGCTGATCGGCGGGTATGTGGGTGATCGCATCGGGCGGCACGAGATCATCTGGTTCTCGATCCTCGGCGCGCTGCCGTTCACGCTGCTGCTGCCCTTTGTGGGGCTGACCGCATCGGTGTTGTTGGTCGTGCTAATCGGCATGATCATGGCTTCGGCCTTCCCCGCCATCCTCGTTTATGCACTGGATCTCTTGCCGGGCAAGATCGGCATGGTGGCCGGCGCGTTTTATGGCCTGACGTTCGGTCTGGGGGCGCTGAGCGCGGCGCTACTCGGTAAGGTCGCCGACCTTACCAGCCTAACCGCCGTGTTCAAGTTCTGCTCGTATTTGCCGCTGATCGGGTTGATGACGTGGTTTCTGCCGCAGTTAGAGGGAGGCGGGGGTGAAATGGGGCGAGATTAATTCAGATGCACGCTTTACGTTCAATAGCCTATTGCTTTGGGAGTTGGTTGCGGAATGCGAATGTTTCAATTTTAAATTGGTGATGCGGAAACGCCATTGGGACCGGCCAATTGAGCCACAATACCTGCAAAAGTATTTCTCGTTTGGCCGAACCCTAGTATCGCTCATTGGAGATGATTGTACGGCTCAAGTAAGAGTGCGGGTACGTATTGAACGACCTAAATTCATGCTTGCGGGGCAAATTGAATGAAACTTTCTAAGCTTACACTGATGGCTGGCGGATTGGCGGCGATTGCCGTGACGCCTGCGCTGGCTGAAGGACCAAACTGGTCGGGGCCATATATTTCAGGTGGCGCCGGCTATGGCCTATGGACAGCTGATACGACCACGGTCAGCCCGACAACGGGCGCGCCAGTTCTGGCGGTGATGCAGACGCAGGGCGGCCGCGGTACGTTTGGTACGATCGGTCTCGGATTCGATCGCCGGTTCGACAAGAACTACGTTGCTGGTGTGCTCGTGGATACGGACTTCGGCGCGTTAACGGGGACCATTCAGGATCAAGGTCCTTTCTTTGCGGGTCGCATCAAGAAAGACGGCAACGTCGCCATCGGCGCACGCGCGGGCCTGCTAATTTCTCCGCAGGCACTGGCCTACCTGACGGCTGGCTACAGCCGCGCGCATTTCAGCGGCACCGATATGGTAAACACGTTCAACGGCGCATCGAGCGGTTTTTCGACGTCGGCCTTTTCGCGAGGCGGCCTGTTCGTCGGCGGCGGCTACGAGACCCAGCTGAAACCGGGTTGGTTCCTGAAGTCGGAGTATCGTCTGGCCCACTACGGGTCGCACACGATCGACGACACTAACGGCGCTGGTGGCGCGCAAGCCAGCATCACGTTCAAGCCGACGGAGCAATCCGTTCGCACCTCATTGGTTTATCGCTTCAATGCCGATCGTGGCGCGGACGTCCAAGGCTCATTGAAAGATGCACCAAGTGCCGGTCCGCGCGTTGATGCGCGCTGGAATGGGCCCTACGTATCGGGCAGTGTAGGTTACGGCCTATGGGCAGCGGATACGACGACGCGCGATCAAACGACCGGCGCAGGTATCCTCAATATTGTGCAAACGCAGGGCGGCAAGGGATTGTTCGGTGCCATTGGCGCCGGCTACGACCGCCGCGTACTCAAAGATTACGTCGCCGGCGTATTCGTGGATGGCGATTTCGGCGGGCTGACCGGCACGATCCAGGACCAGGGTCCGTTCTTTGCCGGGCGCATCAAGCTCGGCCGCAACTTTGCGCTGGGCGCACGCGCCGGCTACCTGGTGTCGCCGGATGTGCTGACGTTCGGCACGATCGGCTACACGCGCGCGCATTTCGCGAGTGCGAACATGGTCAGCACGTTCGCCGGCGCGGCAAGTGGTTTTTCGACGCAGGACTTCTCGAAGGCGGGCTGGTTCATCGGCGGCGGTCTCGAAGCGGCACTCAAGTCTGGCTGGTCGTGGAAAACCGAATATCGCGCGTCGTATTACGGGACGCAGAACGTAACGGATACGACGGCTGGCGGTGCCACGGCGTCGATTACGTTCAAGCCGATCGAACAGACGATCCGCACCGGCTTGGCCTATAAGTTCAACTGGAACTGAGTTGGAATTGTGCACGGCGGCGGCGGGGCGATGCTCCGCGGCCGTTTTTTTTGCAGCGACGATGCCAGCGGCGCTAGGGTCGTTCCGGTTTTAGTTGAATCGCGGAACGACCTTAGCTCTCTGTTTCGTCTTGCTTCTTTTCGGTAAACCGCTGCACACCCCGGAGCTTCGTCCGGGGCATGCTTTAAATGGAAGCACTCTAGTGTCCTGATTCCGAAGTTCGTTGAAGTAAGCGGTTATATGGGCTGGCGTCGAGCGCTCTGAGGCAGAATCGTTGAATGCTGGCGAGGATATCGTCGGCGGTCTTGGTCCAACGGAACGGCTTCGGTGCATCGTTGGTCGCTGCAATGTAGTCTTGAATTGCACTCTCCAATTCGCGCGTTGATCGATGCACGCCGCGTCGAAGTTGCTTGTCTGTGAGGAGTGCAAAAAAGCGCTCGACCTGATTGATCCATGAGGCGGAAGTCGGTGTCAGGTGGACGTGCCAATGTGGACGCTTGGCGAGAAAATTGCGAACTGGCTTGGTCTTGTGGGTCGCGTAGTTGTCCATCACGAGATGCACCTCGAGCCCTGCCGGTACACGCT
>JANXWC010000020.1 GCA_025351355.1 Hyphomicrobiaceae bacterium
GGCGGCCATCCACGACAAGCCTCTAAGAACTGTTTGAACCCCAAGTCACAACCTGTCACCGTCGATGCGTTTAAGTGTGCGATCTTTTCCCTTGAATATTGTCGTGGATGGCCGCCTGCGCGGCCATGACGAGCTAGAGTCGGGATGATCCCGGTCATTGCTAACGAGGACCATATGTCAGCAGCAGATCCACGCGAGAGTGTCCGCTACGTCGTCGAAGGCGGGCGCAGGCTGTCCGGCACGATTGAGCCCGGCGGCAACAAGAACGCGGCGTTGCCGATCATTGCCGCGGCGCTGCTGACTGCGGAGACTGTCATTCTCGATAACGTACCGCGTATCCGCGACACCGAAACCCTCGTCGATCTCGTGCGCTCGGTGGGCGCGGAAGCCGCCTGGACCGAAAATAATCAGCTGACCATCACGGCGAAAACCGTGCGCGCCGTCGATCTCGATCCCGACCTCTGCGCCAAGATCCGCGCCTCCATCCTGCTCGCCGGACCACTTCTCGCGCGTGCCGGCCATGTGGTGCTGCCGCCGCCCGGTGGCGATGTCATCGGTCGCCGCCGTGTCGACACTCACTTCCTGGCGTTACAGCAATTGGGCGCGACCGTTTCCGCCGACCGCAATTACGAGTTCAAGGCGGACAAGCTGATCGGCGCCGACGTGTTCCTCGACGAACCCAGCGTCACGGCTACCGAAAACGCTTTATGCGCCGCCGTCGTCGCGCAAGGCACCACCGTGCTGCGCAATGCCGCGTCCGAGCCACACGTGCAGGATCTCGCCAACTTCCTCGTCGCGCTCGGCGCCAAGATCGATGGCATCGGCACCAACACCATGCACATCGAAGGCGGCCGCAAGCTGGGCGGCGCGCGATTCCGCATCGGCCCCGATCACATCGAAGTCGGTTCGCTGATCGGGCTCGCGGCCGTCACCCGCTCCAAGCTGACCATCAAGAATGCCGGTATCGAGCACCTGCGATCGATCCTGATGGGCTTCGAGCGCCTCGGTATTGTTGCCCACGTCGTCGGTGACGACCTGATCGTGCCGGCGGAGCAGTCGCGCCGCATCCGCGAAGACCTCGGCGGCCATATCCCGAAGCTCGAAGATCAACCGTGGCCGGCATTTCCCGCCGATGTCATGTCGATCGCCATCGTGACCGCCACGCAATGTGACGGCGTCATCCTGATGTTTGAGAAGATGTTCGAAAGCCGCATGTTCTTCGTCGACAAGCTGATCAGCATGGGCGCGCGCATCGTGCTATGCGACCCGCATCGCGCCATCGTTGCCGGTCCGAGCAAATTGCGCAGCGGCCGCGTCGAGAGCCCCGACATCCGCGCCGGCATGGCCATGCTGCTGGCCGCGCTGTGCGCCGAAGGCACCTCCACCATCAATAACGCGCAGCAGATCGAACGCGGTTACGAACGCATCGACGAACGGCTCAATGCCTTGGGCGCCAGCATCAAACGGATTCCGGCGCGCAGTTGATCAGGCGCGGCGTTCGCGATCACGCGGCGCCTTTGCCTTTGGTGCCGCGCAAGTGGCGGAGAATTTCGGCCATCACGGAAAGCGCAATCTCGGGCGGCATGGTCGCGCCGAGGTCGAGGCCGATCGGCGACCGGATGCGGTCGATTTCGGCTTGGGTCAATCCGGCGGCAAGTAGGCGTTCTGTGCGCTTGGCATGGTTCTTTCGCGAGCCCAGCGCGCCGATGTAAAAGCACTCGGCGCGACAGGCCAGCTTGAGCGCTTCATCGTCGATATGGCCGACGTGGGCGAGCGCTGCGACCGCCGTATAGGGATCGAGCTGCAATTTCGGCAACGCGTCCTGCGGCCAGTCGGTGATCAGCTCTATGCCGGGGAAGCGTGCCTCGGCTGCAAAGGCCGTGCGGGGATCGACAACGATCGGGGTGAAACCTGATAGGCGCACGAACTCAGCGAGGACCTGGCCGATGTGGGTGGCGCCGATGATCAGAATGCGCGCCGGCGGCAGGCGCGCGTGGACGAACGTCTCGCCGTCCGAGTTCGCTTCTACATCGCTGACACCTGACAGGAACCGGCGCGCCAGATCGGACCCGGGGGATGCCTTGTCGCGTGTGACGATCTGACGGTCGCCGTCGGCAAGTCGCGTGCGGACCACGAGGGCTTCGCGGGCGCTGCGCGCTGCCGCGAGGCGCTCGGCATAAGCGCTGCCCGTATTGCCCGACAGCGGTTCGACGAGCACGCGGATCTTGCCGCCGCAGGGCAGCCCGACCCGCCAGGCGGTTTCATCTTCGACGCCGAACGCAAGCGTGCGCGGCGGCCCGCCATCGAGCGCTTCCATGGCCTCGGAGATTACTTCGCCTTCGACGCAGCCGCCGGAAACCGAGCCGGCAAAGCTGCCGTCGGCGGCGATCGCCATCTGGCCGCCCACGGGCACCGGAGCGGAGCCCCAGGTTTCGACAACGGTGGCCAACGCGACACGGCCGTCACGAGCCAAGGCGGATTGGAGGGTGTCGATGACGTCGGTGGAAGCGGCGGCTGGAACAGTAAAAGCCATGTTCATACTCACAAACGGTGAAAAGACTTGCAGCCTATCATGGGGCACCGGCAGCCGGACAGCGGCGACGTGCCGCGACAGAAATCTGGCTCAATTGCGCTATGCCAGCGTACCGAGGTTCGGTTGATATAAGGTGGCACGCGTTACTGAGAGAATGGCGTGGGCTAAGTGTCTTTGTTTGGACGTCAAACGACAACCTGGGATGGGAAACATTGCGCGCAATCGTGATCGCCTTGACACTTCTGGTCGGTGCTGCGGCAGTTGCGTTCAACGCGATGCCCTCATCCCGGCCGCAAGCCGTGGCGCCGCGCGTCGGGCCACCGCTGCAGGCGTCGATGGCGTGGGGATATCAGCTGCAAGGCGCGCGAGCCGAATTCGTTCCCCCAGCCATTGATTTGCTCGTCATCGATCACGCGCGCGAACAAAGCAGCACGGATCTGCTGACGCCCACAGACGTCCAGGCGTTCCGAACGCGAAGCACTGGCGCACCGCGCGTCGTGCTGGCCTATATGTCGGTGGGTGAAGCGGAAAAATATCGGTATTACTGGCGGAATTCGTGGGTGACGAAAGCTTGGCTCGGTTTACTCAAACCGAGTTGGCTGGCACGTGAGAACAAGGAGTGGAAGGGCAACTATCTCGTTCGTTTCTGGGATGCGGGTTGGCAGAAGCTGATCTTTAATCCCGCCCCGACACTGCTCGACAACATAAGGCTGAAATGGCTGGGAGCGCCGGAGCCCTACATCGATAAAATCATCGATGCGGGTTTCGATGGCGTGTATCTGGACCGCGTGGATGTGTTCGGCGAGTGGGAAAAATCGCATCCGAGCGCGGAAGCCGATATGAGCGCATTCGTTGAGCGACTTTCCAAATACGCGAAGTCTCGCAAGCCAGGTTTCCTGATCGTGCCGCAAAACGGCGAGGAACTTCTCACGCGAGCGGACTATCGCGGTGCAGTGGACGGTATTGCCAAGGAAGATCTGCTGTTCGGCGTCGAAAAGTCGGAAAAGGCGAACCATCGCGACGAAACCAAGCGCTCGGTGGAGTTGCTCAAGCAATTGCAGGCCGACGGCAAGCCGGTATTCGTCATGGAATATCTGCAAGATCAGTCTAAGCGGGCTATATCGCGCGCGCGCATGAAGGACCTAGGTTTCGGCATTGCCTTCGCCGAACGGGATCTCAACCGGCCGCCAGAGTTGGAACAGGTGCCGACAGCACCAACCGTTGCAGCGCCGCCGAAAGCTGCGATTACGACGGCGCCCGCCATCCCGAAGCCACAACCGTAAACGGTTGTGGATGCGTTGCATTTGCACAACGCCCGTAATTGCTGATGCGCGCCGAAATGCACGCGCAACACGTTCTCAACACAAGTTCTCCGCATTGCCATAGATGGGCCGCTGGCGCGCCGCGCGAATCAGTCACCCTGCGGCATGCTTACCTTACGTTCGTTGCTTTTTGTGTCGGCTTCAGTGGCGTTCGCGCTGATTTCCGGCCTGTTCATCCCGGTCGAGGCCCGTCTATGGCCAGCGCCCGTTCCCCTCAATGAGGACTTCGCCGGCGTCACGCGGGTGATCGACGGCGACACTATTCACGTCGGCGACACCCGCGTGCGGCTGGAGGGCATAGATGCGCCCGAAAGCACGCAGACCTGCAAACGCGCGACCGGCGAGGAGTGGGCCTGCGGCACGGAGGCGACGCACGCCATGCGCCTGATGGCCGAAGGCCGCGAGGTAGTGTGCCGCAACCACGGCCTCGACAAGTACGGGCGCACACTCGGCACCTGCTTCGTCAATGGGCGCGACATCAATGCTGAAATGATCAAGCTCGGACTGGCTTGGGCGTACGTGAAATATTCGACGGCCTACGTGACGGAGGAAGCCGAAGCGCGACGGTCAAAGCGCGGCATCTGGCAAGGCGAGGCGACACCGGCTTGGGACTTCCGTGCGCGTGCATGGGCGGTGACCGAGCAGCAGGCGCCTTCTGGCTGTCCGATCAAGGGCAACGTGACGGCCAACGGCCACATCTATCACATGCCGTGGAGCCGTTGGTACGACAAGGTGCGCATCGACGGACATCCGAACAAGCGCTGGTTCTGCTCGGAGACGGAAGCGCAGCAAGCCGGCTGGCGGCCGGCGTACAAGTAAATATTCGCTGGTCTTTGCCACAAAAAAACGCCGGCCCCGTACGCGATGGGACCCGCGTGATTCTTGCCTGCAGTGTTAAGCGGCGCCGCGGGCAGCGGCGTCGATGTGCTGCATGAGCTTCTCGTCCATGCCGAGGCCGCTACCAAGAGCGACCAGGAAATCATTGTTTTCCTGGCTGTCGAGATCGATGGCAACGCGGGCGGCGGTGAATACCTGCACCGCTTCCTGTTCGGTTTTGACGGCGGCAACGAGGTCGTTGACGCTGGCGGGACTATTGAGTTCCTTGGCAAGAAATTCTTCGGCGCCGGCTTCCATGCCAGCCTGCTTCAAGCTGCCGAAAATTTTCTGTTGCTCGGCGGGGTCGATGCGGCCGTCGGCAGCGGCGGCGGCAATCATGGCGCGGATGTAGAGCAGCGCCGAGTCATGCGTGACAGCGGCGGTTTCGTACCCGGTGCCGCGCGGCGCTTCGGTCAACTGCGCTGCCTCAGCCGGCGACAACAGCGGGCGACCTGCCTGATAGTTCTGCAGCGCCTTGTAGGCGAGACCGCCGATCAAGGCGAGGCTGCCGAGCTTGACAGCCTTGCCGGCCAGCGCGCGGCCGGCATGGGTGCCGAGCACGATCGCGCCGAGACTGCCGGCCGCGGCGCCAGCGCCCATCTGATTCTTCGATACCCAATCCTTGATCTGGTCCAGGATCACATTGGGGTCCTGCCCGGTGGCTTGCTTGGCTGCGTCGCGCATATGGCCGGATGCGCCAGTTGCGTCATCGATGCGGCGCGCGCCTTCAGAGACACCGGATTTCGCCTGTCCCAGCACCTGCCCGAGAATGTCGGCCAAGCCGCCGCCAGCGCCTCCGGCGCCACCGATCTGGGCTTGCAGCTTGCGCAGCATATCTTCCAGGCCACCGCCTTGGTTGGCTGCATCGGCAGGTGCGGAGCCCTGCGGGACGGGCGCTGAGCCGGATTGTTGGCCTTGGCCGAGAATTTTGCCGAGCAAGTCACCAAGACCTCCACCACCCAGGGAAGCGCCCTGCGCGCCGCCGGCGGGCGAAGGTTGTTGCTGGCCGAGTTTGCCAAGAATATCTGCGAGGCTGCCGCCGCCGGACTGCGGCACGCCAGCCTGCGTCTGTTGTCCTCCGCCGAGGGCCTTGCCGAGAATATCGGCGAGACTGCCGCCGCCACCGCCGGCTTGCGTGGCCGGTGCCTGCTGGGGTTGCTGCGCGCCGTTCATAAGCATCTCAAGCAGTTTCTTGGCGTCGAACATGGGGAATACTCCGAGGGGGATGTCACGTGCGGCTGACTGAGCCGCAAGTGTTGCGAGAATGTGACGCTTGCTACGCCCCAATTGCAGATCCGACAACTTGATTGTTACGGATTACTGTTACGTGCGTGGCGCAGGCTATTCGGCAGCCATCGGGCGCGAAGTTGCCCGAAAATCAGGCAACTTCGTCACCAATGCATCGGTCGCATCGGCGCTCTCGGGCTCGTCGCTCGCGCCCACGAAGCGACCAAAAACCCACCACGTGAGATTGGCAACGTCATCGAGCACCGCAAAGACGGCCGGCACGAAAATCAACGACAAGACGGTTGATGACAGCAGTCCGCCGATCACCGCGATGGCCATCGGCACACGGAATTCGCCACCCGATCCGGCATTCAGCGCCGCCGGCAACATACCACCCACCATGGCGATGGTGGTCATGATGATCGGGCGGGCACGCTTGCGGCCGGCGTCGACGATGGCATCGGAGCGTTTCATACCCTTGGCCATCTGCTCGACGGTAAAATCCACCAGCATGATGGCGTTCTTGGTGACGATGCCCATCAGCATGAGGATACCGATGACCACCGGCAGACTGACGGCCTGCCCGGTCAACGCCAGGGCGACGATGGCGCCGCCGATCGAAAGCGGCAGCGAGAACAGGATGGTCACCGGCTGCAGGAACGAACCGAACAGCAGTACCAGCACCGCGTAGACCATCATGAGCCCGAGCCCCATGGCCTTGGCGAAACTTTCGAACACTTCCTTCATGACCTCGGCATCGCCGAACTGCCTGATCTCGACACCGGCCGGCAATGTCTTCGCGGCCGGCTGCTTCATCACCGCAGCGAGCGCTTCACCCAGTGGCGTGGTACCAGCGAGATCACCGCCGATCAACACGCGCCGCTGACGATCATAACGATCAATGGCGGTGGGACCTTGGCTAAGTTCGAAATCGGCGACCTGGGACAGCGGCACGACGGCGCCGGTCGGAGTTGCGACCTTCAGCATCTCCAGCACCTGGCGATCGCCGCGCGCGCGGTTTTCAAGCTCCACGCGAATGGGTATCTGGCGATCGTCGATATTGAGCTTGGCCAGATTGGCATCCACATCGCCGATGGTACCGATGCGCACGGCTTCGGAAATCACATCGGTCGTAATGCCGAGATCGGCGGCAAGTTCGGTCTTGGGACGGACGCGCAGTTCCGGCCGGTCGAGTTCGGCGGTCGAACTGACGTTGGTGAGCAATGCCTGTCCTTTATCACCCAACATCCGCTTGGATTGGCTGGTGAGATCAGCGGCCACGCTATTGACGGCGGCCGCGTCACGCCCTGTCACGACGACGGCAAAGCCGCGCTGACCGTTGTCACGCAGAAACCAGTAGCGGAGGTCGGGCACGAGCGCCAAGTCGCGACCGATCTCCTCGGAAATCTGGGTCTGGCTGAGCTTGCGGTTTTCCTTGTCCACAAGATTGATAACCAATGTCGCCTTGCGTACTTCAGCGCCGGTGCCGAGCAATTTGCCGCCGTTGACGAAGACGCTTTGGACATCATCGCGTTTCATGATGCGGGTGGTAATGTCGTTGGTAATCGTGCGGGTATCGGCAAGCATGGTGCCGGGCGGCAGTTCGATCGCGAGCAGCGCGCGACCGGAATCGTCGGTCGGGATGAAGGCCGACGGCAGCAGGAAGAACGAACCGATCGAGCCTGCAAAAATCAAAAGGCCGAGACCGACGGTGGCGAAGCGATGGCGCACTGACCACCGGACAAGGCGCGTGTAGATGCGGAGCCACGCCGGCTCGCTTTCCTCATGGCCGCCGCTGCGCAGAAAGTAGGCGGCCAGCATCGGCGTGACGAAGCGTGCGACCAACAGCGAGAAAAACACCGATATCGCAACTGTCAATCCAAACTGCTTGAAATACTGGCCGGCGATGCCGCCCATGAAACTGACCGGCGTAAACACGGCGATAATCGTCGCTGTGATGGCCATGACGGCAAGCCCGATCTCGTCGGCGGCTTCCAGCGACGCGCGATAGGCCGATTTGCCGGTGCGCATGTGCCGCACGATATTCTCGATCTCGACGATGGCGTCATCGACCAGAATACCGGTGGCGATCGTGATGGCGAGCAGGCTGACGAGATTGAGTGAGAAGCCAAGCAGGTCGAGCACAAAATAGGCAGGCACGATCGACAGTGGCAAGGCAATCGCCGTGATGATCGTGGCGCGCACATCCTTGAGGAACACGAGCACCACGAGAATGGCGAGCGCCGCACCTTCGAGCAGGGTATGCATGGTCGATTCATAAGCGCCGCGCACCGCTGTGGTGGTGGTGTCGATCATTTTGAGTTCGACTTCGGGGTGCGCCTTGGCAATGGTTTTTACGGCCTTGTCGACGTCAGCCGAAACGGTCGTGTCGCTGGCGCCCTTGGCACGCACGATTGAAAAGGCGACGACCGGTTGGGTGTTGTAGGTGGCAAAGATGCGCGGTTCGGCGGCGCCGTCGGTCACTGTGCCGAGTTGGTCAAGTCGCACCTTGCGACCCTTTGGCAGCGCAATCATAGTGGCGGCAAGAGCTGCGACATCAGCCTTGCCGGCCAGCGTGCGGATGGCCTGCTCGCGGCCGGCGATTTCGCCACGGCCGCTGGCGAGATCGATATTGGTGGCGCGGATCTGCTTGTTGACGTCGCCGGCAGTGACACCGAATGCATTGAGCCGATCCGGATCGAGCGAGACGCGGATTTCACGATCGACGCCGCCGACGCGCTCAATGGAGCCGACGCCCTTTACGCCTTGCAATGCGCGGATCACCACGTCGTCGACGAACCACGACACCTGCTCGGGCGTCATGCCCGGCGCACGCGCCGCATAGGTGACGATAGGCAGTCCCTCGACATCGAGACGGGCGACGACGGGTTCGTCGATGTTTTTCGGTAGATCCGATCGCACGCGGGCAACCGCATCCTTGACGTCGTTGAGGGCGCGGTCGGAATTGATTTCGAGCCGGAACTCGATGGTGGTGATAGACGAACCTTCGGTCACGACGGAAGTGATATGCTTGATGCCGTTGACGCCGGCAACAGCGTCCTCGATCTTCTTGGTCACCTGCGTCTCAAGTTCGACCGGGGCGGCGCCTGGCTGATAGATCCGCGTCTGGATGATCGGCACGTCGATATTCGGGAAACGAGTGATCGGCAGCTGCATAAAGCTCGACCAGCCGACGACCATCAGAATCAGAAAGCCGATGACGGACGGAACCGGCTTGCGGATCGACCAGGCGGAAACGTTCATGCTCATGGTTTGACCTCGCTGAGCTTGGTGGGTATCGACAAGGGGCGAACGGCGTCGCCATCGCGCAGAAACGTGCCGGATTTGGCGACAACCATCTCGCCATCCTCGAGTCCAGTGCGGATCTCTGTCAGCGTGCCCATCGCAAGCCCGAGCGTAACGGGCCGGGTGGCCACGCGATTGTCGCGGACCACCTGCACGGTGGCGTTGCCGTTAACAAATAGGATGGCAGAGGCCGGCACGGCGACGCCGCGGCTGCGCGCCGTCGTGACGACGCCGCGCGCGAAGCCACCGATGCGCAGCTTGTCATTCTCGCCGAGAAACAGACGGACGCGACCGAGGCGCGTGGTCTTGTCGATTTCCGGTGATACCAGACGCACCTGCCCCGTCGCCTCGCCGCCAGCGGGAAGCGTGACTATGGCCGACTGGCCTTCCTTGATGCGGGCGATCTGGCTGTCGAGAACTTCGGCGTCCAGTTCGATTTCATTGCGGGCGACGATGCGGAACATGGGATCGCCGACGCCGGCCACGAAGCCGCCAACGCGGGCGACACGCCGGCTGATGATGCCGGCCTCGGGCGCGCGCACATCGGTGCGGCTGCGCTTCCAATCGAGTTCGCGGCGTTGGGCTTCGATCTGTTTCTTATCGGCTTCCGCCGAGGTGATGGTGTCGCGCGCCACGACGAGAGCGACCTCGGCGACCTTGGCGGCAGACTCGCGTTGGTCCTGGAGGGCTTCCGAGATGTAGCCGGATTGGCGCAGCGGTTTACCGCGATCGTAGGCATTGCGCGCCTCGACCAGCTTGGCCTGGGCGGAGGCGATATTACTGTTGGCCTGCGCGATGACGGCTGAAGCTTTGGCGAGGGCCGCATCGTTCTGCGCCACTTGCGCTTCAAGCGTATCGGTGACGAGGCGCGCGAGGATCTGGCCCTTGGCGACCCTGTCGCCTTCGTCGGCAAGCACTTCAACAACGCGCAAGCCTTCCACTTCAGGGCCGACGAGGATCTCATCGCGCGGGACGATCGAGCCGGTGATGACAACTTGCTCGACGAAATCCGCGGGAGTTGCGCGCGCGACGCTGACAGCTGCGGCCAGCAGATCCTGTCCGGAGTCCTTGGCTTCCCGCTGTACGACAGTTTTCTTGAACAATGGGATGGCGCCATTGGCCACCAGATAGACGCCGATCCCAGCGACGGCGAAGACGAGATAGCGGGATGATTTCAGGCGCGACGCGAAGCTCATGATGCGACCTCGTCAGGATTTTGGGGTATGGCAGTTGTTCGGTGCGGCTCGGCTCGAGACGGCTGCGGGTTCAGAAAGCGCTCGATCATGGTCAGCAAGGCCTCGCGGATGGCCTCGAAATCGAAATCGGGATGAACGGCGCGGCGCCAGAACAGGCCTTCGCCGACGAGATGGAAAACCTTGGCGACGCTGGCGGGGTCCAGGCCCGGCTTAATCCGCCCTACGGCAGCCAAATCGGTGAACAGGCGCTCGAAGCTGGCCAGGCAAAATGCGTCGACGGAACGGTAGATCGTGGCGATGCGCGGATTGCGGGTTGATTCGACGGCCATCTCGGCGACAAACAGGCGTTTGTGAGCAGGTTCCTCGACGAAATAATGGGTGCCGAGGGTCCGCAACGCGGTCAAAAAGTCGGGAGCGGCCGAAAGCGCGTGCAAGCGTTCGGTCAATTGGGCGCGGTCACGACCACAAAGGCCCTCGATCAGCGCCTCCTTGCTATCGAAATGCGCATACAGTGCGCCTGGGCTGATTGAGGCCTCGCGGCAAATGTCGTGCATCGTCGTGCGGTGAAAGCCGGAGACGGCAAACAGCCGTTCGGCCGAATCCAGAATATGATCACGGCGCAGAGCCTGGGTGGCGGGCTTGAGTTTCGGCATGGATTTAGAGGGCCACAACGGGAGACAAAAAATTCAAACAAAACGACCGTTCGTTTTGTTTGAGCGAAAATCGTGGCGCAATCAAGTCCTTTTTGCTGCAATGCAAAATGCCTCGGATCACGACTGCGTGATCCGAGGCCCATAGGTAAAACAGCGATTAATACGGACCGGTAAACGACGTTTATTTGGTTTCTTCGGGCGCTCGGTTGTAGACGTCATCGCCGCGCACGATATCATCCTCGCCGAGATAGGTGCCGATCTGCACCTCAATAATTTCCAACGGCACCTTGCCGGGGTTCTCGAGGCGATGCCACTGGGTGGCGAAGATGTAAACACTCTCGTTTTCGCGCACCAGCTTCTCCATGTCGCCGATGAAGATCTTGGCCGTGCCCTGCACGACGATCCAGTGTTCCGAGCGATGGTGGTGCATCTGCATGGACAGCTTGCCGCCGGGATTGACGTGCAGCAGCTTGACCTGGAAGCGCGTGCCCATGTTGAGGCTTTCGTAAAAGCCCCACGGGCGATACGCACGGATGTGGTTTTCCTGTTCCTTGCGGCCGGCCTGCTTCAGCCGCTTGACGATCGCCGAGACGTCCTGGGCGCGCGACCGATCGGCCACCAGCAAGGCGTCGGGCGTGTCGACGATGATCAGATCCTTGACGCCAATCGTCGCGACCAAGCTCTTATCTGAATGGACGTAACAGTCGGTCGTGTCCTCGAGCAGCGTGTCGCCATGCACGTAATTGCCGGACTTGTCGCGCGGCGCCAGTTCCCACAAGGACGACCAGGAGCCAACATCGTTCCAGCCGACATCGATCGGCAACATGGCGGCTGTTGTGGTCTTTTCCATCACGGCGTAGTCGACCGAAATGTTCGGGGCTAGGGCAAATGACTGGCGCTCGAGACGCAGGAAACCGAGGTCTTCCTCGGCTTTGACGAGGGCCTGCTTGGCGGCATCGAGAATACGGGGATTGAGGCGCGCAAGCTCTTCAAGAAAGGTGCGTGCGTGCAAGACGAAGATGCCTGAATTCCAAAAGTAATTGCCTTCGGCCAGGTATTTGGAGGCGGTCGCTTCGTCGGGCTTTTCAACGAAGGCATCGACGGTGAAAGCGGCGCCCTTGAAGCCTTCGAGATCGGCACCGCGACGAATGTAGCCGTAACCGGTATGCGCCACCGACGGCTTGATGCCGAACAGCACCAGCTTGCCGGTAGCTGCGACCTTGGCCGCGCGCCGGACAGCCTCGGCAAATTTCTCGACTTCCTCGATCGCGTGATCGGACGGCATCACGACGATGATGCCGTTGGGATTTTCACTTGCCACCTCGAGCGCCGCAATAGCAATGGCGGGGGCCGTATTGCGCGCCACCGGCTCCAGCACGATCGCCTTGGTATCGACCTTGGCCTTTTCCAACTCAGCCTTGACGAGGAAACGATGGTCGTTGTTGCACAACACGATAGGCCGCTGAAAACCTGCTTCAGGCGACAACCGCTTCAAAGTTGCGGCCAAGAAGCTCGTCTGCTCGCCGTTGAAGCTGATGAATTGCTTGGGATACATCGATCGCGACAGCGGCCACAGGCGCGTCCCCGAGCCGCCGGACAGGATTACGGGATAGATAGCAGCCGCAGACATGGGGCCTCCAATCGAAGATAAGTTCAATGCGCCGCGAGGGCTATCGCCGGATTGGCGAATGCCGAATCACCCGGCGAATTTATCAGGCAGCGCTGCAGCCCACAATCAACAGATCGGTTGACCCGGCGACACCATACAAACCCTAACACGAATGGCGCGATTAGTTGCGACGTTGTGCCGACGCAGTGACGCGCAGCCCGACGGCGCCAAACCCCTTAAGCGCGACATCGCCTGCTCACATAGAGTAGATCAGCGGGTGCGCTGGAGCAGCTTGTCGCGCAGGGACAGCGCCTTGGGTTGGCCGTCGGCGGTCGCTGGTTGGGCGAGGCCTTCGCTGCGAGCCGCCGTTGCAGGTGCAGCGGGAAGTTCGCGCCGCATTTGTGGGGCCGCCGGACGGGCGCCAGCGTTCTGGCCAGTTGCCGCGGGCTGATAGATGTTCGGCGGTGGCACAAGGGGACGGCTGGTGGCCACGCCGGTCGATGTTGCGGGGGCCGGGGAATCTGGCTCGGCGCCAATACCCATGGCTTCAGCAAACATCGAAAGATTGGCCGACAAATCCGTCGCACCGGAGGAGGACGCCCGCCAGCGTTCGACCACGCCTTCGATAAAGCCTTCGTCACCGACCGATTTCTGCCACCGCTCTGAGAACCGGGCCGTCGATGAACGCGGCATGTTGGTCTTCTCAAGTTCGTCGAAGCGGATGCGGACGGGAAGGGTGACGCCGTCACCAAACGCGATCGCTTCGCGCTGACCGAGCGCGGAGAGGAATTCCAGCAGGCCAGCGCCGGTGTCGGAAATGGCCGAGGTAACGATTTCCTGGTCGCGATCGTTCGACATGCGCAGCGCGAACACGGTGTTGCACTGGGAGAGAATGGTCGGATCGATTTCGGTCGGGCGCTGCGTCACGATGCATAGCGACGCGCCATACTTGCGGCCCTCCTTGGCGATCTTGGCAATAGCGCGGCGGCATGGCTCGAAGCCGAGCGCCGCGTTGGCCGGTACGTAGCGATGTGCTTCCTCGCAGACGATGGTAACGGGGACCTTGCCCTCACCCCAAAGCGCGAAATCGAACGTCATGCGACAGACCACGGATACGACAACGTTGACGATCTCATGGGGAATGCCGGTCAGCTCGAGAATGGTGATGGGCTTGTCGTTGACCGGCACGCGGAAGATGCGCGAAAGGATCTGCGCCATGCCGTCGTAAACGGTCAGCGACCCGAACATGAAGGCGTAGCGAGGATCCTGGCTGATGGTCTCGATGCGCAGCTTGATGTTGCGGTACGGTGCGATGTCGCGCTTGTTTTCGAGCTTGCCCATGCGTTCGTCGATGAGCGAGGTGAGATCGGAGATGCGGTAGGGGACGGGTGTGTCGACAGTATAGCGGGTTTCGCCGCTGCCGCCACGGCGTAAGGTTTGCGGATCCTTGCGGTTTTCGCGGCTTTCGCGGCCGCTGCTGTAGCGCGACTTCGCAATTGGTATGAGCTCCTGCAACAGTTCGACTTCGTGTTTTCGGTCATTGGTGCTGCCGAGCAGGACTTCGACGATTTCTTCGAACGTCAACAGCCAGTACGGCAGCTGCATGTTGCGGGGATTGATCACCTCACCCCATTCAGGAAACGCCGTCGCGTACTCGTTGTGCGGGTCCAGCAAGACCAAATGTGCGGCCGGATTTTCCTTCAGGATGGCGCGCAAGATCAGCGCCGTCGTGCACGATTTACCGGTCCCGGTGGTGCCCAGGATGGCGAAATGCTTGCCGAGCAGGTCGTCGACCTTGATCATGGCGGGGATTGAACTGTCCTGACGAATACAGCCGACGCGAACGGAGCCTCGCGTGTCGCCGACAAATGCCAGCTCGAGCTCGGGCTTGGAGGCGACGCGCGCGCGGTCGCCAAGTGTTGGATAAACCGTCACACCGCGATTGAAACTTGCGGCTTTGCCGTCCGTGGCGCGCCAGAGTTCACCGACGAGGCCGACTTCGGCGATCCAGATCTCGGTGTCGCCTTCACGTTGGGCGGGAACCGGAGCGCTCAAGGCCGAGACGACGGCAAGCACGACGGTGTTTGCGGTGTCGATGCCGAGTAGTGTGCCCATTTCCGGTCGCTGATGCGGCAAGAGTTTTGTTGTGTCACTGGGACGATGCCCATGATCGAGCAGCACGATCGCTTTGGAGCCGGTCACCGAGACGATGCGGCCGATACTGAGGTCTGGGAGTTTTTCGGCAACGCTGAAAACTTGATTTTGCTGCATGGTGGCCTCTGTCAGCGTGCGAGTTGGGTGATCTCGGCAAGTGCCGTGATGGAATCTGAATTGTATGGCGTTGCCTTCGATGCGACATCCTTCGCTGGCGCTAGCGGCAACCGCACGGTGACGGTGGTGCCGACGTTCTTCTCGCTGACGATCGACAGCTCCCCGCCGTGCAGCTTCACCAACGCTTCGGCAATCGGCAGGCCCAGGCCCGTGCCTTCGCGCCAGCGGTTGTGGCCGCCATCGACCTGACCAAACGGCGTGATAGCGACACGGATCTCATCTTCGGTCATGCCGACGCCGGTGTCGTTGATTTCGACGATGGTGCCTCCGTGCGGTTCTGCGTACGCCGTCACTTTGACCGAGCCGCCGGCGGGCGTGAATTTGATGGCGTTGGTGACAAGATTGGTGAAAACCTGGCGCAGTTTCACGCCGTCGCCGTTGATTTCGGGCAGATCCGACGCGATATTGCAGCTGAGTTCGACACCGGCATTGGCAGACGTCAACTTCAAGCCTGCGACACAGGGCCGAAGGATCTCGTCGATATCCATCTCGCGCGTGTTCAACTGAAACTTGCCGCTCTGAATTTTTGAGATATCAAGAATGTCATTGATGACCGCGAGCAGATGCCCGGCGGCATCCTGGATCAACTTTGCGTACTCGACCGATTCCTCGGCCGACAAGCCGCCGGCCTGCTGCTCGGCGATCAGTTTGGAAAAGCCGATTATCGAATTGAGCGGCGTGCGCAATTCATGGCTCATGTTGGCAATGAATTCGGATTTGATGCGGCTGGCGAATTCGGCCTCGAGGCGTGCAGCGTGTTCGGCCACACGGGCGCGACTGCGCAACACCGCGTCGCCCATCAGAGACGCATATTCCGACATCAGCGAATTTTGTCGCGATGAACTGATCGCACCGTTGAACATCGAGGCCCCTTCAAGCGCGCGAATAATGCGCTCCCGGGGCGATATTATGCGGTGACGGATAACCGACGGTTAACACTGACAAATGGTTGTGCCGAAAGACGCAGCGAGAACAGGCAACGATAAACTTTCAATCCCCGCTGTTACCGCCCCTCGGCCACCGGCGCGCCATTCGCGTCCAAAAAGGCGATGCGGATCATGTTGGTGGCGCCGGGCGATCCCAACGGCACGCCTGCGGTAATGACCACGCCCTCGCCGGGCTTGCAGAAGCCCTCGTCGTGCGCAATGCGGCAGGCTTTGCGGACCATGTCAGCCTGGTTTTCGGGATCGCCTGACAACACGCAATGCACGCCCCAGACGACCGCAAGGCGCCGCGCCGTTGCAAGCACCGGAGACAGTCCGATGACAGGTAAATTCGGACGCTCGCGGGCGACGCGCAAGGCGGTCGAGCCGGTGGCGGTGTAACAGATGATGGCCGATAGTTTCAGCGTGTCGGCGACGGCATGGGTGGCGGCCGCAATGGCATCGGCGCCGGTGGCTTGCGGCGGCGTCTGGGTTGCATGGACCATGACGTCATAGGTCGGATCGTTCTCAACTTCGAAGGCGATGCGGTTCATCATGGCGATGGCTTCGAGCGGATATTGGCCGACCGCGCTCTCGGCAGACAACATGATGGCGTCGGCGCCATCGAATACCGCCGTGGCGACGTCTGAGACCTCGGCGCGGGTCGGCACCGGCGACGTGATCATGCTCTCCAACATTTGCGTGGCGACGACGACAGGCTTGCCGGCCGCACGCGACTGACGCGTGATCTGCTTCTGCAGCAGGGGCACGCGTTCGACCGGCATTTCGACGCCGAGATCGCCGCGGGCGACCATCAATCCATCGGAGGCGGCGATGACGTCATCCAAGTCGGTGATGGCCGAGGGCTTCTCGATCTTGGACATGATGGCGGCGGCATTGCCGATGATCTGGCGGGCGCCGCGGACGTCGTCGCCACGCTGCACGAAACTGAGTGCCACCCAGTCGACCCCCAGCCGCAACGCGAAATCGAGATCGACCTTGTCCTTCTCGGTCAGGGCCTCGATCGGAAGGATCGTATCGGGCATCGAAACGCCCTTACGGCTGTTGAGGGCGCCGGCGACGATGATTTTGGCATCGATAATGCCCTTCTTCCGATCGATCACGCGCATGCGGATCTTTCCATCGTCGAGCAGCAGATCGTGGCCGGGCTCGATGGCTTCGAAGATCTGTGGATGCGGCAGAAAGGCCCGCGTCGCCGAGCCTTCGCTCTCGATTTGATCAAAGCGGAAGGTCGCCCCTTCGATCAGGTCAACCTTGCCGCCGACCATGTCGCCGACGCGGAACTTCGGGCCCTGCAGATCACAGAGGATGCCGATGGGACGGCCGAACTTCGCTTCCGTCGCGCGAATGGCGGCATGCAGCTTTTTCGGCCCATCGTGCGGCGGGCGGGAGTGGCTCATGTTGATGCGGAAGACATCGACGCCGGTCTCAAACAGCTTTTCGATCATGGCCAGCGACGCGGAGGCAGGCCCCAGGGTCGCTACGATCTTTACGCGGCGGTTGCGTCGCATGGTCTCTCTCCGCCGCAGCGGCGGCTAGCAGGGTGGTCTAAGACTGACGGGTTCTAACGCCGCGCCGGGGCAAAAGTCTATTTGGATTTGCCGCCCTCGCCGGGATCGGTGAGGCGGATGGTCCAGTCCTTGGCGTTCTCGCCAGTGTCGACCTCGAAAAAGCCGGTGCGATTGAAGCCGCGCTTCGGACAATCGTTGACGCCCTTGATTGTGAACGATTTATCCGCCGTGCACATGAACGATTGGCCCGCCCATTCGCCGCCGCGGTCATAGTCGATGGCGTGGATATAATAGAAGCGACCGGCCAAGGCCCCCTTATAGACCGTTTCGCAGGTTTGCGCCGCGATGTTCCACCAGCCCTCCGTGGCCCAGCCAGTGGGCGAGGAGTCCTTGTAGCCGATGGCGACGCCAATACGCCCCGCTGTCGTGTTGCACAAGCGCAAGTCGGCGTGGGCGGGGGTGACGACGGCCACGCACAGCGCAAGCAGCGCCGCGGTGTGATGCCATGGAAACAGAAAGCGGCCGGGCATAGTCAGTTCGGGTCCACCAGGATGACGCGGAAGTCGTTAACGTTGGTTTGCGTGGGACCGCACGTAACGAGGTCACCGAACGCTCGGAAGAAGGCCGTCGAATCGTTGTTTGACAGCATGTCTCCGGCATCCATGTGGCACAATCGTGCCCGCTTGAGAGTGTCGGGGAAAACAAGTGCGCCGGCCGGATCGGTCGCGGCTCCGCTGCCGCCGTCGATGCCGTCTGTGTCGGCTGCCAGCGCGGTAATTCCAGCGGCGCCATCAAGGCCCAACGCCAGACCGAGGGCATATTCCTGATTAGGCCCGCCCGCACCATGGCCGGTCACCGTTACCGTAAATTCGCCGCCGGACAGGATCGCCACCCGTTCCCTGCGCTGGTGTGCCGCGAGGGCCAGTTGAGCATGGGCATGACCGATTTCGCGGGCCTCGCCTTCCAGACTGTCACCAAGCAGCACGGGTTGATAGCCGGCTTTGCGCGCCATCACCGCCGCGGCATCGAGGGAGGCTTGGGGGCGCGCAACAATCTCGAAGCGGGCCTTCGCCAGTTGAGCTGCGCCCGGTTTCAGGGTTTCATTGGCGGTGTCGTCCAACGCGCGGGCGATGGCGGCCGGTGGCGTAATCCTGTATTTCGCCAGCACGGCCCTTGCGTCCGCTAAGCTGGTGGGATCGGCGACCGTCGGGCCGGAGCCTATCGCCTGTGGCTCGTCGCGCGGCACGTCGGAGATGGCCAATGTCAGCATGTGCGCGCCGCCGGCCGCCTGCGCCAAGCGCCCGCCCTTGATGCGCGACAGATGGCGACGCACGGTGTTGATGTCGCCGATGGGGGCACCCGAGCGCAGCAGTTGCTTGGTCAGCGCCTGCTTGTCGGCCGCGGTGACACCGTCGACCGGCGCCGACCACAGCGCCGAGGCACCGCCACTCAGCAACACTAAAATAGTCGCGCGTGGACCGACTGCACGCGCCAAGGCCAGCGCACGATCGGCAGCAGCCGCGCTTGCCGCATCGGGCACGGGATGGCCCGCTTCGACGATTTCCAGCCGACGCGTCGGCAGGCCAAAGCCATGGCGGGTCGTCACGAAGCCGGTGATCCGACCCAGCTGGCCGAGACGGTCATAATGCTCTTCGACTGCCACAGCCATCGCCGCGTCTGCCTTGCCTGCCCCCAGGACGAGTAGGTTTTCGCCGTCGCCAAGCGCCGGCAGATGCGGCGGCACGCAAGTCGCGGGATGAGCCACGCGCACGGCCTCCCGGTAGAGGTCGAGCAGCAAGGCGCGGCGATCGGTCTGGTCGGCGGAGTGCGCCATGCATGAAGTTCCCGTTGCCGATGGTGGTGCGACTTACAGCTATTGCGGCTGGCGTCGTCAAGCGTTTCGCTGCGTCAAGCAAGGCCGGCCTCGCGCTCCGCCGGAGGGACACCCTACGGACCACCCGTCTTTTGACGGGTGCGTGGTTAGCTGATCAGCAGCAGGCGCGCGGCCGACCCGATGGGCGTCAGCGGTGCGCGGTGGATACACGGGAGAACCGGACTGCCGGGGCACGCAATCGCAATCCGCCACAGATTGTCAAGCCCGAAGCAATAGGGCCGCGCATCAGCAAGCTGCGCGTAATGCAGATCGAAGCAATGCTCCGTCAAATACGCTGCGAACTCCGCGTCATCAGCGTCGCCATGCGCCTGCAGCAATTTTGCTCGGGTCTCGGCGATGTCGACCCGTCGGATCGCCATTTCGTTCGGTAGCCCTTCGGAGGGTGCACCGATATAGGTGCAGAGAAAAGTGTCTGCCGGCACCGGGGCACTATCGACGTGGAACGAGTGGACATCGGTAGTAACAGGCCCAGCCTCATCGTCCCTGGGGTAGCCGACGATGCAGTCGAGCGTCGGCGCCAGGTCGTGGGCGCGCAGCAGTCCCTGATCGGCAAGCAGAACCGCGCGCGCCGTCGCACCCGCAGCGGTTAAATTCAGCGCACGCAGAGCCTCGTCGGTGACCGTAGTGATCCCTGCATCCGCCTCGAGACAATTGACGATCTCTTTGAAATCACCCGCCAATTGGCGTCGCCAGCAGAGCGCGTTGACGTCACCCTCAAAACGCGTGGCGATCAATTCTTCGAAGCTTTCCACCACGCGGACACGGCAAGACGTTTCGATCGTTTCACGTAGGTTTTGCAAACGACACCTCGCTTCGGCTGCACGACACTGCGGCATCCGCGAACGACCCGGACAAATCCAGATGCGCCTTGCGCGGACCTCTAGCAAGGTATTGCTGCGGGGTACTCCTGTGCTATGAGCGCGGCTTCTTATAGCTCCCCTGAAGCCCGCGAGGACCGCCATGGCCGCCATCAAAGACCCCGAGAACACCCTGATCATTGAGACCACCAAGGGCCGCGTGGTGATCGCCATGCGCCCGGACCTGGCGCCGAGCCATGTCGCCCACATTAAGAAACTGGCGCGCGAAGGCTTCTACGACGGCATCGTGTTCCATCGCGTCATCGAGGGCTTCATGGCGCAGACCGGCTGCCCCAAGGGCCAAGGCACGGGCGGCTCGAACTATCCGAACCTGAAGGCCGAATTCAACACCGAGCCGCACGTGCGCGGTACCTGCTCGATGGCCCGTTCGTCATCGCCGGATAGCGCCAACAGTCAGTTTTTCATCTGCTTCGGCGATGCGCGCTTCCTCGACAAGCAGTACACCGCAT
>JANXWC010000034.1 GCA_025351355.1 Hyphomicrobiaceae bacterium
TTGGAGTGTGCAAGCCTAAAGCTGTCGCCGTTCATTTCCAGAATGTGGACGTGATGTGTGAGGCGATCGAGCAGCGCGCCGGTGAGGCGCTCCGAACCGAACACCGACGTCCATTCATCGAACGGTAGGTTGCTGGTGACCGACAGAACCAAATCCAGCATGGCCTTGAAGACCGTGAATTTCGTCGTACCCGGCTGCACGTCGACGTGTTTGCCACCTTCCTTGCGCAGCTGAATTGTCATATGCGTCACTGTCCGTCCGACCATCTCGTAGGCGATATCGAAGGCCAGATCGGTGTGGGTGTTAATCTCCTGTTGCGCGCGCTCCAGCACGAAGCGGCGGAAATCGCCCCACAATGTAAACTTGCCAGCCTCGATCACCAAGAGGTCACGCAGATCCTGCCGTGCCACCCGCCATGGCCGGCCCATGAAGGCCCGCATCTTCAAAAGATCATAAAGCCGTTGCGCAAAGCTCGACGACAACAAGAATACGTACTTAAGCTCAGTCGTCGTGAACCGTTCCTGCAGGTCCAGCACGTAAGGCAGCAGCTCCTTGTAAATCGATACCGAGACTGCGCCGGCCAGCAAATGATGCCCGTCATCATGCATGCGCACACGCTGCCGGTTCTTGATCAATCCGCCGCGGAAAAATGTGTCCTTCACCGACTTCCCCTTAGCATCGAACACCGGAACATTGACGACGGTTTTCGCCAGCTCGTCGAGTGCGTCCGCCATGGTGCCGTACAAATGATTGCGATCGACACCGAAGGCTTCCGCCATCTGGTTGACCGAAAACTCGTACTCGGTCTTCTCGTTATGATCGGCTTTGACCATCGACAGCACATAGAGAAACAAACGATGGGCCTGGAACGACAGCCGAAAGTTCGCCGTCATCAATTCGTTGCGCCGCTTGGCCTTGCCGTCGATATCAACATCCTCGACTTTGATGATGCGCCGCTCTTCCGTCTCTCCAGCCGAAGAACCATCAGAGCCCGCGATCCCAGCACGACTTCTATTCTGAGGCGCCCCCATTTCATCGCCCGAAGCGGTCGCGCCGAACGACCCAATTGTATCTTTTCGCATGTTGTTCAGTGTACTGTATTACCATGAGTTGCGCAATGCGCCAACTCATGAAGGCAGCTTTTGACATGAGTTGGAAAGGGTCTCAACTCATGCAGATACGCCGCTCCCATTGTGGAAAACCTCGTCTCCAGCACACCGGGTCATGTGGGGTTCCGCTCATCATAATGCGGGGTTCCGCTCATGCAGTTGCGGGGTTCCGCTCATGATCGTGCGGGGTTCCGCTCATTTGAACGCGGGGTTCCGCTCATGATACCGCCAAAAAACACTTACCGTATAAGGCTAAAATAGCGCTCTAAACGGAACTGTATAAGTTAAAGTATAAACAGCCGGTGGTGTCCCTTCGATTGTGGATAAAACGCCCTCTCTAGCGGTACCGGGGATAGAGCCCCAGCGGTCCGAAATCGGGGGCTATGGTCGGCACGAGAGCCACGCCGACTACATGGCGCGCCTCAAGCACGAGCACGGACGCAAGTCTGCGTTCTGGTCGTTGCTCGCAGATTGAAGATGGGTCTATGGCCTGAAATGCCCGTCAATCGTGGTATCGGGAAAGAACGCTCAATGCCGATCATTGGGGTGAGCACCACGCCATCTAGATGCTTGGTTTCCTACGCACAATGGGGACGAGCCCGGTTTGTTCTGCGGTCGGCAGCTTCTGAACGTAGAGCACGCGCTGGTTCTTTTGGTCGGTTCGCCGGCAGTTGACCCACTGCAGAACAAGAAGTGAGCTGAGAGATTGCTTCGAAATACTTCCGCTTGTTGCAATAGCGTCAACTCACCTGGCTTGATTGCCGGTGAAATCTGACGGCCCACACAACGCGGTTTCCATGCATCCCCTCGTATAAATATTCGGAGCTTTACTTCATTTTCCACTTGCATCGGTCGGTCGACCGAATTATAAATCGATGAATGACCGGGAGTTGGTCTTTATCTGGTCTCATCGGCTCTATCGCGTCAGTTAGAAGTTGGAGCTTGTCATGTATAGGTATTGCGCATTCGCTTACGGCATCGCTTCCTACATTTTGTTCCTGGGAGTGTTTGTATATGCCATCGGGTTCGTCAGCGGCTTCTTAGTTCCGAAGCCGATCGACGCTGGCACGGTCGTGACCTTCGCGGAAGCCACGCTCGTGGACAGCGCTTTGATGTCCTTGTTCGCGATCCAGCACAGTGTCATGGCTCGACAATCCTTCAAGCGATGGTGCGGACTGTATGTGCCACGATCGGTCGAGCGTAGCACTTACGTGCTGTTGTCGAGCCTCGTGCTTGCTCTTCTGTTTTGGCAGTGGCGTCCCATTCCGGGTGTTGTGTGGACGATCGCCAATCCGCCACTAGCGGCTGCGGTATTCGGCATGAGCTTTCTGGGTTGGCTGACCGTGCTAACCAGCACGTTCCTCATCAATCACTTCGAGCTCTTCGGTCTGCATCAAGTCACGAACAATCTCACTGGCCGCGCAATGCCACCGCCGCGCTTTTACACACCGCTGTTCTATAAATTTGTGCGGCATCCCATTTATCTCGGCTTTATTATAGCCTTTTGGGCGGCGCCGATCATGACATGGGGTCACTTGCTATTCGCCGCAGTTACAACAGCTTACATCTTCGTGGGAATTCTGTTCGAAGAGCGGGATCTTACGGCGATCTTCGGAGACGATTACATCCGATATAAGCGGCGTGTGTCGATGATCCTGCCGTGGCGCAGATCTAAAGCGAAAATCGATCAGTCGGTGGTGCCTACGCAGTCAGAGGCATTTGCGCGGGAAGTTTTATGAGATGCACTGTAGCGAAACAGAAGGTCGAGACGAATACGACGCTTCTCGAAGCGGCGAAGAAGGTGCTCCGCAGGGACGGTTTTGCTGGGTTGTCAACGCGTGGGGTGGCTGCCGTCGCAAATGTTCCGCTCAGCCAGATCCACTATCATTTCGGTTCGAAGGAAGGTTTGGTGCTGGCACTGTTTGAGTATTTGAATAACCAGCTATTAGATCGCCAACACGAGATGTTCAGTAATCCTGATCTGAAACTGTCGGAGCAATGGGAGCTTGCCTGCACCTATCTCGACGACGACTTGGCTTCTGGCTATGTGCGTGTTTTGCAGGAACTTTGGGCTGCAGGATATTCTAATCCCGAGATTGCAAAGGTCGTGCGCGAGGGGCTCCTCGCCTGGCAAAAGCTTTTGACGAAAGTAGCGCGAGAGGCAGAGGCGCGATTTGGTCCGTATCCTCATTTCGGGCCCGAGGATCTGGCCGCGTTGGTCGGTGCAACATTCATTGGTTCAGAAGCCTACGCGCTCCTCGGCGTGGAGACTGAGGGAGTTCCCATCCGTGTGGCCCTCCGGAAAGTGAACTTGTTGATCCGCACAATGGAAGCAACCTCTCAGTCAGAACAAAGCAAGAGCAGATCGACGGCCAAGGCGAAGAGGTGAGGCAATGCGCGCCAAACTGCCGATAGAAGAAGGCTTCGTCGAACGAGACGGGGTAAAGCTATTTTACGAGGTCTATGGCACCGGCCTCCAGTCCATGGTGTTCCTTCCGCCATGGGCCATCGTTCATTCGCGCGTCTACAAGGCACAGTTGCCGTATTTCAGTGAGCGATTCCGGTGCATTACGTTTGACGGTCGTGGCAACGGTAAGTCCGACCGCCCAGACGACATTGCGGACTACACGCTCAATCAGTACGTCTTGGATGCGATTGCAGTCATGGACGCAACATCCGCAGGAACTGCCATTGTCGTGGGCCTGTCCTTCGGCGGGATGCTGGCCAGCATCCTAGCCGCACACCATTCCGACCGCGTGAAGGCGATCATTCTCGCCGGCACGGCCGCAATGATTGGGCCGGGCTATCCTTACATGACGCCACAGCATTTCGTGCAAATGCAGGACAACTTTGAAGGCTGGAACAAATACAATAAGGACTACTGGTCGCGGAATTATCCGGATTTCGCTCAGCATTTCATCAGAAATATCTTCTCTGAGCCGCATTCAACAAAGCAGATTGAGGATGGCCTGGACTGGGCGAGCGAAACGACCGGCGCCGTGTTGGCGAAGACCGTAGAAGCTCGGCGAATACCGCCACCCTTCGACGTTGGCGAGGACATGTTTCGCAAGATTTCATGTCCCATTTTGATGATCCACGGGGACGATGACCAAATTCAGCCCTATGCGAGAGCACAAGTCGTCGCAGACATCACTAAAGCCGAGTTCGTAACCATTCCAGGTGGGGGGCACAATCCGTTGGGGCGGGCTCCAGCGAAATCGAATGCAGTGATGTTGGATTTCCTCGACCGACGACTTGGAGTTCCTTCACCGGCTCGGCCCGGGAAACGGTTGGGCAAGACGAAAAAGGTACTCTACGTTTCCTCCCCGATCGGTCTTGGGCATGGGCGGCGGGATATCGCTATTACGCAGGAGCTGCGCAAGCTTCACCCCGACATCCACGTCGACTGGCTGGCACAGGATCCAGTCACGCGTCTGCTCGAAGCTCATGGCGAGAACGTGCATTCGTTCAGCTCTCGGCTTGCAAGCGAATCCAAACATATAGAGTCGGAATCGGGTGAGCATGAACTGAACGCCTTCCAGGCTATCCGCCGCATGGATGAAGTGCTGATAGCAAATTTCATGATTTTTCAGGATGCAGTCGAAGAGGGCGCTTACGACCTCGTCATTGCCGATGAGGCCTGGGATATCGACCATCATTGGCACGAGCACCCGGAGCTGAAAAAGGCCCAGCTCGCATGGTTCACCGACTTCGTCGGGTATGTCCCAATGCCGTCCGGCGGAAAGCAGGAAGCATTCCTTGCCAGGGACTATAACGCGGAGATGATCAAGCACATTGAGGGACACCCCGGGGTTCGCGACCGGGCCATCTTTGTCGGCGAGGCGGTCGATATCATTCCTGAGACATTTGGTGAAGGGCTTCCGGGAATGCGGAACTGGGTGCCTAAGCACTTCGAGTTTGCAGGCTACGTCATTGGCGAACACCCCGATACGTTCGGCCCGCGGGAAGAACTCCGACATCGTCTTGGCTATCGCGAAGATGAGCGCGTCTGCATTGTGACCGTCGGCGGTTCGGCCGTTGGGACCCACCTCATTAAACGGATCCTCCAGAGCTATCCAATTGCACGGCGCATGCTACCCGACTTGCGCATGATCCTCGTCGCAGGGCCACGCATCGACCCGCTTTCGCTGCAGGCGCCGGCGGGGGTTGAGGTGAAGGCTTTTGTACCCAATCTCGATCGCCACCTTGCGGCGTGTGATCTTGCCGTTGTTCAAGGCGGGCTCACGACCTGCATGGAATTGGCGGCTGCAGGTACGCCATTTATCTATTTTCCACTCAAGAACCACTTCGAACAGAACTTTCACGTTGCCCATCGGCTTGATCGCTATCACGCTGGCCTCCGTATGGAATTTGCCACCTCGACGCCAGAAATGATCGCCTCGGCAATGGTCGACACATTAAGAAAGCCATCTATGTTCAAGGTCGTCGAGCATGGCGGCGCGCGGCGCGCGGCCGGGATGCTTTCTGATCTGTTGTGAGTGCTCAGTCGACACCAATAGGAAGAGGCCGCTTGCTATGATTGTCGACGCAATGGGCGACGTCGATTACGATGAAAGCGGTACGGGGACGGCGCTCGTCTTTGTGCCCGGTTCCTGCAGCACCGGTGCGGCTTGGCGGCCGATCATATCCGCGCTTGGAAGTGGCCACCGTTGCGTGACAACGAGCCTCCTCGGGTACGGCCGAACCTCGGAGCGACGGACTTGTGAAGATCCGGATATACGGCATGAGGCCGAGATGCTGGAATCCGTGGTCCGCAAAGCCGGTGGCTCCGTCCATCTCGTTGGACATTCCTTCGGAGGCCTGGTGGCGCTTGCCGTGGCACTCCGTGGGAACCTGTCTCTAGAAAGCCTTACGATTCTTGAAGCTCCTGCCACGGAGATCCTCTTGGATGCAAATGACGAGGCCAGCCATCGGGACTTCCGCCGCATGACTGATGCCTACATCAGAGAGTTCTCGAGCGGAAACGCGGAGGCCAGCGCCGCAATGGTCGATTTTTACGGTGGCGCCGGCACCTTTGCCACTTGGCCACCCCGAGTGCGCGCTTACGCGGTGGAAACAACGGCCGTGAACATACTGGATTGGGCCACCGCTTATGGATTTCCACTTTCGGCTTCGGCACTGGCACAAATTAATATTCCTGTGCTCGTTGTGCGCGGTGGTGAAAGTCACCGGGCTGTGCAGCGCGCGAATGGTCTCGTGGCCAAGAGCATAAGGAATGCCAAACTCGTGACGCTAGAAGCAGCCCGACACTTTATGATCGCCACGCACGCCACCGAACTGGCCCCGCTGATTGCCGCTCATGTGCGCGATGCACAGCACGAGGGCGAGAAAACATATGCCGCTGGTGATTGCGCATGAACATCTTCCCTCAAGAGTACCAAATATGAAACCGATCAAGAATGTCTGCGTCGTGGGTCTTGGCACACTCGGAACGCAGATTGCGATTCAGGCGGCGGCCTACGGCTATAATGTTGATGCGTATGACCCGAAGCCTGATGCATTCGCAACGATGCAGACCAAGGTGAAAGCTGCCATGCAGATGACGCGCAAGGGACCTACTTTTCCAATGGCGCTCTGGGATGCCCATGCTGCTAAGGTTCGACTTCATTCCAGTCTAGCGGCAGCGCTCCTCACCGCAGATCTGGTTGTCGAGGTTGTCCCCGAGGACGTGGAAAGCAAACGAAAAGTGTTTGCCGAACTTGATCGCCTCGCGCCGATCGATGCGCTTCTTGCCACCAATAGCTCGTCGATTCCCATTTCCCGCATCGAGAGCGTTACAACGCGACCGGAAAAATGCCTCAACATTCATTTCTATCAACCCGCCGTCGGGATGAACATGGCGGACATCATGGGTGGCAGCAAAACCTCTCCAGAGACCTTGCAGGCGGCGCGAGTTTTCGTGCGTTCGCTCGGATGCGTACCACTGATGGTTCAGAAGGAAACTCTAGGATTCTGCTTCAATAGCATTTGGCGCGCTGTAAAGCGTCAGAGTCTCTACATGTGGGATGGCGGTTTCGTCGATTTTCGCGACATCGATCGCGCTTGGATGACTTTTACCGGAATGACCTACGGACCATTTTTTCTCATGGATCTCGTGGGACTAGACATCATCTACGCGATCGAGAACATATATTTTGAGAGCTCTCAAGATCCTCGCGACGCGCCACCTGCTTCTCTCAAACAAAAGATCGCGCGCGGAGAGCTGGGCGTGAAGGCAGGAATAGGCTTCTACAAGTATCCTGACCCGGAGTGCACAAGAGAGGGCTTTCTCTTGGGCGCCTAAGAACGGTGCCCAATGCGGACTGACTTCCGTGACGCAATGCGGCGGGTACACCACTGCGCAGTTTTGCGCGTTTGTGGCGACTTCAGCTTGGGTGCCGATAAGCGGACAAATAGACCGACCGACATCCGTTACGAGTCAACTCACGCTTCTGTGCAGGTTTCTCGGACGCCGGCAACGCTGACCTCTCCACGCGCCGTGAAGCCGGCGTAGAGGCTTCCCAAAGCGCCACCAGCGCATCCTTGATCGCGGCGCCATACGTCGGCTTGCGCTGCCCTGGCTTCGCCGGCGGTGCTGTGGTTCGAGCGGCCAGCGCACGAACCGCATGCTTGCGATGCCAACCCGTCACCGCGCACAGCTCATCCAAAATGCCTGTCTTCTCGGCCCGCTTTGCCTGGCGATAGCGTTCCGCCATCGCAGCCGTGATCTCGCGTCGCGCGCCCATGCTGATCCGACCCGCCATCGGCGACACCGATCTGGTTCGACGTCGCACCCCCAGTCCAAGCGGTCAGTTCTCCGGTAACATTATTGATGAGGCAATGCGCCCCGGTATCTGCAGCGGCGGCGTGACGTTGTGACGATGGCTCAGCTGCTTCTTTGATCCGCCTGTCGAGGGCTTCGGTCGAAGCTCGCACGCCGATGTAGGGTCAGTGGCGCGTGCCGATGCGCACACTCAGCGCGGCTTTGTACTTGAGGCCCGGACCGGGTGCGGCCTCGATCAGGCGTGCAACGTCGTCGGGCACGAGAATGCGCGGCAGCTTCCTCGGATAATCGACGCGCGTGAGTTGCTGCGCGAGATTGGCGCGCCCGAGCGTGACGGAAATGAAAAAACGCAGCGCCACGGTCGAGGAGTTCATGCTCGGTGGCTGCACGCCGCATTCGATCTGATGCACCTGATAGCGGCGCAGATCTTCTCCCGTCGCCGCCTCCAGCGGACGACCGAGGAACTTGGCAAAGTTGGCGACGTGGCGGATATAGTCGGACTGCGTCTTCTCGCCGAACCGGCGCACCGACATGTCTTCGATCATGCGGCGGCGCAGTGGGCTGATGGCCTCGATGTGAGTTGGGGTCATTGGGGCAGTCCTGAGGTTGGAGTGACTTGACCCCTCGATCCTTAGGACGCTCGCTCAGATATGTTATCGCCGTCGTCTCAACTGGTTACCACCGCCACACGCTCAGTCCCTCGTGCACCCGACTCCCGCGCGAGCGGGTTCGTTCATTGACCCGACTCAGACATCGGCTGTTGATGCTGGGCTTGCCATCCCGAGGTCCACGGAGAACCAAACGAGACTGTGCCACAAGCGCTTCGTGTGGAAGGCGTTGGGCACCGCTGATACTGCCATGCCAAAATCGTATCCGGGCGGTTCTGATTCAAGTGCGGGCAATCAGATAACGGAACTTGTTGTTCAAATGGTACTCGCCTGACGATTTTAGGTAAGGAGCAATTGAGTTCGCTACGGCGTCGCGTGCGCGCTCCATGCCGGAGTTCCGGATCGCTCGTTCCGCTGGTCCGGCCGATAACATCGCACGAAGCGCAATTTCGAGGTTTTGGTAGATCCATGGACAGTCCACGTCGACCACGACGATCGGCGCCAGACCGGCTTCTGACACAAGCGCCTTCAATTTGGATTCGTCAGACAGCGCGAAAGGTCCCGGCGCTCCTGGCGGCGGCGGTGGCATCAACGCACCGAGCGCTTTGAGGTGCCCCGCCGCATCACAATCCTCCGGCAGGCCCCAGGTTGCGATCACCACAAAGCCGCCCGGCTGCGTTACGCGGCGTGCTTCGCGAAGGGCGTTGACAGGCGAAGCGGCGTATTGAAACGCGTTGAATCCGGTAACGAGGTCGAAACTGCGGTCTGCGTGCGGTAGCGCTTCCATTTCGCCGATACGCAAATTTTGTCCAGGCAGGCGCTCACGCGCGATATCGATGAACCCAGCGGATGCATCGATCCCGGCAACGTTGGCAATAGTCCGTGAAAACATTTGAACAGCGAGGCCAGGACCGCAGCCGACATCGAGGCTTGATCGCGAGTTTGCCAATTCCGATCGTCGCTGCACACTCTCGTACAATGGAAGGAAATGGGGTTCCTGCAATTCGGCGTAATCGCGCGCACGAGTACTCCAAAGAGCACCTTGCATCTGTGCAGAGCCGGTGACGCCGGATGAAGTATTGGTGTCAGTCATCGTTGTCTCCTGGAGTTTTGGATGCTGAGGTGCGGTTGGCGACGATACTCGATCGCCGGCAGAATGTGCCGCGACTGGCCCTAACCGTCATGAGCCCCTTGGCCCAGGTTTCAGATCAATGTGCTGGAATATGCTGGGATGCTAGGCCAAGAGACCTAGGGCTTAGCCAGTTTGCGTCCCCATGCCCGCCTCGCGAGCGCGCACGATGGCTTGGGCCCGGTTTGGGATATTCAGCTTGTCGAATATGCCATTGATGTGGTTGCGAACGGTTTTGGGGCTTACAGACAGTTGGGTAGCGATCGCAGCATTGTCGAGGCCGCGAGCGATCAGTTCGAGGACCTGACGTTCACGCTGTGTAAGTTCGGCAAACGCAATTCCGTCGGTAGCCGCGGTCCGACCTTGTCCATGAACAAAACGGGCGACCTCGGCTAAGAACTGTCTCCAAGCCGGCTGATGCTCCAACAGGATGTGATTGTGGCTCTCCAGCGGCACAAACTCCGCGCCCGCGATCGAGCTGGCAACCATGCGGCCTTCCTCGAACGGTACGCGGGCGTCGTTTCGAGCATGCAATACCAGCGTCGGGCAGCTGATCTTTGACAACAGCTCGGTGACGTCCATGGCGTCAAATCCCTGGATTAATTCCACGGCATTCTTTGCTGACGTCGATATGCGCTGGAGATCAGTGAACCACTGGGATTGCTCAGGTGTGCTTTCCGGGATGAACATCGTCGTATAGACCTGACGAAAGGCCGGATTCTCTTGTCCCCAGCCAAGTTCCACGAGTTTCAGCATCATATTCGCTTCTTCAAGATCGCGTGCAGATGGGTCGCGCTTCAATCTGCCTCGGGCAAACGCGCCGTACAGAATTAAATTGCTGACGCGTTCGGGGTGGCGTGCCGCATAGGCAATCGCCAGCCCACTTCCCTGGCAGCAGCCGAGGAGAATGAAGCGCTTGAACCCGGACGCATCTGCCACCTCCTCAAGATCACGAAGATTGGCATCGAACGAAAGGTCTTCGACCGTCCGATCGGACAGGCCGCACCCGCGCCCGTCGTATCGCACCATATTATAGTTCTTCGCCATCTCGACGAGTCGTGGACGCCAGACGGGACTTTGCCAATCAAATTCGAGATGGTTGAGCCACGTCGCAACTTCGACCATCGCGGGGCCACTCCCCGTCGTGGCGTGAGCTATGCGAACCCCGTCAGAGGCCCTGCAGAAACGAATTTGGGGTGCCTTGAGCATCCCTCATCCTGGGCTGGAATGGATGCCTTGGCAAACGGCCGATTGGTTTAAACAGAGTAAAATGGCGGGTCAAACCTCGTCAGGACGGCACGTCAGTATGTGGCCCGCTGCCGCCAGTCCGCCGACCATCTGTCTACGCTCGAAGCTGAGGTATAAGCGGAAAGTCGTCAAGTTTCCAGCAGCTAGAGCTGTGGACAGGTCAGCTTTCGATGTGCCCCGGCTTTGCGACTACTATCCAGCAGTGTTCATTTCGGCAAATCAATCGGCAAGCCTTCGGCGGCAAACAGCAATTTGTGAAGCTTGCGCGCCCCCGCAACCACCGAACATCAATGCTTTTGCGACCGCGATGCTCGGTGAGCCGGCTAGACCGTTACCGTTTTCCCAGCGATTTCTGCACGCGCTTGGAGGACTCGACTTGTGTGACGTTGGCGTAGAATATTTTCGTCGTATCGACCTCTCGATGGCCAACGTGCTCCTGGACCGTTCCCCAATCGCCTGGGTTCTCAATGAGATGGAGCTTCACTGCTGTGTGGCGGCTCTTGTGTCCGGTGGCGCCGGTTACATGCGTCCGAAGCGCGATCAATTTCGCCGACCGGCTGCTCAGGTGGGCTGACATGATGTGTTGATCAGGGATGTTACCGGTGAAGAGATAGGGATTATCTGGATTGCCCTTGAGCAAGAGCATGGGCCGCGCAAGATCCATGAAGTCGCGCAGAATGCGTGAGGTTGTTTCCGGCAATTCGACCTTGCGACGCAACTCGGTCTTCTCATGCGTCTTGGGCGCCGTCAGCGTGGCGATCGGTTTGCGACGAGTGCCGCTCCAGCGGATGTCCGTCTCGATGTTGATGCGCGCGCGCGAACACGGCCGCCAGCCAGCGGTCAAGCCAAGCTCCCAATAAAGGGCCTCGCGGAAATTTCCGGCATTCGTGCGCGTCGCGCGATCTCCAAGCGCTCGGAACTCGGAGTGCACCGTATCGCCGAGTTCTTTGATTTTGCGACGTTTGACGGGGTCGTCCAGCTGTTCGAGCACATCCAGTGACGAATCGGCAATTTCTTGCCGGCGCTGACCGACAATCTCCATGGAATGTTTCAGCGCCTTCAGTGTGTCGCCGTCGACCTTGACCCATTTTTCGGCCAACCAGTGAACGGTGGACGCGTAGGCTCCGAGCTGGCGGAGATCGTCGGCCTCGACCTGCTTTTTGAGACCACTCATGATCTGTTCAAAATATCGGGGTTGGACGAGGTAGGCGAACGATGTGATCTGCGACAGATCGTGGCCGCACTTTTCGAGGACGGTGACGATACGCATGATCAGTTGGCACTGCTGGTCGACCGCCTTTTTGTGCTTGAGCGGCCGGCAGCGGAAAACCTCCTCGTAAGTTTCCGGTGATCGCGCGCGCTTGAACAGGGTCATCTCGTCTTGAAAGGATTGCGGCATGACCTCGACCTCGTGTCCCCATTTCAAGGGGCTCGTCCAAGTGCGAGCCAGGAAGGTGATTTCGGTCGCATAGAATTGGGCGAGCTTGTTCCAGCTCCGGCGCAGCTTCTTGATCGTCTCCGGAATGTTGCGCGAGCGGGCGATCACACCCACGCGCTCTTGGTAACGTTCGAGAACGTCTTCGTTGACCTCAGTCGGCGCGATGTCATTGTCGGTGCACCAGCCGGCGAACGGTCGGAGACGCGCCTGCACATCTTTGGAAGGATGCCGCGTCAGCAACCGGTCCCATGCCGGAGCCAACGGTTTGTCGCGCCGCGCCGGGGGCGTCGGTTTGCCGGCCAGATTCAACGAGCGCCGCAGCAGTGATTTGAGGTTGGTCCAACGGGTCGGGTTGAAGCCGACTTTGAGCGCATCGGCTTCGTCCATCCGGCCGAGCAGTTCGGCGATGTCGGCCTTGCATTTGGCGGGGGATTTGCTGACCGCGTGGCAGTAGCCGAGGATCGCGCAGCGGGCTTCGCCGAGCACACCGCCGGTGATTTCGCCTGCCACATGCATCTGGCCGAGGGCGTCGAGAACATCCTGCAGGGTGCCGATGCCGACGGGGCGGCGATGCTGTTCACGCATTTGTGATCACTCCGGTTGGATCTGACACGGCCTGAACCTGACTGAGAGGCGCCGTCAGGTTATGTAATTAGTGGCTACAGCAGTTTAAAGTATCCGGTTATTTTAGGCTGCTGTAGCCACTATTGCAATAAATATTGTGATTTATCAATGCCAATAAGCGACAGTATCTGTCGCCTTCCGCCAAAGTTTTTGGCCGCCCCAAATGCGATGGCATGGAAAATTTCCGCCACCGGAGCGCGACGACCCTCCAATGGCGGAAATGCATTCAGAACGACCCAGCGAGTCACGCCGTACCCGTCGGATCATCGTCGGGACCGTCAGTCTCATCTTCATCGTCGTCGCGCCGCTTGGGCCGCTCCCGGCGCGAGCGGTCGATGTAGCTGTCGAGGTCTTCCCGCCTGATCCTCGTCGAGGCACCGAACCGATGCGCCGGCAGTTCGCCCTCTTCGATCAGTCGCCACACCGACCGCTCACTGATGCCGAGTTCGGCGGCGACCTCCGGCACGGTCAGGAATTTGGTGCGGCGCGCGCCGCCCCCGTTCTTGTCACTCATCCTCCATCTCGATCTGCTGTGTCACGCGCCCACCAAGCGGCGGGTCATCGACGGCCTCTCCATCCGGAGGCGCTCGGCGGCTTGCCCGGTCCGGCGCAAGCATGGGCTCTCATTACCGGACAGCGGCGACTGGTTCTTCAGGGGGAAATGGACGGCACGTCTTCGTTACAATGTACCTGATCACTTCGCACCAGATCGCCTCCGGCGCCATTCGACGAGCCCGTCGTCGATAGCCGAAGGTGATGGCATTTTTTGGGGGCGCAACAGCTCGGGAACCAGCGCAAGGATTTCATGCAGAAAGTGGCCGAACGTCCCGGGATCGGAACGACTGCGGCCGGGCTCCCGTTTGAAGATGCGAACGTAGCTCGACGCCGCGACGGGGATGATAAATCGCACCGCCAGCGTGGATTGGTTGCCGATTTCAGACTTCCATCGCTCGCGGAGCGTCTCGGCCGCCAGCGCAAAGTCCGTAGCAAGATCGGCGAGACTCGCGGTAACGAGTTCGACCTCGGCACTGAACGCCAACATGCGCGTTCGGCTGGTGCTCTCGTAGCTACCAAGCCCAAGCCGCACCTCCCGCGCCAGAAACGCGGTCGCCATGGCGTTCTGGTTCTCTGAATTGACGAGGGACTCGAATCGCGCCGCGAGCGCGCTCGCGTCTTCGCTGAGTGAGATCAGGTGCGCGATCACGGCTTTAGCTGCATCTCGGTCGTCGTCGTACGTGGTTGTGTTCCTGGCCGTCCGCGCATAGAGCGCAGCGAGCCGTCGGGCCTCAGCTACCCAACCGGCCGGCCATTTGGCAATTCGCCTCTGCCGTGGCGTGAGGCGTACGAGATTGCTCATTTGGAGTCCTGGCCCGATGCATCGTGGTTCGCCGGATTGGTCGCCGCATGTGCGCTTGATGTTCGGCCGCCGACGAAATCAGCCCATCGCTGCATCAAGGCCATGCGTTCGTCCAGGAACTGCGTCCGACGATAGGCGGCGCGCACGGCATTGGGATCGGCATGGGCCAGGGCCGCTTCCGAGACCTCGTCGCGCACGCCTGCTTCTGCGCACCAGTCCTTAAAGGCGCTGCGAAACCCATGCGGCGTACCGGCAATTTCTGCGTCGCGCATCAATTTGCTGAGCGTGCTGTCAGACAACGGTTGTCCCTTTGACCCCGGGAATATCCGCGCGTCGCCGCTCTGGGCTCCATGTGCGGCGGCGCTTGTGAGCCGGAGCGCCTCATCGAGGATCGCAATCGCTCTGTCCGACAACGGCACCACGTGTGTCTCCCCCGTCTTCGTGCGCCGGTCCGTCGCCGGGTCGCGACCGGGGATCGTCCAGATTTTGTGCTTGAGATCGATCTCCTGCCAGAGGGCGCCGCGGACGTCGCCTGAGCGCGTCGCCGTCAGGATCAGAAATTCCAGTGCCAGCTTGGTGACGGTCATGGCCTTGCGCCCGCCGAGACCTTGCACGTAGGCCGGAACCTCTGGCCAAGGCAGAGCCCTGTGATGCGTCACTTGACGGTGGTCGGTGCCCAGTTCCCGCGACACGCCGATGCACGGGTTGGCGCGCTCTCTGACCCCGCGCAGAATGGCGCTGTCGAAAACGGCATTGAGGCGTTGCAGCACGCGCGACGCCGTCTCGGGCTTTTTGAACCAGATCGGCTTCAAGACGTCGATGACCTCGGCAGCAGAAATGTCGGCAACCGGTCGCTTGCCGATTTTCGGAAACACGTAATCGCGCATCGTATTGCGCCACTGCTGGACATGCTTGCCGTTCGCCAGCTGTTGGGAGCGCACCTCGAAGAAGTCCTCGAAAGCTTGCTCGAATGGCTGACCGGAACGACGCTTGAGCTTTTGCTCGGCGCGGATGTCGCGACCGTCGACGGCGCCGCGGCGAAAGTCCGCCGCTTTTCGCCGGGCGTCGTCGATACCGACGTCTGGATACACTCCCAGGCCGCGCTCGACGCGGCGTCCATTGATGGTGATGCGCAGCGCCCACCGCTTCGTGCCCTGGTCGGTGACCACCAAGCGCAGACCGGCACCGTCTTCGTAGAGTCCCGGCGACTTGATCTTGCTGACCTTGATAGCACTCAGCCGATGCGCGGCGCGGATGCGCTTCTTCTTCTGTGCGGCGGTCTCTCCCATGGCCCGACTTCGACCTCCCTATAACCCACCCTATTTAGGTGTCATTTGGAAGGATGCAAGGTCGTCGGCGGGCGCCGCGAGACGGCAATTGAGCGTTTGATTGGCGTCTGAAAATGGCTATTTTTTCAATGCTTAATGGCGGTTTCAGGCGCTCACTGTCATCTCGTGTCAGTGTATGGCGGAACGTGTAGCTGGCGGAGAGGGTGGGATTCGAACCCACGGTACGCTTTCACGTACACACGCGTTCCAGGCGTGCGCCTTAAGCCACTCGGCCACCTCTCCGCACGGACG
>JANXWC010000040.1 GCA_025351355.1 Hyphomicrobiaceae bacterium
TGCCGCCGGAACTCAGGCGGATAACCGGGTCGTGATTTCGGCATTTTGAACACCTCCTGCGGTAGTGATGGGGTGTCCACGAAAGCGGGGCAACTTCAGCGCTCCTCATCCGTGCGTGCCGCCAACCGTTCGCGGAACAGCGCGGCATTCGCCGCCATGTTGCGTTGCGCATCGTTGGCCGCGTAGTGGTCGGCTGGCGTTGCCGTCGCGCCAAGTTGCTGGATGTGCTTTTTGAAGAATGCGGCATCTCTGTCGCGGGGCGACAAGCGAAAACGCTCCTGAGTGCCCGCGAACTGGTCTTCCGGCTCGCAGATATACTTGTGGACCTGGACGGCTCGCTGTTTGGGGAGAAGGTCGCGCAGAACGCAGAGCAGCATGGTAAGTGTCGTCAGTCGCTGCTGGCCATCGACGATATCTGCCTCCGACTGTTGTGGTGGCTTGATCAAAACGATGCTGCCCAGGAAATAAGGTGACAACTCCGCCGGATCGCCAATGGAGAGGCAATCGGTTAGGTCATCGAGCAGTTGTCCAACTTGTTCGGTCGTCCAGGCATAAGGCCGCTGATAGGGTGGGATCTGGAATACATAGTCGTCGCAGAAGACGCTAATCAGCGGTTTTTCCGCAGCTTTGATCGTATCACGCATAGGTCCCCCAGGCCTCGGCATGGATGGCCTAAGGCAAACAATTGAGCCACCCTAGAGGACGCCCTAGGTGCATTGCAAACTGCTAGCCCGCGTTTCTCAACATAGGTAGTCGCATCGGGGTCCCGACTCAGTGAAAGTTGTTTTGCGAGAACGACTTGAACTGAAGAGAGGATCCTCCCCGATGCCCACAGAGTGTAACCGAGATTCGTTTGATTTTGGAACCGCCGAGCGGCGCAATGTTGTGGGTGCGTTCGATGGCGGCACGCTCACATCGGACGCCGGCGCGCTGCTGCTCGGCCAGACCGACAAAGCGATCCGATTGGTGCCACGCCTCGCCGAGTGTTTTCAGGATGGCCGCAACCCCGCGTTCGTCGTGCACCAACTTCCAGCGATGCTCCGTCAGCGCATTTTTGGCATCGCGCTCGGCTACGAAGACATCAATGATCACGACCAGTTGCGGCATGATCCGGTGCTCGGCGTGCTCGGCAACTGCTTGACCAGCAAACGGTCCGACTGCGCGCCTCTCGCGGGCAAATCCACACTCAATCGGCTGGAGCATGCCGCCAAGGTCGGCACCGATCCGTATCATAAAATCACGCACGATCCCGGCGCGATCGAGCGCTTATTCGTGACGGTGATGATGGAAGCTGCGATGGCGCCCCACGGCGCGCCGCCGCGCCAGCTGACGATCGACATCGACGCCACGCATGATCCGATCCACGGCGAGCAGGAAGGCCGATACTTCAACGCCTTCTACGACTGCTATTGTTATCTGCCGCTCTACATCTTCTGTGGTCGGCACCTGCTGGCCGCCAAACTTCGCGGCGCCGACAAAGACGCCGCAGATGGCGCCAAAGAAGAGATTGCCCGCATCGTGGCGCAGATACGCGAGAGCTGGCCCGACGTACGCATCATCCTGCGCGCCGACAGCGGTTTTGCGCGCGACGATCTGATGGCATGGTGCGAGGCCAACGACGTCGACTTCCTCTTCGGCCTCGCGCGCAATCCGCGTCTTGTCGGCGCCATCAAACGGCAGCTGGGCCATGCGTGTCTCGCCAGCCGCCGCACAGGGCGCGCGGCACGGCGTTTCACAGAGTTGAAAAACTGGAACACGCGCGACGGTTGGAGCAAGCCCCGGCGCGTCATTGCGAAGGCCGAGTGGACAGAAGGCGGAATCGATAAAGGTCGCGCCAATCCGCGCTTTCTCGTCACCTCGCTGCACTGGTCGGATGGCGACGCGCGGAAACTCTATGAAGATATCTACTGCGCCCGCGGTGAGATGGAGAACCGCATCAAGGAATGCCAGCGCGATCTGTTCGCTGGACGCACCAGCGCAGCAAGCGTGCGCGCCAATCAGTTGCGCCTGTGGTTTGCAGCGTTCGCCTATGTGGTGATGGCGGCGCTCCGGCGCATCGGTCTCGGCGGCACCGAGTTGGCACGCGCGACGTGCGGCACGATCCGGCTGAAGCTGTTGAAGATCGGCGCGCTGATCACGACGAGCGTGCGCCGCGTGAAGATCGCGTTCGCGTCGTCGTGCCCACATCAAGCGGTCTTCGCCCACGCCCACCACCGGCTCCGATGCGTCGCGGCATGAGCCGCTGTCGTCGCCAGATCTGAAGCTCAGGAAAAAGGCACAGCGCTGAACCAAATCAAGCCGCCTTCAGCGGCGATGGGGATTTGTGACCGCTGAAACCAGCAGAACCGCCCCATGACCTCAAGCCAGAACCGCTACACAGGATGAGAAGGTCGGGCTAGTTGAGCAGGTTGACCACTTACCCCCAAGAGCTTCCTGGCCTGTTCGTAAGTGTCTGTTCTCATATACGATTGTTGCGGCGTGTGGGATGCGAGAGCACGGTGCTGGTCACGAGCTGGAATCGGGTGGTCGCCTGCCTGCAAGGGCGCTGGCGCACGTTCGTGAGGAGCAAACCACGATCGCATGCCTCGAGGTCGACCCGTCAGTGAGGCAGTAGGGCATGCTTGATCGCATCGCCGGGCCCGTGTTGGGGAAAACAGAGCCGGCTCACCGCAAACTGATCGCCCCCATCAGCGCCGCCATGAAATCCCGCCGCTCATCCGCCGGTCGGGTCATTTTCAGCGGCACGGCGATGACGGCCTCGCCCTTCAGGTTCGAGCGTTCCAAGCCTGCCAGGCTTCGATTGAGGAACAAGTGGCAGGTGTGCGGCTCGCCCGGCGGGAAGCAGGCGAACCAGACGCTCGTGTTGAAGGCCGTTGGATTCCGCCAACAGATTGCCGTCGGGGTCGTAGACCGAGTGGATGGTGCCCGACGGCGTCATGTTGGTCAGCACGCGGATCGCCAGGTGCTGCATGGCGTCGTAGGTGTACGTCGCCTTCAGGTTGCCGGCGACCGTCACCGTCTTCCGGCGGTTGGCGTTGTTGTAGGTGTAAGCGTTGAGCACACCCGCGCGCGTGTCGGTAGCCGTGTTGCCCGCGCTGTCGTAGGTGAAGGTGCGCGCCGTGCCGCCGATCGTGGATAGGCGGTTCGATGTTGTGGGATACGTATAGGCAGAGGTGACGCTTGCAAGCGTCTGGCCGGTACGGTTTCCCACGCCGTCGTAAGTCCAGCCGAACAGTCCATAGTTGCCGCTGGCCGACGCCAGACGGTTGGCAGGCGAGTATGTGAAAGTCTGGTTGTTCGCGGGCGTCACGGCGTCGGTGATGCCGGTGATGTTGAGATTGTCCGTGCG
>JANXWC010000086.1 GCA_025351355.1 Hyphomicrobiaceae bacterium
ATCTGCAACTCCGCGACGTCGGCGTCGAACGCATCAATATTTCGCTCGATACGTTGCAACCGGATCGCTTCAAGGCCATCACTCGTTGGGGTGAATTTTCCGACGTGACGGCCGGCATCGAAGCCGCCGAAAAAGCTGGCCTGAAAGTCAAGATCAACGCTGTTGCGCTGAAGGGCGTCAATGAAAACGAGATTGAAGACCTTGTCCGTTTCGCGCACGGCCGCGGCGCCGACTTGACCTTGATCGAGACCATGCCGCTCGGCGATATCGATGGCGACCGCACCGACCAGTACCTGCCGTTGTCGATCGTCCGAGCGCGCCTGATGGACACGTTCACACTCACTGACATCCCTTATCGCACCGGCGGTCCCGCTCGCTATGTGACGATCAAGGAAACCGGCGGCCGGCTGGGATTCATAACGCCGCTGACGCACAACTTCTGCGAAAGCTGCAACCGCGTGCGCCTCACGTGCACGGGCACGCTGTTCATGTGTCTCGGCCAGGAAGACGCCGCCGACCTGCGTGCGCCATTGCGCGCCAGCACCGACGACGCACTCGTCGCCAAGGCAATCGACGCGGCCATTTTGCGCAAGCCCAAGGGCCACGACTTCGTCATCGATCGGCGCAGTGCCAAGCCCGCCGTCAACCGGCACATGAGTGTCACCGGCGGCTGATGTATCTCTGAAATTTGCAAGTATTCCAGGCAATCTGACGAATTGGGGAAAATATGGTCAGACTGCCATACCGCTTGATCACCGAAGCCGGCGTAACGCGCCAGACATTGCTGGTTTTCACGATCATCTCCGCAATCCTCAACGGCATGGTCACGGCCACCGTCGGCGCCTGGCTGGCGCATAGCTACTCGGTGGCCCAGACCCAGCGCACATCGATCAACGGACTTTCGACCCTGTTGTATGATCGGCGCGCCAAGGCTGGCATGGTTGCGTCGTCGTTGCGCCGCAACGGCGAACTCGACGAACTGAAATTGCGCAAGCGCAGTTATGACGAAGCCTATGTTGAATGGAACAAGAGCCTGAGGCCTAATCTGTTCGCCATCCGCGAAGTAATGGGAGAACAAGCCTACACCGAACTCGAACAGGACTTCGAAAAGTACGTCATCGACCCGCTGTCGAAAATGGACGGCTGCATCACACGGGCCTATGATGCCAAGATCACCGGCCAGGACGCACTCAAGGAATTGGAAGTCTGTAAAATGGCCCAGCTCTATCAGCTGACGCTTGATTGCGGCGCCTCCTTCACAAACGAACTTTATAAGCTGACGCGCGTCGCGCTGTTCCCGTTCTCCGGCCCACGCGAGCCCGAACGCGCCGCAGCCCGCGCTCGCATCTCCAAGTCGTGTGATCGGCCGCTGGGATAACTAGGCATTTCTTACCGGATTTCAGGCCGATGCCACCACCCTCACTCACGCGAAGACAGCCAACGTGAAACCACTTCGCAGCCGTCTACGCCTCCGCATCCTGCTGCGCCTGCTCGACCGGCTGTCTCCGAATGCGCGCGGCATCGTCGCCATGCTCGGCGCCATGGCGGCGTTCGCGTTCGGCGACGCGCTCATGAAGTTGTCCACCGGTTACCTGCCCGTAGGCGAAGCCATTTTCGTGCGCGGCATCATTGCGTCGACGTTGATCTGGATTTTGGCCGCCAAACGCGGCGCGCTGGAACATCTGCCGCGCCTGCTGCATCCGCGCTTGCCGCTGCGCACGCTTGGCGATATGGGCGGCTCTTTTTTCTACATTGCGGCATTGCCGCATATGCCGCTGGCGGAGGCCGCAGCGATCCTGCAGACCAATCCGCTGCTGGTCACCGCCGCGGCCGCGATCTTTCTCGGCGAGAAAGTCGGTTGGCGCCGCTGGAGCGCCACAGCCGTCGGTTTCGTCGGCGCATTGATGATCATCCAGCCGGGATCGTCATCTTTCACCTGGGCCAGCGTACTGGTCATCTTCGCCCTGTTTTCCGCCGTCATGCGCGATGTGGTGACCCGCAAACTGATCGGCATTCCCGTCATCCTGATCACCGCGACGGCAGCGACTTGCACCACGCTCGCCAGCCTCGTTTTTATTCCCTTCGAAGCGTGGCAGATGCCGACAGCGTTCGATATCCTGCGCTTGAGCGCCGCCGGCGGCTGCATGCTGGCCGGCCAGATACTGGTCGTCATTTCCATCCAGGCCGGCGACGTATCGGCCGTGGTGCCCTTCCGCTATTCGGCGATCGTCTGGACGCTGCTGCTGAGCGCGGCCATCTGGCACTACCTGCCGAACGCTTTGACCATGGCCGGCATCGTCGTCGTCGCCGCCGCCGGGCTCTACACGTTCTTTCGTGAGCAGACTTTACGCCGCACTATGTCGGCATCGCTCCAACGCTCAGAGCCGACGGCCAATCCGCTGCCCGATCGGCCGACATGACCACTGCGTCGTCCAATCCAGGGCACGGTGATGTCAAGGGCGCCTTGGCCATGGCCGCCGGCAATGCGCTGCTGATCGCCAACGATACGTTGGTCAAACTCGCGGCCGATCGCCTGCCGATGTCCGAAGTCATTTGCCTGCGAGCGATCGCGGCCATGATTTTTCTGCTGCTGCTGGTTCGTCTCACGTCCAAGCCCGTGCCGCGACCGACACGCATTCTGGGCGTGCGAGCCGTTCTCGAAGCCGCGGCGTCACTGGCATATCTATATGCCCTGCAATTGATCCCCATCGGCGAGCTGGCCGGCATCCAGCAAATCGTTCCCCTCGCCATTCTTGCCGGCGCAGCCATCGTGCTGCGCGAGCGCATCGGCTGGCGGGGCTGGCTCGCCACAGCCGTCGGTCTCGGCGGCGCCGTGTTGATCATCCGCCCCGGGGCCAGCGGCGGCAGTGTTGTCGGCATCGGCGCGTTGCTGGCGGCAGCCGCAGTGGTATTCCAAGTCGCCCGTGATCTGCTCACCCGCGCGATGCCCGCGCTATGGCCGCCAGCCTTCGTCGCTGGGACCTCGCAGATCGCCATGATCGTCGGCGGGCTTTGTTTTGCACCATTTGATCATTGGACATGGCCCGCACCGGCGCTGTTGCTGCAGATTGTGGCGTCGGCACTATTCCTCGCCGTCGCCAACGCGTGGCTGGTGACGGCCATGCGCTCGGGACGGATCGCCGTCGTCGGACCCTTCCGCTATACCGGTCTGATCGTGGCGCTCGTCTCGGGTTATCTGGTGTGGGGTCAGTTTCCGGATGCGATCTCTTTGACCGGTTGCGCGATCATCACCGCGTCGGGAGTGTTCAGCTTATGGCAAACGCGCTACCGGACCGCCGCCGCTGTCGTCAGCGCTTCACCATGACTACGGCGAAGTGTTGAATTTAAACTTTGGGTTGTGCATTATCGCAGCACTCCTGATTGGAGCTTGTGATGCGCAGGGCCCTGTGCTCGCGGCGTCTGAGAGAGGGGCGCGGGTGGAAACCATCTGCGGACAAGGCCCGCTCGCTGAGACGGTGACCACGCTGAAGCAGCTGTAAGCGCTGACGAACAAGGCGGGTGCGAACCCCGACGACTCGGACCCACAATCACCAGTCCCTGGTACGTCTGATCGCTGAGGCCGGAATGCGCGGCAGGCGCTGTCGCGACGGCGATGCCTAAGCATCGTTTAGCGGCAGCAAGGCCCCGCGCGCCCGGCATCGGCG
>JANXWC010000098.1 GCA_025351355.1 Hyphomicrobiaceae bacterium
CTTTCGGCCGTGGTCTTTGAGATATTGCTTGTCCTTCTTGCTTCGGCCACAGCAAAACTCATTTACATCGACTTGCTGCTTGGATCGGAACAGCCACTCCGATCATATATTTCCCTCGGGCTCGTTGGTGCCTTATTTATCCTTATAACATTCCAACTGATGCAACTGTACCGCCCGAATATATTTTTGAAAGACAGAATTAATTTCACCCGCATCGGCACTGGCTTGTTGATCGCCTTTGGTTTGGTGCTTTTTCAGTTATTTGCGCTTCACTCCACCGATGTTTATTCGCGCGGCTGGTTTGCCCTTTGGTTTGTTCTGAGCTTTGGTTTTATTGCCGGTGGCCGAATTTTGTCGCGCGCCTACCTGAGGCAATGGCTGTATCAAGGCAAAGTCAACCGGCGCTTGGTCCTGTTCGGATCGACGTCCATGCTCGATGTTTTGGCCGGCAGGTTGGCGCAATCAGAAGTCGAAAGCGTTGTGGTGGCGCGTTATGATGTCGACACTTCGCACACGACGAGCGGGCGTTGGGACGAGCATGTGCAAGGTATCTTGTCGCTTGGCCGCAACGGAAATTGCGATCAGATCGTGATGGCATTGCCGCCGACATTCGATCCCGCCTTGATTCAGAAGGCAATGAGAAACCTGAACATTCTCCCCATTGATGTGCTTTTGGTAACGCACACCCCGGCCGAACTTCCGGGCGGCGGATGGTCTCAACTGGCCGGCATGCCAGCCTACAGACTGCACACTGCGCCGCTTTCGGAAAACGAACAAATTCTCAAAGGCGTGTTCGACAAAGTCATTGCCGGTGTCGCGCTGGTCATGCTGACACCTTTGTTTGCAATGATTGCCTGCGCAATCAGGTTGGATAGTCCGGGACCAGTGTTTTTCCGACAACGCCGCAATGGCTACAATCATCGCGTCTTCCGGATCTGCAAATTCCGCAGCATGCGCGTCCTCGACGACGGTGACAGCATCCTCCAGGTGACGCGTGACGACGATCGCGTCACGCGCGTCGGCAGGGTCCTGCGGCGAACGAGCCTTGATGAATTGCCACAGCTGTACAACGTCCTCGTCGGCGAAATGAGCCTTGTCGGGCCACGGCCACACGCGTTGGCGCACAATGAGTATTATTCTACCTTGTGGGCCGAATATGCGCTTCGGCATCGTGTCAAGCCAGGTATCACTGGTCTGGCGCAGGCGGCGGGTTATCGCGGCGAAACCAACAATCCCGAAGAGATGCGCAAGCGGGTCGAACTCGACGTCGAATACGCGCGCAACTGGAGCCTGCTCGGAGATCTCAAAATTATGGCACGAACCGTGCTGGTTCTATTTAAGAACAATGCTTACTGACTGTTGTGTTTGCTCATTGCTCACTCGCTTCAGGCACTCACCGGGCTAGATGGCAGCAAAAAGTCGAGCATGCTACCCTCGGACGCTTGATACATATCGGTTCCCGTCGAGGTCGGACAGCCGCGCCGCCGCGCTGCCCCGATCAGCGGCGTCACCGCCGGAATTGTGATCACGCAAGCAACGAATGTTGTCGCTTGCAATTTCGCAATGTCGATCGGTAGCGGATCGTCGGCTTGCATGCCCGCAGGCGTGGCATTGGCGACGAAATCAAAACCGCCAGGATCGGGCGAACCCACACTGACGCGGCCGGCGCCAATGGTGTCCAATCGGGCGATCAGCGCATCCCGGCGCGCAGCGTCGGCATCGTGGAGAGCCAGCTCCCGGGCGCCGGATGCGATCAAAGCCCGGGCAATCGCCGACCCGGCACCACCAGCGCCCACCAGTAGTGCCCGCTTTCCGACTGGCTCGAACCCCTTGGCGCGCACGGCACTGAGGAAGCCGACGCCGTCCACCATGTCGCCGTACCAGCCGCCATCCGGCCGGCGCTTCATAATATTGACGGCGCCGATGAAGCGCGCGCGCTCTGTCGTTGACGCACATCGCCGAAAGCAGGTGAACTTGTGCGGCACCGTGACGACGATGCCGTCCAGGTTTTTCAAACGATCGGCAACATCGAGGAAGGCGGGCAAATCAGCAACGGAAACCTGCACGGGCACGAGAATGGCGTCGTTGCCGCGGGCGACAAATGCTGCAGAAACCCCACCGGGAGACTTAACCTGAGCGATGGGATCACCGACAATGACATAGAGCCGGGTGGCGCCTGATAGTGCCAATGTCATCTGGATTGCACTTCGCTGTTAGGGATAGTGCCGTTCGGCGGCCTGAAACATTTTCATGCCCACAACCCGGCGCAGCTGCTTTTCCGGATCGCGACCAGTGCTTCGACCTCGATCAAGATGAGCACTAAGATCAACATGTATCCCTGTCAACGACCGCGACTTACGCATCTCCGTCATTGTCCGGCGCAATTCAATTCTCGATTTCGCCGCGCCCACCACTGTCATCCTAGGCCTTGTGCCTAGGACCCAGGGTTCAACAGTTTCCGCAATAGAATGAAAATGATTGGGCCGCCAACCATTCCACATCGAAGCGCAAAGCCCGGCGATGGCTGGGTCCTACCCACAAGGGCTACCGCATGCACACAAGTTATTCGGCTGCTGTTTTTTGGGTTCTCTCTCTCGTCGCTTTCCCGGAATTTGACCGACGCCCTTTGCGTGGGTCAAATATCCGGGATCTTTACCCGTCGAGAAGGGCAGATGACATGACCTGCTCCGGAGCCTGTGGCTGAGAAGCAAGATTGAATGCTGCCCCTAACCTCAGCAGGTTGCCGCCGTGCTCGCGACCGTCAAGGACGCTTCGCGCCGCTACGGCGGTGGCCTGCGGCCATCCTTGACCGCCGCTGCGCGCGACGGCTTGGCGTTGGCAGGTCGGGACGAGGAGATGGCCGGCAAACCGGTCGAACCAGGAGATTGCGATTTTAAAAAAATGGGACGACTCGATCGCCCGTAAGCCTAATTTAGCGCAAAAATCGAACGGTGCGGGAAAGGGGAAATGCGATTAAAACATTGGAGACTATCCATGATGGAAATAGATGCGTTTGTTGGACTTGATGTGCACAAAGCAACGGTGTCGATCGCGATTGCCGAAGCTGGTCGCGCAGGCGATGTCAGGCATCTGACGACAATCGCCAATACGCCGGACAATCTGGCAAAGATGGTACGCAGGTTGGCCCGAAAGTACCTTCGTCTCGAGTTCGTCTATGAGGCTGGCTCGTGTGGCTATCGCATCCAGAGGCAATTGTCCGCGCTTGGGCATGCGTGTCGAATCTGCGCACCCTCCATGACGCCACGAAAGCCGGGAGATCGAGTCAAGAACGACAAGCGGGACGCGATTTCATTAGCGCGCCTGCTGCGCGCTAGCGAGCTGACACACATCTGGGTCCCCGACATCGATCATGAAGCTTTCCGGGATCTCGTGCGCGCCAGACACGCCGCAGCCATCGACGTCCGTCGGAATCGAATTCGGATTCAGGCTTTCTTGTTGCGCAATGACATCCGATACGAAGGTAAGTCGTGGTCATATCGGCACAAGATGTGGCTCTGCAATCGTCGCTTTCAGACTCCGACGCAACAGATCGCGTTTCAATCGTATCTTAATGCTCTGGAGCATGAAGAAAATCGCAAATCGACTTTGGACGCTCAAATCAAGGACAGCATCGTCCAGTCGCGGTGGGCGACATTGATCAACGCGCTGCAAGCGCTCAAGGGCGTCGGTCCCACTGTGGCCGCTACCATTGTCGCAGAAGCCGGTGATCTCACGCGCTTTCCTCATCCTCGCCAG
>JANXWC010000044.1 GCA_025351355.1 Hyphomicrobiaceae bacterium
GGTCATTCTTTTTGACCGTCGGTATAAGAAGTCAAAACAAAAGACTAAGTCTGTTCTTGGCATTCCCGGTCACAATTGTGCATTAGCGATCACAGAAATTATCTTTGTGTGACTGGCGGAGAGGGTGGGACGCGAAAGCCACCTGTTTCCAGGCTTTTAGGACTCTTGCCAGTCGATGTTCCCTCGAAAGTTCCCCCTTTCATCAGCGGCGATCCATTCCGTACGTCCGGCCGTTTTGGGTTGACCAATGTGCGAAGCGGACGACGTAAAAAGTCCCGCCGACCCGGAGACCGCATATAAATCCCATCAGTGCAAAGTAGTAGCCCACCAGAAGCGGTGGGACAAATTGCTTAAAAATTCCAACTATTTCAGAGGTCAAAACGAAGGTAGCACTCCCTTCGGTGCCCCATCCGGCCGCTTCCACTCAGTGAGCGTTTTGCTCCAGTCGTGCACCTCGACGACCTCGAACTCGTGGCGAGCCTCCGCCTTGCCCGCGTCCCTTTGGCCGCGACGATAGTGCCAATTTTCGCGGCCGGTGTATTCCGCCGATCCGCTTTCCCAGACCGTAAGGAGGGCCAGTTGCAGATCACAACCCGCTTGCGGCGCTGCTGTCGCAAGCAACCGCGCAATCGCGGCGTCGGCGCCTTTCATGCCATCGAGCGTGAGCTCGGCAGGCGTGTAGGCGTGCTCCAGCGGAAACACGATCTTCTCCGGCAGAGCTGTCGATGCATCGTCGCCGTCCTGCTCCGGACGATCACTGCGCTCCGCCTTTGCCTTTGTCCAAGCTGCGAGCAGTGATGCCACCTTTTCGGTCCCGGCCACGTAGTTCGGCGGCGCGAGTGCTACCCCCTTGCCCCTGCGCACGAGATTGAAAACCAGCGTCGCCCGGCAACCGCGCGTGACCGGCAAGACCTCGTGCACACAGTCCGCGTAAAAGGCGGCAAACGCGACTTCGGATGGCTCGTCACATTGCAGGTCGAGGCGCACCTCGCGATCATTGTGACGCACGACCAGCTCGCCGCCGACCGACTGCGACGGCAGCACCACCACCAGTGTCGCAAACATACGCGGCGCCTTCTCGGTGTCGCGATGGCTGACGAAAAAGCTGCCCTTGTCGTAGACCAGCAGCTTATAGAGTTCGGCCGCGACTGGTCCTTTGACGCCCAAGCCCTCGGCGGCGGCGCGTTACAATGCCATCGATTGTCTTGAGCCAATGCTTGCCGCCAATGGAGACGCGGGTCGCCTCGATCTGCCAGGTGCGGCGGACTTTCGTATCGACCACGGTATCCGTGCCGCGCCCGAACGGGGCCCGCGTTGCGCCCTTGATCAGCTGCTTGGCCTGCGCGGGCAATAACGGCAGCGCGATCAGGCCGACACTCTCGACCTCGATCCGAGGCGCCAGGAACTCCGCCTGGCCAGAGACGAAGTAATCGCCGGGACGGTCGACGTCCCCAAGAATATTGGCCAGTTCTTGTGTGACATTCATCCTGCGTTGCCCGCACTCACATTGACGGTTTGAACTTCAGGCATTTCTCCTCCCCGCCGTTCCAATTTCATAACCAAGGCTTCGATATCCGGTCTGCCGCTTCAGTGCCATCCGGGCGAGCATGGTGACGCCGCTGTCGACGTAGTCGTAGACGATCACTTCGCGCTTGGCGTGATGTTCGCGATGCAGGCGTCCGACATATTGGGCGAGCGTGACTTTCCACGAGATCGGCATGGTCAAGAAGAGGGTATCGAGCGACGCGTCGTCGAAACCCTCGCCGAGGTAGCGACCGGTCGCCAGCACGAGCCGCTCCTCGCCATCTGGAGCTTTCAGTCCGGCTTCGGCGGCGCGCCGTTCGCTAGCATTCATGCCGCCATACAGGACAACCAGATTGCGCGTGAATTTCTCGAACCGGCTGCGCAGGTAATCGAGATGGTCGCGGCGCTCGGTCAGAATGACTGGTCGACGTCCGGCTTGCAGGCTGGTCAGGACGTCATCGAAGATCATGTCGTTGCGCTTGGCGTCGGCCGCGAGAGCCGCATAGAGCGTGGTCATCTGCTGCGGACCGGTTGCATCGTGACCAGCGGGTGTCTGAAATCCAGTCTCCCGCAATTTGACCTTGTGCGTGAAGGTACGCGTGGCCGCTTGCGCTTTCGCATCGACCCGGTATCTGACCGGCCCGCATTGCATGAAGATGATGGGGTGGTGGCCATCTTTGCGGGCGACCGTCGCCGACAAACCCAGCACGTAGCGGGCCTTGGTGCGGCGCGCGACGAGTTCGAAGCTGACAGCGGACAGGTGGTGGCATTCGTCAACGATCAGATGTCCGTAGTCGCCCACGAGATCGCTAACTTCGCCGTTGCGGACAAGGCT
>JANXWC010000186.1 GCA_025351355.1 Hyphomicrobiaceae bacterium
TTCGAGCATCACGGCAAAGATGCGCTGCCGGTAATCGAGAATGCCGGTATTATTGTCCGATTGATCCTCGGCAAAGCTTACGGCCAGTCGGCGCCGGCAAGCACATTCTCCGAGATGTTTTACGCTGATGTGCAGCTTGACGCAGGTGCGCGGCTGCCGCTGCCGGACGAGCATGAAGATCGTGGTTTGTATGTTTTGGACGGATCCGTGGTCGTCGCCGGCCAGTCGTTTTCCGCCGGACGAATGGTGGTGTTCCGTCCGAACGATCGCATTGCAGTCGCGGCCGGGCCAGAAGGTGCGCGTTTGATGATTCTCGGCGGCGCGACGTTGAACGGTCCCCGTTATATCTGGTGGAATTTCGTTTCTTCGAGCCAAGCGAAGATCGAACATGCCAAACAACAATGGCAGCGAGGCGAATGGGGGCGTGGCCAGTTTGACCTTCCGCCCGATGATCGCAATGAATTCATTCCGCTGCCGGACTAGCACGTCGACCACGGAGGCTGCCGGACTAGCACGTCGACCACGGAGAACGCCGCCCATGCCGACTATTCACATCGAACGTGAACTTGCCGATACGCGCTGCCGTTACGTGGCCCGCATCGACGGCGTGGCAGGCGAAGCGGAATTAGTTTTCACACAACGCGGGCCAGACGTGGTCAGCGCCGATCACACGGAGGCACCCGCCACCATGCGCGGCACCGGCGCGGCGCTCGCTTTGGTCGAACGACTGGTCGCCGATGCCCGCCGAGAGCACTTCAAAATCATACCCCGATGCTCGTATGTAGCCGCGCAGTTCAAGCGGCATGTCGAGTGGGCCGATGTGATGGCGGCCTGAGCCGCCGTTGTTATTGAAACCGCTCAATGCGGTATGGCTTGGGATCGGTGAACGGCGTCTCGCCGGTTACCATTTCAGCCAGCAGCCGGCCTGACACGGGGCCCAACGTGAACCCCAGGTGATGGTGACCGAAATCGGCCCATAGGCCTTTCAGCCCTGGCACCGGGCCGATGGCTGGCAGCATGTCCGGCAGACACGGCCGGCGCCCGAGCCATGGTTGCGGATCGACACGGTTTTCCAATGGGAACAGATGTCGCGCGGCGGGTTCGACGCGCTCAAGTTGTGCTGGTGTCGGTGGCCCGTCGCGCCGCGCGAATTCGGCACCCGTCGTCAGGCGAATGCCCTTCGTCATGGCGGTCAGTACGTAGCCATTGTCTGTATCGAGTACGGGGCGGTTGAGCGTGGCATTGCCGCGCGCCGAATAGTGCATGTGATAGCCGCGCTTGGAGCCGAGCGGTATGGAGAACTTGAACTTGTGCAACACATCGTCCGACCAGGGACCGAGGCAGATGACGGCCTCGCGTGCGACGATCGGGCCATGATCGCCGAGCACCTCCCAGTTGCCATCGGTGCGTTGTACGAGCGTACGCGCTTCACCACGCTGGATCTTGCCGCCGCGTTTTAAAAACAACTCGCCGTAGGCTTTGCCGACGGCGCCGGGATCGGGCACGCTGACCGGATCGGGCATTAGCAATGCGCCATGCAATCGTTCTGTGAGATGCGGTTCGAGTTCGCGAATCCGATCCGGCGTGATGGGCTCGAAATTGACGCCGTATTTGAGCCGGTCGGCGGTTTCCTTCGTCACAGCCGCATCGAACGCCTGAGCCGTCCGGTAGAGCCGCAGATATCCGGTTCGTCTCAGCATGCCTTCGATGCCGGCTTCCCGCATCAGCGCCTCGTGCTCTGTGATCGACGCCAGCACCAAGGGCTTTGCGCCCTGCGCTGTCCGCGCCTGGCCGGCTTCATCCGACGCTCGGAAATACCGCCACAGCCACGGCGCCATTTTCGGTAACGCGGACCAATGCAGGTTAGCTTCCGGCAGCATGTTGAAGGCGTATTGCGCGAGCTTCAGCGGGTCGTGCGGGAACGGATAAGGCACCACGCCTTCCACCTGGATGATGCCGGCGTTGCCATAACTGGTCTGGTCGGCAACGCCGCCGCGATCGACCAGCACCACACTGCGTTCACGCTTCTGCAGGTGCAGTGCCGCCGACACGCCAACCATGCCAGCGCCGAGGACCATGATGTCAGTCGTCATATCTACCTACTGGCATGCTTCGCATGCGGTTAGCTGCTGGCGTGCGTTGACCGTTGGTACGCTCTGCGTCGGGGGTGGCGCAACTGCGATGCCTGAGCCTATCTTTTCTCTGGCGGCACGTCTTTATGCAATTCGGCGAAGCCCGTGACATCGGATGCCTGCCATTTAAGCTTAACCCTGTCGGTCGAGGCCGGCTGCTTGGTAAGCCCCACGCCTGGCCGTCGTTCGGTCGCCGGTCGGATCGGACGTGCGCTGAAACCGCCGCCGCAGTTGGGGCAGACATTTTGTAGATGCCTGTCAACGCAATCCGCGCAGAACGTGCATTCGAAGCTGCAGATGCGCGCGTCGGTGGCAGCCGGCGGCAGATCCTTGTCGCAGTATTCGCAGTTGGGGCGCAGTTCGAGCATGGGCGGGCCTTTAAATGTGTTTAGTCTTCCAACCATTAACGCTCAAGTCGATCGGGCGCACCCCCGATCCTGTGAGCGCTGCACCGGCATGTTGCGACGTGGCCTCTGCCGGAGGTAGACTGTTCGACGACGGCGCGATAGCACTTGACAGTGCCAAGGTTGCTTGGGGAATGCCTATACTTTGCGCGGACGTGATGCGCGCCGTGGGAGCGGTTATGGTCAGTGCGATAGTGCAAGATATTGTCTTCTTGTTTGGAATGACGGGCACATTTCTGAGTTTGTTGTCGCGTCTCGATCCTGACTGGCCGTTGTGGTTGGCTGGATTAGTTGGAGCGTACAATAGCTTCGTCCATTTATTGATCCCAACCGGCTCGAAGACGGGGATGCTGCCTATTCATCCGGCCTGGGTGCAGTTGATGAATTTCTGGATTTTCGTTTTGCTCATGGCGATCGGCCCAAGAATTGTCAGCTTTGTGTTTCGCGATGATAGCCATGATGATGAGGACGCGCTTTTCGCCACCGCAAAATATTTGCGCAAGCGAGACTCCGGGTGTGGAGTCGCGGAGCGTTGGATTGCAGAGAAGTCCGTGATCTTCCTCGTTGCGATACCTGGGACGATCACATTGGTAGCTGCATTCTTCCGTGGCAGGCCCCATGAATTGACAAGTGATTTTAACAGTCCTCCCGAGTTTGTAGGCTGGGCTCTAGTCGCGGCTCCCTTGGCAATCGGTACGATTATCGGGCGAGCTGCATTTTTGCGCCGGATCACAACAATCTTATTATTATGTGCGTTAATGTTTTGGGGCTCCCTTTTGCGCGCGACTGTCCTTCGTGATTGGTGATTTGGGCCCGACACAGGCGAACTACAATTAGAGCGTCGGTAGACCTCGCAGTACCTCATTCAACAGCGAACGTCAGGCGGTCTTCGAGTTTCCCAAAGCCTCCAAGTCTCTTCCTGGCTCGTATCGATATTTGGAAGGCGCCGTATTTGACACAGGGGGTTACAGTGGACCTCAAACGCTCGAATTCCCCGTCGACATTGCCCCACCGCGTCGCCTCTGATACTGACTCGGCAAAGCCACGCATGCCCCGGAGCCGCCGATGATTCCCCGTTATTCCCGCTCCGAGATGGTGACGATCTGGTCGCCGGAGACGCGTTTCCGCATCTGGTTCGAGATCGAGGCGCACGCGGCTGCCGGCATGGCCGAAATCGGCATGATCCCCAAGGATGCGGCAAAGACCATTTGGGAGAAGGGCTCCAAGGCCAAGTTCGATGTCGACAAGATCGACGCCATCGAGCGCGTCACCAAGCACGACGTGATCGCGTTCCTGACCCACCTCGCCGAGTTCATCGGCGATGACGCACGCTTCGTGCATCAAGGCATGACCTCCTCGGACGTGCTCGATACCTGCCTGAATATTCAGCTGGTCCGCGCCGCCAACATTCTGCACGCCGATATTGAGGCCGTCATGGCGGCGCTTAAGAAGCGCGCCTTCGAGCACAAGAATACGATTACGATTGGCCGCAGCCATGGCATCCACGGCGAGCCCACCACCTTCGGCATCAAGCTGGCGCTGGCGTACGCAGAATTCCAGCGCTGCTTGAAGCGCCTGGAAAATGCGCGCGACGAAGTTTCCACCTGCGCCATTTCCGGTGCGATGGGCACGTTCGCCAACATCGACCCACGCGTCGAGGAGTACGTCGCCGCAAAGCTCGGCCTGGTGCCGGAGCCGGTTTCGACGCAGGTCATTCCGCGCGATCGGCATGCGATGTTCTTCGCCACGCTCGGCGTCATCGCCTCCAGCATCGAGCGGGTGGCGACCGAATTGCGCCATCTGCAACGGACGGAAGTGCTGGAAGCAGAGGAGTTCTTCTCGCCGGGACAGAAGGGTTCGTCGGCCATGCCGCACAAGCGCAATCCCGTGTTGACGGAGAATCTCACCGGCCTCGCCCGCATGGTGCGCAGCGCAGTGGTGCCGGCGCTTGAGAATGTGGCGCTGTGGCACGAGCGCGATATCTCGCACTCGTCGGTCGAGCGCATGATCGGCCCGGACGCAACGATCACCCTGGATTTCGCGCTCAATCGTCTCGCGGGCGTCATCGACAAGCTGGTGGTTTATCCCGAGAACATGCGAAAAAATCTCGATCGTCTCGGCGGCTTGCACAATTCGCAACGCGTGCTGATCGCATTGACGCAGGCTGGCGTCAGCCGTGAGGACTCTTATGTTTATGTGCAGCGCAATGCCATGAAGACCTGGGAGCACGGCAAGGATTTTCTCGCCGAGTTGAAGGCCGACAAGGACGTCACCGCCAAGCTGTCTGCCAAACAACTCGAACAGATGTTCGACGATGCTTATCATCTCAAGCACGTCGATACGATCTTCACCCGCGTGTTTGGCAAGGGCGCTTGATCGACAACGCAGAATAGGTCGCAAACAAGTGGATCGATTGGATCATTCGTTAAGGCGCAAAAACTGCTTGAGTTTTCGTCATGGCCGCGGAGGCGGCCACCCAAGCAAGCCAAAGTTGATTCGACCTTTGCCGCACAGTTTTGCGGCGTTTGCTGCCATACCTGACTTTCTAGTCGCAAAATCTGCACCATGCTTGGGTGGCCGCCTCCGCGGCCATGACGAACGAGGGAGTAGTTCGCAGCTTGAAGGCATCGCGGAAGTCATTTTGCTACGAGCGGCGGCGCCGTGATCCTGACTGCATCATCGCGCGGAGCGCAGGCGACAGCAGCCACTCCCCAGCTGTTGCACGTGCTCGTTCTGATGTTCGCGTGCCTGCTGCCGCATCCCTCGGATGCCCAAGAGGCGAACTCGGCTAAGCGCTATATCCAGGCACCCGCAGTTCTGGCGCGCTTTCCCGACGTTCCCATCGTGATCGATACGCCTGCGCTGCGACCGGGACGCACAACCTTTACATCCCAGTCCGAGATGGAGGCGTTCATTGCCGATCTTGCTTCGGCGCCGCGCTCGGCTGCGCACCTGATGCGCCTGACTTTGGGCACAACGCCGGGCGGTCGCAATCTGCCGGCGCTGCTGATCAGCAAGGAAGGAGCGCGCACGCCCGCCGAGATGGCAAACCTTGGCCGCCCCATCGTCTGGCTGATCGGCCAGCAGCACGGCGACGAACCGGCCGGTGGGGAGGCGATGTTGGCGCTTGCGCAGGCGCTGTCGGACGGTGACCTGGTCCCTGTGCTCGACTCCATCTCCGTCGTCGTCATTCCCCGTGCCAATCCCGATGGCGCAGCTGCCGGCACCCGCGTCAACGCTGCCGGCCAGGACATCAACCGCGATCACGCTCTGTTCTCTCAACCGGAGATCCGGCTCATTCACGCCTTGGTGCGCCAGTTGCCGCCGGCGCTCGTGATCGATGCGCACGAATTCACGGTCGGTCGGCGTTGGGTCGAAAAACTCGGCGGACTGCAGGCTGTCGATCTGATGGTGTTGTCGTCGACACATCCGATGACGCCAGCGCCCATCCGTGCATTGACCGACGCGATGTTCCAGCCCGCCGTCGAGGCCGCCATTAGTTCCTACAAGCTGACCTCCTTCATCTATCACACCACGTCGTCGCGCAGCGCAGATCGCTCGATTTCGGTCGGTGGCAGCGCGCCCGGCATCGCACGCAATGCCTTCGGCCTGATGGGCGCTGTTTCGATACTTCTTGAGACGCGCGGCGTCGGTATTGGTCTCGAAAGCTACCAGCGCCGCGTGGCAACGCACGTCATCGCAGCCAAGGCACTGCTCGAAGCGGCGGCGACGCACGCGGAGTTGCTTGCTGCAACCAATAGAGCTGCGCAAGCTGTCAATGCGTCACCGATCCAAGATGTCGTCGTGGCCCATACGAACGTGCACACGGTAGTTTCGCTGCCGCTGATCGATCCGCTCACGGGCGCCGACAAGGTCGCCAGCGTCACCATGCTGGACACGCGCATCGTCACCGGCACCGAGCAGCGCTCTCGGCCGGCGGGCTATCTTATTTCTGCAGATCGCATCGTAGCCATTCGCGCGCAAATCAAGTTGCTCGGTGCCGACATATGTCAGCTGACGCGCGCGGCAATGCTCCCCATCGAGAGTTACGATGTGCTCGACCGGACTGCCGCCGATCGCCGTGCCATCAATCCGGACGCAAGTCTGCGCGTTCGCGTGCACTCCAATCGCCGGGTCTTCGAGGCCGGCAGCATTTTCATCGGTGTTGATCAGGCTGCCGGCACGCGACTAATGCTGGCGCTCGAGCCCGATGCCCCCGGCAGCCTGTCCGCGCAGACGCTGCTCGTCGACGAGGATCCCGGTGCCATTGCCATCGCGCGGCTGCCACGCGAGGGGCTGACGCCGGAATTCCGGCAGCAACTGAACTGCACAAAATAGAGAGGGCTGGCTACCGGTAGCACTCGTGCTAAGGGTGCGGTCAGAACGCCATTTTCAGACGGTTAACGGGAGACGATCATGATTGAATACGGCCATTTCATCGGCGGCAAACGCGTGGCGGGCAAATCCGGCAAGACGGCCGACGTGTTCCAGCCCATGGACGGCTCGGTCCGCGCCAAGGTGGCGCTGGCGTCGAAGGCCGAGGTCCGCGCCGTGGTCGAGAATGCTAAGGCCGCCCAACCCGCCTGGGCGGCGACCAATCCGCAGCGTCGCGCCCGCGTCATGATGAAATTCGTCGATCTCATCAATCGCGATATGGAGAAACTGGCCGACGTGCTGGCGCGCGAGCACGGCAAGACCATCGTCGACGCCAAGGGCGATATCCAGCGCGGCTTAGAGGTTGTCGAATTCGCGATCGGCGTGCCGCACCTGATGAAGGGCGAGTTTACCGAAGGCGCCGGGCCGAATATCGATATCTACTCCATGCGGCAGGCGCTCGGCGTCGTCGCCGGTATCACGCCGTTCAACTTCCCCGCCATGATCCCGCTGTGGAAGGCCGCGCCCGCTATCGCCTGTGGCAATGCGTTCGTGCTGAAGCCGTCGGAGCGCGATCCGGGCGTACCGATGATGCTGGCCGAATTGTTCATGGAAGCCGGTGGTCCCGCGGGCATTTTCAACGTGGTCAACGGTGACAAGGAAGCCGTCGACGCCATTCTCGACGATCGCGACATTCAGGCGGTGGGCTTCGTCGGTTCCACCGCGATTGCCGAGTACGTCTATTCGCGCGGCTGTGCGGCCGGCAAGCGCGTGCAGTGCTTCGGCGGCGCCAAGAACCACATGATCATCATGCCCGATGCCGACATGGATCAGGCGGTCGACGCGCTGATCGGCGCCGGCTACGGCTCAGCCGGCGAACGTTGCATGGCCGTGTCGGTCGCAGTGCCAGTCGGCAAGGCCACAGCCGACGCGCTGATCAAGAAGCTGGTGCCGCGCGTGGAAGCGCTGAAGATCGGTCCCTCCACGTCGCTCGATGCCGACTACGGTCCCGTCGTCACCAAGGAGGCGCTGGCGCGCATCCGGGGCTATGTTGACATCGGCGTCACGGAAGGCGCCAAGCTGCTGGTGGATGGTCGCGGCTTCAAGATGCAGGGCTACGAAAACGGCTGGTACATGGGCGGCTGCCTGTTCGACAACGTGACCAAGGACATGCGCATCTACAAGGAAGAGATCTTCGGCCCGGTGCTCGCCGTGGTCCGCGCCAAGACCTATGGGGAAGGCTTGGCATTGGCCAACGATCACGAGTACGGCAACGGCGTTGCAATTTTCACTCGTGACGGCGATGCGGCGCGCGATTTTGCTGCCAAGGTTCAGGTCGGTATGGTCGGCATCAACGTGCCGATCCCCGTGCCGCTCGCCTACTACACCTTTGGTGGTTGGAAGCGCTCCGGTTTCGGCGATCTCAATCAACATGGGCCGGACTCGGTGCGGTTCTACACCAAGACCAAGACGGTCACCTCCCGCTGGCCGAGCGGCATCAAAGACGGCGCCGAATTCGCCATACCAACGATGAAGTGAGCGGCGCCTATACGCCTGTCCGAGCGCGCTTGCTTTTGCGTAATGCTCGGAGCGGATAGGGAGCCAGCGCGCGGGCACACTGGACGTCGGTTGCCTCATCAACGAAGCCGTAAGGTTCGGCGGGCACACTGCGGGAGCGCCCGGGCCTTGACGCGAGGGCCGGTGAGATGCCGTGAGCGGCAGCGAAGTTTGTAAGTGAGCGGCAGCGAAGTTTGTGAGTGAGCCACAGCGAAGTTTGTGAATGAGCGACAACGAAGTTTATGATCTGTTCGTGGTCGGCGGCGGGATCAACGGCACGGGGATCGCGGCCGACGCTGCTGGGCGAGGATGGCGCGTGGCGCTGGCCGAAATGGCCGATCTGGCGAGCGCCACGTCCTCGGCGAGTTCCAAACTTATCCACGGCGGGCTGCGCTATCTTGAGTATTACGAATTCCGTCTGGTGCGTGAAGCGCTGGCCGAACGCGAGGTGCTGTTGCGCAAGGCGCCGCACCTGATCTGGCCGCTGCGGTTCGTGCTACCGCACGTGCCTGGCGTGCGGCCGGCATGGATGGTGCGCGCCGGCCTGTTTCTCTACGATCATCTGCATAGCCGCGAGCAAATCCCGGCTTCGCGCTCGCTTGATCTCGCAGCCGATCCAGCCGGCCAGCCGCTGAAGCCGGAGTTCAACAAGGGGTTCACCTATTGGGATTGCTGGGTGGATGACGCACGCCTCGTAGTGCTCAATGCGAAGGCTGCACGTCAACGCGGTGCCCGCGTCATGACGCGTACCCGCGTGACAGCCCTGACGCCGTTCGGTGATCAGTGGCAAATCGAGATCGACGATGGCCAAAGCAAACGATTGATCCGTGCGCGCGCCCTGGTGAACGCCGCCGGACCTTGGGTCGATGGGGTCGATAAACTGATGCAGCCAGGCGGACGCGGCCTCGACAACGCCCGCCACGTGCGATTGATCAAAGGCAGCCATCTGGTCGTGCGGCGCATTGCCGGCGCCGACGACGCATACCTGATGCAGAACCGGGACAAACGCGTGGTGTTCGTGCTGCCGTTCGAGGAGCATTTCACCATCATCGGTACGACGGATGTCGCCTACGAAGGCGATCCGGCGGCGGTCGCGGCTAGCGCCGACGAGGAAAAGTACCTGCTCGATCTGGCAGCGCAATTCTTCAAGCAGCGCCTCACGGCCGCCGATGTTGTGTGGCGTTACGCGGGAGTGCGGCCGCTCTATGATGACGCCAGCGCCGACCCATCGGCGGTGACGCGCGACTATCATCTGACGCTTGCAGCTGCGCCGGGGCGGCCGCCGTGCGTGTCGGTTTACGGTGGCAAGGTAACGACCTATCGCCGGCTTGCCGAGGAGGCACTGGCGCTGCTCGGCCCGCAGCTTGGCGGTGCGGTAAGGCCGCCGTGGACCGCGACGGCGCCGTTGCCGGGTGGCGATGTTCCGGGCGGCTCATTCGACGAGTTCGTCGCTGATATGCAGCGACGGTATCCGAGCTTTGATCCTTTGCAGCTCAGGCGGATGGCCCGCCGTCACGGCACACTTGCCGGAGAAATCATTGGCGATGCGAGGTCTCCGGCGGATATGGGGCAGGCGTTCGGCGCGGGGCTGACCGAGCGCGAAGTCGGCTACATGAAAAGTGCCGAATGGGCCACCCAACCCGACGACATTCTGTGGCGACGCAGCAAGCTTGGATTGCACGCGCTGGCTTCCGCCTCGACCGACGGCCAACGCCGGTTGGCGGAAAAAATTGCCAAGCTACTGTAGCTGCTCCCGACCTTTTGGCGCCCGCTTACTGGGGCGACGGCATGCTCTCAGTCTTAGTCGGGGGTTGATAAGCATCATCGGTCTTCGGGCGGGGCTTGGGCCGTGGCTTCGGTGCGGGTGGCACTGCGACGGGTGCAGCGGCGGAGTCGCTCGACTTGGTTTTTGCCGCCGCCGCAGTCCTCGGCCGGTCGGGAACCGGCGTCCCCGTACCCGATCCGGCCATCGGTGCAGCCTGCGCGGCGGGATCGGTGAGTTTGGGGCGTTTGGCGGCAGGACGCTTGACGGCAGGGGCTTTTGGTTGGCCGTCCCCGTCAACGGTGTCAGGGACCTCGATCAACAGCTCCGGCTTCAGCGAAGTGATGGGCAATTCCAAATGGCAGCGAAAACGCAGCTGGCCATCCAGCTTGATCAAAGTCGTGATCCCTTGCGCCTTTTCATCCAGCGTTTTTATCGGTTTAGCGGGTGGCCGTTCGGCCATGGCAGTGCGCACACCGGTGGCTTCCAATGCATCGCGCTGTTGCTTGAGGCGTGCGCAGGCCTCCGCATCCAAGGACTTTGCCTTGGCATCGACGCAAGGCAACACCAAAAGACAGGCTGCCAGCACAAAACTGCACGTGGCAGCGCCGATTATCCGTTGCGAAAAGAGGGCAATGTCAAGGCTCATGCGGGCGCCACTTTCCAGATCGGCAAGGCGATATTGCGGCGTCGCAAAAAAGTAAAGCCGCATCTGGAAAAATGAATGTCTGAAGCTCAGACGCGACGGGCTTTGTCGATCTTTGGAGCCAATTCGGACAGATCCTGGGGCCGGCGCGAGTTGCCCTCGAAATGCGCACCATGCTCGATCGCCAGCGACTTGTGGTGCATCTCGCCGTCGACGCGGGAGCCGGACAGCAGCGTAACGGTCAAGCCGCGGACCGAACCCGTCACTTCGCCGCCGACCGTCACATCGTCGGCCACCACATTCCCAGCCACTTTTGCCTTCGGCCCAACGATGACCTGACGCGCGTGCACGTCGCCTTGCACGGTGCCTTCGACCTGGATCAGACCGTGCGACTCAAGATCGCCGACGATGATAAGGTCGGGGCCGAGAAACGAACGGATGCCCGTGCTTTGGATGGTGGCGCTAGAGGCGGGGCGTGACCCGCCGCCGTTGCCGTTCATCGTGCTTGCGTCAGTAGTTTTGCCGAACATGTGTCAAGTCCTTTTGCGTAGCCGGCCGTCCGGCGTGTAACCGTCTGAATTTGTTCCTGGCGATAATAGCTGTAGTCGCCCCCGCTGTCTCTGGCGGTTTCATCGTTGTCTGCTGATAAACTTCCGCTGTGTCTTAGACAGGCCAAACGCCGGCCATTAACGCGATCTTTAGCTTCGTCCCATAATGATACCAGCTATGGACGGTAATGCACCGGTCCGGTCTCTTCCGCGTACTGCGTCCCAACCCACAGTGTTCTCCTCAGTCAAGGAATTGTAACATGTTTAAGAAAGTAGCGTTGGCCGCGCTCATGGCCGCAGTCGTTTGCTCGAACGGCGCTCAGGCAGGTACTGCAACCGGCACCTTCCAGGTTACCGCAACAATCAACCCATCCTGCACACTTGGTGCCCTCAGCACCTATACCTTCGGCACCATTGGCGGGACAGCGACCCGCTTCGACGACCTGACTTCGACAAACGTTGCCGTGACCTGCTCCGTCGGCCTGCCCTTCGCCATTACGCTGGTTTCGGGCAATCCGGGCGGGCCCACAGGCTTCCAGATGTTGAACGGCACCCAAGCCATGGCTTACCAACTGTACGCCAACAACAACACCCTTCCGCAGTGGGATGCGACGGCACCGGGCACTTACAGCAGCACCGGCACCGGTTCTGCGATCAACATCAACATGTTCGGCTCGATCCCGATTCAGACGCCGAGCGGCGCTGGCTGGAACACCGGTAACTTCGTCGACACCGTAACCATGACGGTTACGTACTAATTCTAAATCCAGACCCGGGGAGCGGACGATGAATGTAAGGGGATTGTTTTTTCTGCTGAGTGGATTGCAGTTCGCAATCGCCTTGCCATCGGCCGCTTCTTCCTTCCAGGCTACTCCGGTGAACGTCGAGATACGGGCACCGGGAGCAACCAGCAACATCACCTTGAAGAACGATGGTGATGCGCCGTTGAACATGCAGCTTCGCGTGTTCAAATGGAGCCAGGTCGACGGGCAGGACAAGCTCGAGCCGGCGACCGATGTGGTCGCCAGTCCGCCAATGGCGACGGTCGGCGCCAAAAGCGAACAGATCGTGCGCTTGGTGCGGATCAACAAAGCGCCGGTGGCGGCAGAGGAATCCTACCGCGTCCTCGTCGACGAGATCCCCGATCCGACGCAGCGCAAGAACGGCCAGATCGGTATCGCTCTGCGCTATTCCATTCCCGTATTCATCATGCCCGGCCAGTCGACTGAATCCAAACTTGACTGGTCGGTGCAGCAGCGCGACGGCAAGTATTATATTGCCGCCACCAACACCGGCACACGCCGCGTCAAGGTTTCGGCACTGCAAGTAAAAGATGCCAGCGGCGGTTCCGTCGTCGTTGGCGAGGGCTTGAACGGATACGTGCTTGCACGATCCAGCATGCGTTGGGTTCTTCCTGCGAAAGCCGGCAAATTGGGGCTGAACGGTCCCGTCGTTGTCAGCGCTCGCGGCGATGACGGACCCATAAATGCACCGGCAAACGCATCGCATTGATCGCTTTCTGTTTGCTTCGATTGCCGGTTTCATCGTCCTCTTCACTCAGTTCACAAGGGCTGCCGAAGGGGACAATGGCCGTCAACTGCAGCTCGAAGTGACGATCAACGGACAGCCGACCAAGTTCATCACGCCGTTCACGGATATGGTGGGCCGCGGGCTGGCGACGACGCGTGGCGAGTTGGCCGAGCTGCGCCTGAAACCGCCTGGCCAAGGCGCGCCTAGCGATCTGGTGCAGCTGACGACCGTACCCGGGTTGAAATACAAGGTCGACGAAGCCGCGCAGACCATCGATATCACGGTCGGCGATGAGCTGCGGCTGCGGCAGATCTACGACGTCAACTCGCGTGAGGCAGCACCGACGGCAGGCACCGCCGACTATGGCCTCGTCACCAATTACAGCGTGTTTGCTAATTCGGCGCAGAACCTTCGGGCGTTCCGCGATCCGACATTTGCCGGCACCAACGTGACGTTGGACAATCGTCTCATCACGCCCTACGGCGTCTTCAATAACAACACGATCCTGGGCCAGAACGTGGCGGGTGCGACCGACGCGTTGCGTCTCGATAGCTATGTCATGCGCGTCGACCCCGAAAGCCTGATGACCTATCGAGCAGGTGATTTCGTCACCGGTGGCCTAGGCTGGACGCGGCCGATCCGGATGGCCGGCATGCAAGCGCAGCAAAACTATGTTTTCCGGCCGGACCTGGTCACAACGTCGCTGCCCTCCTATTCAGGATCTGCGGCCGTTCCTTCGACGGTTGACGTCTACATCAACAACGTCAAGTCGCTGTCCCAACAAGTCGGCGCCGGACCCTATCAACTTTCCAATTTGCCGGTCGTCAACGGCACCGACGCACGCGTTGTCGTACGCGACGCCAGCGGCAAGGAAACGCAGACCTCCCTGGCGTTTTTTTCCAGCCCGCGCTTGCTCAAAGAAGGCGTCTACGAGACGTCGGCGGAAGTCGGTGCACCGCGTTTGCGTTTCGGGATTGTGTCCGACGACTATGAAGCGCAACCGGTCGGTTCCGGCACGTTGCGAATGGGGCTATCGGATTGGCTGACGGTCGAGGGGCACGGCGAATCGGGGATGGGCGTCACCAACGGGGGCGCCGGTGTCGTTGCGCGCGCAGGTTCACTCGGCGTCGCCAACCTTGCGCTTAGCGGCAGCACCGGCTCTGGCCGCAGCGGCGCGCAGACCTATGTTTCTCTCGATACCAAACTCGGCCCTGTATCGGTTCATGCTAGCAGTCAGCGGGCTATTGCCGGCTATGACGATGTTGCGGCAGCGACGGCGCGGCTACGACCGGCGCTCTATACTTTGGGCAGCGGATACGTGGGCATCAGCGGGATCGGTCTTGGCACTAAGCCCGTGCGCTCGCTGGACAACCTGAGTTTCAGCGTGCCGATTGGTTTTGACAAATCCAGCATAAGCACGTCGTTCCTGCAGGCGACGACCGACGACGGCCAGAAGAGCCGCTTGGTGACCGTCTCGTATTCGCGGCCACTGTTCGCCGACGCCAACATGTACGCGACCGCGTTTCGAGATTTCACCGAATCGAAGGGCACCGGCATTTACGTCGGCATCACTATGCCGCTAAGTAAGACGCCGCTTGGGTCCAACGTGCTGGCGTCTGTCGGCATTTCGAGCAACGCGCAGGGCCACGGCGTCGTCTCGGACGTCAATAAATCGCTGGATGGAGATGTCGGATCGTGGGGTTGGCGCGTTCGCGATAGCGCCGGCACGCAATCTTATCAGGAAGCGGGTGTTTCGACGCGCACGGCGATCGCCCGCCTTGATGCCGGCGTTCACAAGGAAGGCGACGGGTTGCTCGGACGCTTCCAGGCGGACGGCGCCGTCGTCATGCTCGGCGGTCGGACTTATCTGACCAATCGCATCAATGATGGTTTTGCAGTTGTGTCTGCGGGCACACCGGGCCTCGTCGTCAAGCATGACAACAGGGTCGTTGGCGAAACCGATGAAGATGGCCGATTGCTGGTGCCGAATCTCAGGTCGCACCACAGCAACAAAATCGAAATCGATCCGACCAACCTGCCGATCGATGCGGAACTGGATGCCACCAGCCGGCGCGTGACGCCCGCATTCCGCAGCGGCGTAGATGTGGATTTCGACGTCAAGACAAGCGTCCAGGCTGCCATCGTCAACTTGAAGAATGCCGACGGCGCCGTGCTGCCGCCTGGGTCGGAAGTGATGTTGGCGGGTGACGCGACGCCGCACGTTATCGGGTACGACGGGCAGGTTTATTTGAACAAACTAAAAAGTCAGAATGAAGTGACAATAAAACTCGCGCAAGGCGGCAGTTGCCGGGCGAACTTTGCCTACGTGGCGACACCGGGCACGCAATCCGTAGTGGGGCCCGTGATATGCCAATGATCGAGGGGGTGACGATGGTTGATCTCAGGACGGCATGGCGGCGGCTGGCGATGCTGGCTGGTACAGTGCTGTGTCTGTGGGCGTTTGCCTCGCCGGTGCAGGCGCAATCCTGCAATATCAGTGTTGTTGCGCCGGCATTCGGCAGTGTCGACGTGTTGGGGGGGGCACCAGCAACGGGCTACGGCAGCTTCGCGGTGACGTGTTCGGGGGCCGCCAAACAAGTCGTCCAGGTGTGTCCGAGTTTCGGCGCCGGCAACGGGGGCGCGGCGTCGGACGGATCGGCGCGCTATATGACCAGTGGCGCTGGCGTTTTGCGATACAACATCTATCAGGACGCGCAGATGGCGACCATTTGGGGAAGCGTATTCGGTGACATGGGTGCGACGTCACCCCCGAGCGTGTTGGTGACGTTGGACCTGAGCGGTACCGGATCGGCCAACTTGCCGATTAACGCGAGCGTGTTCGGTGGACAGGCGTCGAGCGTGGCGCCGTCGACCTACGCATCGACAATTACGGCCAATTATCGCTTTGCCTACTACAGCGGCCTCGGCTGTCAGTCGGTGAACACGAACGCGTCGACGTCGACATTTCTGATGACGGCAACCTATGTCCCGAATTGCAATGTCGCGACGTCCGACCTCAATTTCGGTTCGTTCGCAATCATGACCGCGCCGGTGGATGGAATCGGGCGGGTCAGTGTCACGTGCAGTGCCGGAAGTTCATATACGATTGCCTTGAGCGGCGGCGTGGCGAACAGTACCGATCCGACGCAGCGGCATTTGTCTCGAGGGGCCGATTTATTCATCCGCTATGGACTTTATCGCGATACGTCGCATGTCCTGCCGTGGGGATCCGATCTGAACACCTTGAACGGTGGCACCGGCGTCGGTTCGGCACAACAGTTCAATGTTTTCGGACGCATTCCCGTGCAGGTTCTACCGCCGGCCGGGACCTATCAGGACACGATCATCGCTACGGTGGCGTATTGAAATTGCTATTATGGCCACAGCCGTGCTGCGCCGCGCACGCCTGAGGCATCACCCCACTGCGGCGGGCGGATTGACACGCTTGCATCGGCAGCAAGAATATAGGGCGCCATCAGGCTTGGCAGCACATCGTAAAGGTGCGGCAGGTTTGATAGGCCGCCGCCCAGCACGATGACATGCGGATCGAGGATGTTGCAGATCAGCGCCAATCCGCGCGCCAGCCGATCAGCGTGACGGTCGAGCGTGGCGACAGCTGCCGCGTCGCCGCGCGCGGCCGCGCTGACGATTTGTTCGCCGGGCAGAGCGATGCCCGTTACCTGCAAATGGTCGCGTGCCATGCCGGTGCCGGAGACCCAGGTTTCCAGGCATCCCTTGCGACCGCACCAGCACTGCGTGCGATCAAACTCGTCGGCTTTCATCCAAGGAAGCGGCGTGTGACCCCACTCGCCGCTGATGGCGCGCGGACCGTCGACGAGGCGTCCATTGACCGTGATTCCGCCACCGCAACCGGTGCCGATGATGACACCGAAGACAACGCCGGCGTCGACAGCGGCGCCATCGGTTGCCTCCGATAGAACGAAACAATTGGCGTCGTTGGCCAGCCGCACCGGTCGCCGCAAACGCGCTTCCAGGTCGGCCAGCAAAGGTTTGTCATTGAGCCAGGTTGAATTGGCATTTTGCACCCGCCCTGTGGCGGGCGCGATGCAGCCCGGCATGCCGATGCCGATGGTGGCATAGGTCGCGGCATTCGTCGCGAGGTCGCCGACGGTCTCGGCGATCGCTTCTATCGTTGCTGCATAGTCGCCGCGCGGTGATGGCCGGCGTGCCTCGGCGACAACGGCGTCGGCAGCGTCGAATAAAACTCCTGCGATCTTGGTGCCGCCCAGGTCGATCCCGATGCGAGGAAGGGAGGCGGGTCGTGGACTGCGGCTCGTCATGGGGGCCTGGACTGCGAATGTTGCGCGGGCAATTAGATACTGGTCTGCGGCGAAGGGCCTTGCAGCAGCGCCTGCGCCTTCATGATTTCCTCAGGTTTGCGCCTGAGTTCGGAAGCCAATACCAGCAGCAGACTTTCGTCACAAACCACATGATCGAGCACGGCGGCCAGGACGCCGGTTTCACCGGCTTTCAGGCTGGCTGAGAGGCCGCTCGGGTCCATCCCGCTGTCGGCGAGGAAATGGGTGAGGCGATGCGGATCGGCTGCCAGAAACGCCGTCGCCGCTGCCGCGATCGCTTCGGCGCCGGCATAATCGAGCGCCGCCGGTTTCGGCTGTTTAAAGCGCATCTGCAACCTCCCATGAACGTTCGGTACGTTATTTTTCGGGTCGGGCATCCGACCATAGACAAGTTTAAGCTATTTCTTACTGGTCATGGCGCACTGTCGATCGAGACGAGACATCTCTCTCGGCGGGAGACCGTCGCGAGACTTATCCGGCGCGTGCCCGAATGACCTATCAGGAAACTGTCTCTTTGATCCAGGCCCGTTCAGGGGATGGGCGGGATCGCGCCGCGACAGTCAAACAGCGTCTCGTGTTGATCGTCGAGGACAACGAACTCAATATGAAGCTGTTCCGCGACCTGCTGGCGGCCTACGGCTACGCGACGATCGAGACCCGGCGGGGCGTGGACGCCTTGGATCTGGCGCGCCAGCACCGGCCAGATCTCATCCTGATGGATATCCAACTGCCGGAGGTCTCGGGCCTCGAAGTCACCAAATGGCTGAAGGATGATGACGATCTCGCGTCAATTCCAGTAGTCGCGGTCACCGCGTTCGCCATGAAAGGCGACGAACAGCGCATCATACAAGGCGGCTGCGAAGCTTACATCTCCAAACCGATTTCCATTACCGGTTTCATCGCCACCGTCCGTCGCTTTGCCGGCGAGCCGTGACATTGACCGGTCCTTTTCGCCTCTTCCGCATGAAGGTTTCCAATGACTGCCCGAGTTTTGGTTGTCGACGACATCATCGCGAATGTGCGTTTGCTCGAAGCACGTTTGACGGCGGAGTACTTTGAAGTACTGACCGCGTTCAGCGGCTACGAGGCACTTGAGTTGCTGTCGCGCGAACGGGTCGACGTGGTGCTTCTAGATGTCATGATGCCGGGCATAGATGGTTTCGAGACCGCGCGCCGTATAAAAGCCAATGCCAAAACCCAGCATGTTCCGATAATCATGGTGACCGCCCTTGATCAGGCTTCCGACCGAATCCAGGGATTACAGGCCGGTGCCGATGATTTCCTGCGCAAACCCGTCGACGACGTCGCCCTGCTGACGCGCGTCAAGAACGTGGTTAGGCTGAAGTCACTCAACGACGAGATGATGTCGCGGGCAGCTACCAGCCAACAGTTGGGGCTTGGCGGCCAGCCGTTTGCCCATTGGGCGGAGGCTGGAAGCAGTGGCCGCATACTGCTGGTCGAAGATCATCCGCGGGCTGGACAGCGTATGGTGGAAGCGTTGTCGAAATCCTATCGCGTCGACGTCGAGCCCAATCCGCAGGCGGCCCTGTTGCGCACGGCCGATGTCGCCTACGACCTAATGATCGTGTCGTTGTCGCTGCAAGGAGCTGATGGTCTGCGTCTGTGCAGCCAGGTGCGTTCGCTGGATCGCATCCGGCACATGCCGCTAATCATCCTCATAGACGAAGGCGAGCAAGCGCGCTTGCTGCGCGGGTTGGACATGGGCGTCAACGACTATCTCAATCGCCCCGTCGACAACAACGAACTCGTTGCCAGGGTGCGCACGCAGATTACGCGCAAGCGCTATTCCGATTTCTTGCGCAACCGCATCGAGGAAAGTGTTGAGATGGCCATTACCGATGGCCTGACCGGGCTCTACAATCGTCGCTATATGGAAACGCATCTGGCGACACTGGTCGCACATGCACAGGAGACGGGCCGCCCGCTGTCGCTGTTGATCGCCGATATCGACCACTTCAAACGCGTCAACGACACCCACGGTCATGACGCCGGCGATACCGTATTACGTGAGTTCGCCACGCGCTTCCGGCGTAATACGCGCGGTATCGACATGGCTTGCCGGCTCGGCGGCGAGGAATTCGTGATCATCATGCCTGAGACGGAACTGAGGCGTGCCTTCCAGATCGGCGAGCGCTTGCGTGCCGCCATCGCCAGCGAGACGTTCCGCGTCAATCCGGAAACGGAGTTGCGCATGACCGCGAGCGTCGGCGTTGCCACACTGGAATTCGCGAGCGATACGTCTGCCACGCTCTATAAACGCGCCGACAATGCGCTTTATGCGGCGAAGCGCGAGGGCCGCAATCGAGTGATCGCCGACGCGGCATAGTAAGTTGGTGTAAGTAAGGTCAGGGAGTACCGATTTGCCAATTCCAAAGACACCATTGCTGACGGTCGATGCAGTTGTGTTCGATGGCGACGGGCGCCTGCTCTTGATACGCCGGAAACATCAGCCGTTTGCGGGCGGCTATGCGTTGCCGGGTGGCTTCGTCGACATCGGCGAAAGCGTCGAAGCGGCGTGCCGACGCGAATTGCTCGAAGAGACAGGCCTTATTGCCGGCAAGCTGACGTTGATTGGAGTCTATTCCGATCCGGCGCGTGATCCACGTTTCCATACCTGTTCGGCAGCCTACCTGGTAAAGGTGCGCTCGCTGACGGCGGTCGCCGGTGACGATGCAGCTGCCGTCGAATGGGTGGCCAGTTGGCGCCGCCTGACGTTAGCCTTCGATCATCGCCAGATCATCGGCGACGCCGTTAAACGACTTCGGCAAACCGCGGCTGGCGCCATCCGATAGAGTTGCCGCACTAAGCCCATTAGATCTGATGGCTGCCAAGTTTTGGCCACGGCAGTGCCCAATGGCCCGAAGTTTCAGACAGTCCCAAAAACCGGACCCAGAGTGCGGATTGATTCATAGGCCGTATCGGCGTGGACATAGCTCCGATCGGGCGGTATTTTGCAAAACGGGTCACCACCGACAATCGCAAATTCGCTGTCGGCGGTATAACACCCGTTGCGGATACCGATGAGTTCGGCAAACGCCAGCAATTTCCGCCGTGACGCGGACGCCGGTGGTTTCGCGTCACAGTCATTCCGCTTTCACCGGTGGTGCAGTGCTGGCGACGATGCGCAGTCTCAGCCCACCGTCGGCGCGCGCGGCGCGGGCGGCGGGCACGATCGCTTCAATCTCAGCTTTGGTCACTTGTGGCTTGTCGAGGTCCAACACCCATCGGCGCTCAATGTGCAGCACCTGTCCGCTGACGGCGTACTTCGCGGTGTAGCTTGCGGTGCCGGCCTTGACGGCGATGTTTTGTGGTATCTTGGCAAGCCTGTAACCGTCGGGCAAGCGCACATCGATATTAGCTTCGTATGTGTCGGCTCGCCATGCGGCGACCTCACTACGCCCTTGATCCACATAAGTTACCAGCGATTCATATGGTCTGGCTTGCAATGATGGGCCGATCGGGATGGGGTTGGTGTTGTCGCCTTTGCCGAAAAAAACGTTCTGCAGGTCGAACGTCGTTTTAACGACGTAAGGTTCGGCATGGTCGGTTGCGGCGTGCGGCTCGATGCGACCGCTGCCGCGCCAATTGGCCTGCTTCAGCAACGTCACCGCACCTTGTTCGAGGCCGTTGCTTTCGGCCCATTGCATGCGGGCGCGGAGGTTGGCGGCTTGCTCTCCGGTGGCGGACCAAATCGCGGTACCGGTCGGTGTTCCGTCAGGGCGCAGCGTGACATCAAGTTGAAGTTTGAGGACGTTGTCGGCGGATTTGGCCAGCGGCAGGCGGACCTTGTTCATGCCTTTTGGTCCGACACGATAAGCGAGCTTTCCTGCCTCTGTCGCCGGCAGGACGCCGAAGGCTGCAATGTTGGATGTCGAGTCGGTGTAGAGATCGAATTCCGGCAGGTAAAGGATGACGTGGTCGGTGATGGGGTAGTTGTCGCCGAAGTCGCGGTAAGTCCAATTGCCGGCGCTGAGATAGACGTACTCGACGTCGATCCCCATGGCGGCCAACAAGGCGTGCGTCAGCGCGGCGTGGTCCTTGCAATCGCCGAACTTGGCGATGAGCACATCGGATGCAGCGTGGGGCACGTAACCGCCGCGACCGTTGAAGACGGCGAAATAGCGGATGTTGACCGAGACCCAGTCGTGGATGGCGCGCGCCTGAGCGCGACGATCAGACAGGCCGGTAGTTATCTTGTCGGCCAACGCGCGTATTTCGGCGGTCGGGAGCGCTTTCGGTGCGGCCACGTCATGCCACCAGCGGACGACCGATTCGTAATTTTGAAAGCTGGTAAAGATCAGATACGGCGAACGATCGAGGAGTGAAATTTCACTCGGCTCGTCGATGCGAAATGCCTGCGGCTCAACTTGCCAGTGGTAGTTGCGGCGCCCGTCCTGCGTGGATTGCGTCTCCGACCAATTCTGCCTCGAGACGTTGATGGCCAGATCCTGCGGCACGTCGAGCGAGACCTTGAATTCGCTGAAGCGGCCATTGGCGGGGATCCACCGCAAGTTGGCAAAGCCGCCGGGAACCGACGCAGTGAGGCTATGGGACTTATAGACGTAGTGGAGGGTGTCGCCGACCGCGACGTCGGGAAAAATGATCGTGCGCGTCTTGGTGTCGGCGTTGAAGATCCCCATTTGCGCGGCGTTCGGCAGGGCAGATAGCAGGATCTTGTCCGGCTCGACTTTCAACCGCGTGCCATCGGCTTTAATGGTTTCCGCTTCAAGGCTATCGAACTGGTAGAAGTGCTCGTTGATCGGAAGGTTGATTTGACCGAAGCCGGATACGGCACTGGGCGCGAGAATTTTGATGTCGACCGTGTCGATATTTTCGAGCAGTTCACTCGAAATGGCACGAAACTGCAGAGAAACGCGGCGCTCAAAAGGGGCGGCGTCCTCGGCGGAAGCCAGCGCGAACGGCATGAGCAGTGCGGCAATTGCACTGGTAGTTCGCGACAAGAGCGCATGGGTTTGAAAATTGTCCATGTAGGAAATGCCCCAGTTATCGAAACTCACGCTTCGACTGTAAGAGCGGGAATGGGGCCACTTCAAGTCCGGATACGGAGGATGTCGGCGCGGCGGTGGCCGTGATGGGCGGGGCATGCCCCGAGTGCGTTGCAGCATGAGCGGTGTGCGTCTGAACGTGCCGCGGAATGGAACCAATCACGGTCGTCGCGGCTTTGTCGGTCGGTAGGACGTGCACGATGCAGCGCTCGAAACCAGGGAGTTCGCACTATGGACAGTATCATTTATCTTGTTGGGCTGGTGGTCGTCGTGATGGCCATCCTGAGCTTTTTGGGCGTGCATTGAGTGGAGAGCATCATGGAATTGCAAGAAGAGATCGTGACCTCGGAACCAACAGCCAGTTCCATGCAATGGAGCGCGGTGTTTGCGGGCGCGGCGATCGCGACCGCGTTGTCGGTTGTGTTTTTGACTTTTGGAACGGCAATCGGGCTGTCATTCGTTTCGCCGTGGTCGGGCAGCCGATGGTCGCCCAAGACGATCGCCAGCATTGCTGTATTCTGGGCACTCGCGCAGCAGATCGGTTCGGTGATCGCGGGCGGCTATATCGCCGGCAGAATGCGCTCGAGGCTTGTCGGCGTGCCGGATCACGAAGTGGAATTTCGCGACGGGTTGCACGGCGGCGCGGTATGGGCGGTGAGCGTTCTGGTGACCACGCTCGTGTTTTCGTTGGCCATCGGCGCGATCGCGCGGGGTGGTGCAGATGTCGCCGGACGGGCGGCAGGCGGCGCTGCTGCAGCTGGTAGCAGCTCGTCGACGACGGATCCGGTGCAATATTTTGCCGACGTGCTCATGCGCGATGGCCGTGCGGCACCCGGCGGTGGTCCGGCGCCAGCCGTAGCTCAAACGGTCGGGGATGCGACCTGGCAGCAGGGCGAGGTGATACGCATTCTGGCGCGCTCCGTTGCTGCCGACACTTTGGCTCCCGGTGATCGCGATTATCTTGCGACGGTGGTCGCGCGGCGTACGGGCACCCCGCAGGCCGATGCGGAAAAACGGGTCGATCAGGTGTTCGCTCAGACGCAACAAACGGTCAAAGATGCTGCCGAAAAGGCCCGCCGCGGCGCGGTGCTGACAGGCTTTGTGACGGCCGCTGGATTGATCCTGTCGCTAGGCGCGGGGTGGTGGGCCGGTCAACGAGGCGGTCACCATCGGGACAATGCGGTACCGGCCAGTTTCGTGGCGATCCGCCGCCGCGTCGCATGACCTCGCTTCGGCGATAGTGTGCCCCCTCGTAAACGTTTGCCAATCGTAGGAGCAATCAAATGTTCCGAGATCTCTTCTTGTGGATGGCCGGCGTGCCGATCATCGTCATCATCCTGCTGCATCTGACGGGCCTTTTGAAATAGGTGCGCAAGTATAGTCCGGCGACGACTGTCGTCAGAGATGAGAGCGCAGAAGGAGGGTTGGTGAGCGCTCGTGCATCGAAGACATCCGGTCCGCGGGAGACCTTTCGCCGCTGGAGCGAACATACGGCCAGTGCCATCGGTACGCCGGTTGCATTTTTTGTCGCACTCGCCGTCATCGTCGGCTGGGCTGCGGCCGGTCCCCTTTTTGGATTTTCTGACACGTGGCAATTTGTCATCAACACCGGCACCACGATCATCACGTTTCTGATCGTTTTTCTCATCCAGAATACGCAAAATCGCGATACGCGGATTTTCAATCTCAAACTTGACGAACTGTTGCGCGCGGTCGAGGGCGCGCGCACTGATTTTTCAGGTTTGAACCATCTGTCGGAACGGCAGCTGGACGAACTCAGCAGTGAATTCAGCCGGCTGGCTGAACGTTACGGTGCGCTCGTTCACGATGATCTTGCGCAAGTGCGGCAGGGACTTGCCGAACGTCAATCGAAGGCGGAGTGAGCCAACGCCGGATTGGATGGATTCGGGCAGTTGCGCACGTCATCAGATAGTTGCTTCACACCAAGCCGCTGGCGCACTAGGTTGGCCGATCACCACCAGCAAAGGCGGTAACCCGGCCCATGACGATAGCTTCGACGACGACCGCCAAAAACCGCACGCTTCGGCTCAATGCACGCGACAACCTGGTCGTCGCAGTGGATGCGATCGAGGTCGGGGCAGCGGTCGAAAACGTGTTGGCCACGGCACGTGTGCCGCGCGGGCACAAGATGGCGACGGGCAAAATCGCCAAAGGTGAGCCGGTATTGAAGTTCGGGCAGATCATCGGGTTTGCCGGTGAGGAGATTTTGCCGGGCGCGCATATTCACACGCACAACTGCGGTTTTGCGGCATTCGATCGCGATTATGCGTTCGCGCAGGATGCCAAGACCGAGCTCATTTTGCCGGTCGAGCAACAGGCGACGTTTCAGGGGTTCCGGCGCAGTAATGGGCGCGTCGGCACGCGCAATTATATCGGCGTCGTGACGAGCGTGAACTGCTCGGCGACGGTGGCGCGCTTCATTGCCGAGGCGGTCAACAAATCCGGTATTCTGGCCGACTATCCGACCATCGATGGGGTCATTCCGCTGGTGCATTCGACGGGCTGCGGCATCGACAGCGACGGCGAGACGTTCGAGGTGTTGAAGCGCACGACCTGGGGTTATGCGTGCAATCCCAACATGGCCGGGGTGCTGGTGGTGGGGTTGGGCTGCGAGGGGTTCCAGATCGCGCGCATGAAGCAGGCGTATGGCATCCAGGAAAGCACGACATTCCGAACCATGACGATCCAGGACACCGGCGGCACGAAGAAGTCGATCGCGGCTGGAGTTGAGGCGGTCAAGGCGATGCTGCCGATCGCGGGTAAAGTGCGCCGCGAGACGATGCCGGCGTCGGAGCTGATGCTGGCGCTGCAATGCGGCGGCTCGGATGGATATTCTGGCATTACGGCGAACGTGGCACTTGGCGTGGCCGTGGACATGCTGGTCAAGCATGGCGGCACGGCGGTGCTCGCAGAAACGCCGGAAATCTATGGCGCCGAGCATCTACTGACACGCCGCGCGCGTGACCGGGCGACTGGGGAAAAACTCGTCGACATCATCAAGTGGTGGGAAGACTACACGGCACGCGCTCGTATGAGCATGGACAATAATCCGAGCCCCGGCAACAAGGCGGGCGGGCTCACGACCATTCTCGAGAAGTCGCTGGGGGCGGCAGCGAAGGGCGGTTCGACGACGCTGAATGCGGTCTATCGCTACGCCGAGCCGATCACCGAGAAGGGCTTCGTCTACATGGATACGCCGGGCTACGACCCTGTGTCGGCGACGGGCCAAGTGGCGGGTGGCTGCAACATGCTGGCGTTCACGACCGGCCGCGGTTCGGCCTACGGCTGCAAGCCGACGCCATCGATCAAGCTGGCGACCAACACTGACATCTACATGCGCATGATCGACGACATGGACATCAACTGCGGCGACATCGTCGACGGCGTGCCGCTGGCGCAGAAGGGGCAGGAGATTTTTGACAAGGTGCTGGCCGTCGCTTCGGGCGAAAAATCAAAGTCCGAAGACCTCGGCTACGGCGATGCCGAGTATGTGCCCTGGCAGATCGGCGCGACGATGTGAGTGAGTTACCCTGAATGAGGCATTGATTTGATAAACATCTGGTCAAACCATTCTGGGTTCTCTGACTTTTGGTGCCAGTGCAGGTCGTTCCGATTGGCGTAACGCAGCAGAGTTACGCCGTCAGACCCATCGTATGGCACCGTACACTCGTTCAGTAAATTTACTTCAGACACATGGACCGACGATATTTTAGCAAGTAGGGATAGCGCGGTTTCGACAGCGTCGCGGATTTCGCTCCAAGCTGGTGCACCCTTGTAGACAGCCTCTTGGTGAGCCAACTCCTTTAGGTCAATGTGAGCAACGACCTTGTCGCGCGGATGCTCAAGCTGCCTGGCCGTTTTTCTCAACTCCTCTAGTTCCAGTTTTTCATTGCTGCTGAGGCACGCGGCGACTTCGGGCGATTGAGTTAAAATCCATTCAAACCCAGCCTGTGTGCGACGATCGAGGGTTCTCATACATATCAACTCGACGCTTCTAACCATTGCTTCGTAGGCCAGGGAATAGAAAGATGGCAGGTTGACATGGGTGAGTTCGCCGGACTCCGTAATTGCGAAGAGAGCCGCCATATAGTATCGCGCCTGCAATAGGTCGCGAAAGTTTAGCTTGATCGCGGCGGCCAGTTCTTCGCGCAAACTCCCCGTCATGACAAGCCAACCTCAGCTGTTTTTCCGGATTTAAAGCTCAACGAAACGGCGATATTGTGTCGCTTAGCTTTGGCAATTGGCGATAATCCGGCAGTGCGATTTGCATTCTTATTGCATTTCTTGACAAAGTGGCCACGCGTGGCCACTTTGGGTGTCATGAAGACCGTTGGCATCAAGGCGCTCAAGGACAACCTCAGTGCGTACGTGCGCGCAGCCGAGGCGGGTGAGATCGTGCGCGTCACCGACCGTGGCAAGGTGGTGGCCGAACTGGTGCCGCCACGCGCGCTCGCGAAGCCGGGAACGACCGAGGAAATTCTCGACCAATTGGAGCGAGAGGGGTTGCTGATCCGTGCCAAGAAGGGGCCATGGAAGCGGCCACCGAAAGGTATGGCGTTGGCCTCGTTCGACGAACTCATGAAGGGCCTTGATGCGGATCGCGAGGATCGGTGATCTACATTGATACGTCGGTGATGTTGGCGACGGTGTTCGATGAACCGAGGCGCCCGCCCGACGCGCTTTGGTCCAAGGCCAGTTTTTCAAGTCGCCTGCTCGAGTACGAAGTAGCGGTGCGGTTGAACGCGCTCGGACGACGATCTAAGGCTCGTCAACTTGCCGACGATTTTCTCAGTCACGTCGAACTCGTCCCTCTGGATGCGCCGGCCTTGAGCCGCGCGCTGCAACCTTTCCCGGTGCCGCTGCGAACGTTGGACGCAATCCATCTCTCGACGATCCTTTTTCTGCAAGGCCGCGGGATCAAGCTCGAACTTGCTACTTATAACAAGCGTTTGGCGCTAGCCGCCAAAACTTTGGGCATCACGCTGGCGACAGTTTAAGGGGCTCCCCTAACTGACCATCTCACCCCGCCCGCGCCACATCCAGCCTGTGCACCACTCCGGCACTCGCGGCCGTCAACGGCGGATAGCGCTTCAGCACCAGCGGATCGTGCCCGGGAATGACGCGTTTTGCATCACCGTCGGCCAGTCGCTTCAGCGTCCCGTACCCCCGCAGCATGTCTTCCATATCCGCGACGATCACGAACGGCTTCCCCAGTTCGAACGTCTCGTAGTAGTGCGCCGCATCAGATGCCAGCACCACCGGCCCAATAGCCGTCATCACGCGCAGCGCCTGTAAGCCACGACTGTGCCCGCCGATCTTGTGCACCGTGAGCCCCGGCGCCACCTCCGCGTCGCCTTCGTAGAATACTACCCGCCCCGAATACACGTTGCGTACCATATCGCAGACGTGCTCCGCCGTGAACGCGAACCGCATGTGCGGCTGACACATGCACGGGCCCGTCGCGAAAGCCATTTCCGCCGCCTGCAGGTGAAACCGCGCCTTCGGAAACGCCGCCAAAGTGCCTGCATGATCGTAGTGCAGATGCGTGATCACAACGTCGTTGATTTCGGCCGCGTCGATGCCGATCTCGGCTAGTGCCGCAGCTGGCGCGCGCAGAATGGTACGGCCGCGCTTGTCCGCCTCAGGTTGGTCAAAACCGGTATCCACTACGATCGTTCGCTGCCCGTTGCGCACCACCCAGACGAAAAAATCCATTGGATGCGGGCTGAGGTGGTCATCGGCCATAATGAAGCTTTCGGCCCGTATGCGCTTCAGCCGCTCGGCGTACTTGACCGCCAGGATCTCATAAGTTTCAGACATCACGGCGCTCCGGGCTGGTTTGATGAAAAATCGGGCGTTGGCTGCGCCAAACATTGGCCCCGAACACGTCGCATTGTCGAGCGCTTCGGCGTATGCGAAAGCTCACTCCGATCACCGCCTCGAAGGACCGTCCCCGTGAACGTCTCTTTTTTACAGGAACTTCTTGCCACTATCGCCGAGCAGGGGCGCCAGTTGATCCCCGCGTCCCTTAGCGGCGGCGGCAAGCGCGGCGACATCCACGCCTTGGCCGAGGCGCTATTGTCTGGCCAGGGTGAAGCCTCCGGCGTCGTAATCGCGCGCGAAATTCTGGGCAAATACCGCCGGTTGTCGACGGAAGAGCGGCGCGAGTTCGTCCGCTATCTCGCCCATAGTATGCAACCCGACCAGGAGCAGATCGCCCGCGCCGCTACCAGCTATATTGCCGCCCCCAACGAGGAAACGCTCAGCGTACTGCAGCACGCCGTCGAAAGCCCGCGCCAGGAATTCTTCCGCCGCCTCAATCTCGCACCGGGCGGCACCTCTGAAATTGTCGCCCTTCGCCGCGACCTGCTGCGCGACGTCAAGAATGATCCAGCCTTCGCCCGCGTCGATCAGGACCTCCAGCACCTGTTGTCGTCCTGGTTCAACCGCGGCTTCCTCGTGCTCCGTCGTATCGACTGGCAGACGCCGGCGGCCATCCTCGAAAAAATCATCGCCTACGAAGCCGTCCACCAGATTGTCAGCTGGGAAGACCTGCGGCGTCGCCTCGATCCCACTGACCGGCGCCTTTTCGCCTTCTTCCATCCCTCCATGGTCGACGAACCCTTGATCTTCGTCGAGGTCGCTCTGATGGGCGAGACCGCCGGATCGATCCAGACCGTGTTGAGTGAACGGACCAAGCCCGGCGACACCCCGCACGCACCGAGCACGGCCATTTTTTATTCGATCTCCAACTGCCAGGAAGGTCTGCGCGGCATCAGCTTCGGCAACTTCCTGATCAAGCAGGTCGTGGAGGAACTGGCGCGCGAATTGCCCAGCCTGAAAACGTTCGTTACGCTGTCGCCGGCACCCCAGTTCGCACGCTGGCTCGATCGAGTGCTCGCCGACGACCAGCACGCCGTCTTGGGACAAGCAGACCGCACCGCGCTCGCAGCCTTGAGCGACCCCCGCTGGACTGAAGCTGAGCCGGAAAGCGCCGCGCTCAAATCCGCGCTCATGTCGGCCGCTGCGCACTATCTCGTGCGCGCCAAATCCACCGACGGGCGGCCGATCGATCCAGTCGCCCGCTTCCATCTTGGCAATGGTGCGCGCCTTGAACGTGTCAACTGGCTGGGCGACGTTTCTGAAAAGGGCCTGCGCGAAGCTCACGGCATGATGGTCAACTATGCTTATGACCTCGCAGCCATCGAAGCCAATCACGAAGCCTTCGAGAACGAGGGTATCGTCGCCACGTCGAAAGCGGTACGCGCCCTTCTGAAGGCGCCGGACAAATCGAAAGACAAAGTCAAACCGAAGCTGGAGGCCACGAAGCCCGTCACAACCAAACAACTCGCTCTTCCGAGCCGCTGATCGCTATCCGCCAGAGCAAAACACGTATCGTGCCCCAACGCACCCCGCCGCCCGCAGGAAACTCCATGCTCGCCGAAACACTTCGCACTCTCCGTCGCGATCCCGTCCTGCAATCGTTGCGGCGATCGCTCGATGTCTATTACGGCGATGCCCCGCGCGACGCCGCCATGGACACATTGTATGCGCAGTTCCTCAAGCCCGGTCAGCTCGCGTTCGACATCGGCAGCCACGTCGGTGACCGCATCGGCTCGTTTCGCCGCACAGGCGTGCGCGTCGTCGCCCTTGAGCCGCAACCGCTTTGCGCTCGCGTCATCCGCGCCATCTACGCCGGTGACGACAATGTCACGCTGCTCGAAAGCGCCTGTGGCCCCAAGGCGGGCTCCCTTACTCTGCACATCAATTCAGCCAATCCGACGGTGACGACAGCGTCGGTCGATTTCGTAAATGCGGCCGATGGCGCTGGCGGCTGGGAAGGCCAGAAATGGGACACTGCGATTGAAGTCCCCGTCACAACGCTCGACGCGCTCATCGCCGCTTACGGTACGCCGGACTTCGTCAAGATAGACGTCGAAGGCTTCGAGGCCGATGTCCTCGCCGGATTATCGAAACCTGTGCCCGCGCTGTCGTTCGAATTCACCACCATCCAGCGCGACGTCGCTCACGGCTGTCTGGATCGGCTATCTCAACTCGGGCCATACACGTTTGACGTCGCCCTCGGCGAAAGCCAAAGACTGGAACTCGGCAGATGGGTCGATGCAGCAACCATGCGCCGTACCATCGACGCCTTGCCCCACAGCGCCAACTCAGGGGATGTTTATGCCGTTGTGCGCAGTTGAGAATCGCAACATGCGTTTTCCAATAGTGTTAGCCGCACTGCTCCTGTTCGCCCAGCCGGCCCACGCTGCCAGCCTGGGCGAGCTCGCCGTCGAGATCGCTAATCAATCCGAGCCAGTTCTGTGTGCCGAGAAGGACAACGTCACGCTGGCGCTCAGCTCGGACGCTGTCAAAAGTTTCCGCATCGAGGCCGCCCACCCCGCTTACATCAACACGTTGCAACGCGACAGCTTCGAAGCTGACTGGACCGCATGTGACCTCAAATCGGACCCGTCCTTCAAATCCGAGGTCGGCGTAACCACGCGCAAAACGCTCTACGAAGAACCGGCCATGTGGATCGTCGGTTGGACGTTTCCGACCTACTGGCGCCCCTCGACTGCCACCGTCACCGTCGGCAACCGCGTCGAAAAAGGCCTGCACATGTTGCAGGTTTGGATGATCCGCCCCATGGGCGGCGAGGAAGTGCTGATCCTCTATCCGCAGGACGGGTACTGGCGCATCCGGCCCAAGGCGCCGCTGGGTCAGGCACCGACCGCGTTTGGTTCATCTTTCCTGATCGGCCCGGTGGAAATAGACGGCCGCCCCGTGGTGCGGATCTCCGATGTAACCATCGATCCAAGAGCGCTCACACTCACCGTCACTTTCGCTCGGGGCGGTTCCGCCACCGTCGCGCTCAGCAGTATTGATCACAACAAAACCGTGCTGGACGTCAATCTCAGCGCCCCCGTCGCCGGCTTGCCGTTCGCCATGATGCGATCCATGTACGTAACCGACTTCAACAACGACGTCGCCCGCGTGGCGGTCCGCGAGGCCGGCGCCCCCGGTTGGCGCGAAGACGGCATCATGACCTTCAAGGGCGGCACTGCCACGGACCTTTGGGCCGGCCGCTCCACCATCTCCCGCCATAATTCCTCGAGCCCCGACATGATTTTTAACGCTTTTTCATCGGAGGTGCGACAACGCCCCGTCGATGCTATAGCACCCGCCGAGAGCACTGCATCTCGTGTCACCAATTCAGCCAATCCGAAGACCAGGAAAAAACAGCCATGACCACCACGACCCCGAAAGCCGACAAGTACGCTCCCAAGAAGCGCGTGCCGAACGAGCGTGAAAAGCGTCGCATCGCCGAGAAACTCCGACGCAACGTCCGCAACAAGCGCAACGCCCGCCACGGGTGATCGGGGCCACCAGACCGATCATGAAACCTCTGCGCGCTCGGCGCGGAGGTTTGCCGGACTCAAAACCTGTAGCAACCGTGTAACGACACGGGTGCTACGACCTACGACCTTTGCCCCCCTCAACTCCCAGTGAACTTCGGCTTCCGCTTCTCGACGAACGCGGCCATGCCTTCCTTCTGGTCGGCCACCGCGAACATCGAATGGAACACGCGGCGCTCGAAGCGGATGCCCTCGCTCAGCGTCGTCTCGTAGGCGCGGTTCACCGTTTCCTTGGTCATCATTGTGATCGGCAGGCTCATGTTGGCGATCGTCTCCGCCGTCTTGACCGCGTCTGCGATCAGGTCGGCCGCCGGCACCACGCGGCTCACCAACCCCGACCGCTCGGCTTCGGCCGCATCCATCATGCGGCCCGTCAGGCACATCTCCATCGCCTTGGCCTTGCCGACGAAGCGTGTCAGCCGCTGCGTGCCGCCCGCGCCCGGCATGACGCCGAGCTTGATCTCGGGCTGCCCGAACTTCGCAGTATCAGCAGCAATGATAATGTCGCACATCATCGCCACCTCGCAGCCGCCGCCGAGCGCGAACCCCGCCACCGCCGCGATCGTCGGTTTGCGACAGCGCGCCAGCCGGTCCCACTGGCCGATGAAGTCTTCCATGTAGGCCTGCATGTAAGTCTTCGACTGCATCTCCTTGATATCGGCGCCGGCGGCGAACGCCTTGTCCGATCCCGTCACCACGATGCAGCCGATGGCGTCGTCGGTTTCCCAACCGTCGAGCACCTGCCCGATCTCACGAATTATTTCCGCGTTCAGCGCATTCAACGCCTCGGGCCGGTTGAGCGTGATCAGCCCCACCTTGCCCCGCGTTTCGACGAGAATGGTTTTGTAGGCCATGGCTCAACTCCGTGCAGGTGTGAAACTCTGCCTCAGACGTATCGGACACAGCTACAGCGGGCAATGGGAATGGACACGGGACCCGCTGCCATTTTGTCAGACCACGGCAGCGCACCGGAGCCACGTGTCGGTGTCGGCGCCAGCACTTCTTTCAGAAGGACGGCTTACCCTGGCGCGCATGAAACGACGCGGGGCGCTGGGCTTTTTCGAAGACGACGATGCCGTCGAAGAAACTTGTCGCAAAGATCTCGTTTTCGGCGAACGATCGCTTTGCTCCGGCGGCATGGTAACGTGCGTACATGTCATCTATCACCGACTTAGCCAATTCGATAAAAGAGCCCGCGCGCCGATAGCCACCGCCCCAGTTCCGCCAGTGGGCGGTTTGCACGTCTTCGACGATGTAGAGCCCGCCGGGCGATAGCAACGGCATCAGCGTATCGAAGCTGACCTGCTGGTGGTTGGCGATATGGCTGCCATCATCCAGAACGATATCGACGCCGCCCATCTCCTCCACAACCTTCTGCAGGAACGCAGGGTCGGCTTGCGATCCAATTCGCACGCACAGATCCCGGTCGTCGACGGCAGCACAACGCGGATCTATGTCGATGCCGAAAAGCACGGCCTCCGGTCCGAAATATTTCCGCCACAACTGCAGCGAGCCGCCGTGGCTCACGCCGATTTCGAGAAATTTGAGTGGGCGCATTTTTTCCGCGCCTGGCTTGAACCCCGTGCGGAATTTTTCGAAATACCTGTCGTAGATTTCAAAATAATGCGGCCACTTGTGTGCCAGCCGCCCGTCATGCTCCCAGAAGAGCTGTTCTATGACACGCCCCTCGGCTTTCGCCCGTGCCAGCATCTGGTTCCGGTCGATATCGGCGGGAGCCTCGTAACGTTCAACGCGCTCATATGGGCGGTGCACAAGGCTTCGCGCCAACATTTTCAGGCGATCTTTAGCGGTCGAAGGCACCATGACTTTCCTGCGCAATCACATAACTTCAGCATCAGCTAGTGTCCTGATTCCGAAGTTCGTTGAAGTAAGCGGTTATATGGGCTGGCGTCGAGCGTTCTGAGGCAGAATCGTTGAATGCTGGCGAGGATATCGTCGGCGGTCTTGGTCCAACGGAACGGCTTCGGTGCATCGTTG
>JANXWC010000190.1 GCA_025351355.1 Hyphomicrobiaceae bacterium
TGCGCCGCCGCCGCGCAAGCCCCTCCAACTCGCGCCGAGCCTCTGCTGACAATTCGATCCGAAGTGCCGTTCTGCTCATGGAAAATCCCCGCGAATCAACGCAACGATAATCCCACGAATTTATCGATCGGGACACTAGCGGCAGATAACATGGCCAAACCAATCCGTCTATGAACGACGATGTTGCCAATATTACCGCTGACACTTCGGGCAATAGAACGTCGAGCGCCCGGCCTGCACGATGCGTTTGATTGCGCCATCGCAGCCCGCTCCGGCGCACGTTTTGCCCTCCCGCCCGTACACCTGAAATCGATCCTGAAAGGTTCCCCGTTCCCCGTCTGCCTGGCGATAATCCCTCAGCGTCGAGCCGCCTGCCTGCAGCGCCGCTTCCAGCACCGCCTTGATTTCCGGCACCAGCCGCACCGCTCGCGGCGACGGCGCGCCGTTGCGCAGTGCCAGCACCGACGCCGGCTTTTTCGGATTGAGCCGTGCCCGATACAACGCCTCCGCAACGTAGATGTTGCCGAGCCCCGCCACGTGGCGCTGATCGAGCAGAAACGCCTTGAGATCAGTCTTGCGACCCCTTGCACGGGCGGCCAGATGCGCCGCCGTTAGCTCATCGCCGAGTGGCTCGACGCCGATGTCGGCGAACAGCGCGTGCGCCGAAAGCTCCGCCGTCGGAATCAGCAGCATAAAGCCGAACCGCCGCGCATCGTTATACGTGATCGCCGCGCCTGAACTCATCTGCAGCGTGACATGGTCGTGTTTCGCTTCCCCGCCCGCCGCATGTACGAAGTCGCCCACCGGTATCCCATACTCCGCGTCACCTGGCTTGATTTCGAAGCGCCCGCTCATGCCGAGATGCATCACCAGCGTCTCACCGCCTTCGATTTCACAGATCAGATACTTGGCGCGCCGCCCCACCCGCAGCACATGCCGCCCCTCGACCCGTGCGGCGAACCGCTCCGGGAACGGAAAACGCAAATCCGCCCGCCGTTGCACCAGGCGCGCGATCCGCACGCCCTCCATGACCGGCGCCAGCCCGCGCCGCACGGTTTCCACTTCAGGCAGTTCAGGCATGTCATGATCCGCATGTGCGACGTGAACTCTAAGCACTCACCTCGCGCGTACTCCATTTTGACGAGCCCCGCCATCGCTTCGATCAGCGTCGCCCCTCGCAGCGCGGAGCCCGGCGCGTGACCGGACTTTACCTCCAACGCCCGGATATCGCACGATAAGGTCAACCGTCGCTTCGATGCGCCGCATCACCGAGGCCGCGCCACGTGGACTTCGTAAGGAAATGTGGTCCGCAAACATTCAAAGTCAGCCAGTGCCCGCGGTGAATATCGGCCGCTCATTTTTTGAAGCGAGCGTAGACGGCTTCGACGTCTCGCGGATCAGCAAATTCACCCCGGTCTATCTCGGCCAGTCCTTCATCGATTGCCGCGAGTGTTTCCGCATCCAACTCGATGTCGTCCGCATCCATTTCATCAAGCGCAATCAGGATTTCAGCGGCTTCCCGCCTCCGCTCCGTGGACCACGTCTGAACGCGCTTGAGGGCCATCCAAGAGGTCGGTCATGTGGCAAGCTCCGGCACACAAGGCGAGTTTTCAGGCAATCACTCAGCCCGAGGGTGAGGAAGTGAGTTTAGGCGTATGACTTTTGATTGCCCGCAATGTAGTCCCCACCCGTCCTCGTGGCCACGAAGGTGGCTGGCGGCCTCTCACCATTGTCATCCTCGGGCTTGTCCTCTCACTTCGTCATGGCCACGCAGGTGGCCATCCACGCCAAGCCAGACGTGGGCGCGATAATCATTTTTTACGTCTATTTGTATCTATTTGAATTGTGCTCGTTTTTCTTCAGAAAGTTCGGTTGGCAGTAGCTCAAGTGTCAACCCTGCGGCTGCAGCCAAACTCTTTAGCCAACTCAGTCCGAAACCTTCGCAAGTTGGTCGCGTCGGTACGCATTCCTTGACGCACCCATTGTCTGAGTGAGGTGCCAAGCCGCATTTTCTGAGAATGTCGGCAAAACCGACGCAACTGCCATCGGCTGCGCGATAACCGGGTCCGCCTTTGCAACCACATCCGCGGCAACCCGAGGCGCATCGGCCCAGCGTATTGGCGACTGCAAGCTTTGCCAACTCCGGTGATACGGCCGGACATACCCATGTCTCGGTGTCGGGAGCACGTTGACCTAGAGCAGGAGAGCCTGACGAAAAGATTGATAGCACGACCGCCAAGTTGCGCAATTTACGATACATAGCCTAACCTACGAGGCCGTTCATTCCCGATTTGCCTAAAAGTAAAATCGGGGCTGAAATCAACTTTGCAAAGCAAAACGAATGGTGGCTCACGCTCTCTCAAGTATTGCGTAATTATTTCGCATTTATTGGTGTCCTTCACCTCCTCAATTCTCATCCATCTTCAGCGCCGCGATGAAGGCCTCTTGCGGGATTTCCACCTTGCCGAATTCGCGCATTTTCTTTTTGCCGGCTTTTTGTTTGTCGAGCAGTTTGCGTTTGCGGCTGATATCGCCGCCGTAGCACTTGGCGATCACGTCCTTGCGCATGGCCTTGATCGTCTCGCGGGCGATCACCTTGCCGCCTAACGCCGCCTGGATAGGGATCTGGAAGAGATGCTGGGGGATCAGGTCCTTCAGCTTGGTGCACATGCTGCGTCCCCGGCCTTCCGCGCGCGTGCGGTGGACGATCATCGACAGCGCATCGACCGGCTCGGAATTGACCAGCATCGAAAGCTTCACCAGATCCTCTTCCTCGTAGCCGATCATCTGATAGTCGAACGAGGCGTAGCCGCGTGAAATGGACTTCAGGCGATCGTAAAAGTCGAACACCACTTCGTTGAGCGGCAATTCGTAGACCACCATGGCGCGGGTGCCGGCATACGTCAGCTGTTTCTGGCGGCCACGGCGGTCCTGGCACAACTTCAACACGGCGCCGAGGTACTCGTCGGGCACCAGGATAGTGGCTGAAATCCACGGCTCCTTGATGTGGTCGATCTTCACCACCTCCGGCATATCGGCAGGATTGTGCATGTCGATTTCGTCGCCGTTGGTCATGACCAGCTTATAGATCACGCTCGGCGCGGTGGTGATCAAGTCCATGTTGAACTCGCGCTCGAGCCGCTCGATGATGATCTCGAGATGCAGCAGGCCGAGAAAGCCGCAGCGGAAGCCGAAGCCCAACGCTGCCGACGTTTCCATTTCGTACGAGAAGCTGGCGTCGTTCAGCCGCAACCGGCCCATGGCTTCGCGCAGGTTCTCGAAATCGGCGGCATCGACCGGGAACAGGCCGCAGAACACCACCGGCTGCACCGGCTTGAAGCCGGGAAGCGCCGTGGCGATGCCGCCCTTTTCGTCGGTGATAGTGTCACCGACGCGGGTATCGGCCACCTGCTTGATGCCGGCAGTGAAGAAGCCGACTTCACCCGGGCCGAGGTTCTCGAGCATTTCCTGCTTGGGGCGGAAGATGCCGACGCGCTCGACGCCGTAGGTCGCATCCGCATTCATCAGCTTGACGCGCTGGCCCTTCTTGAGCAGCCCATCGATGACGCGCACCAGCACTACGACGCCAAGATAGGCGTCATACCAGCTGTCGATCAGCAGCGCCTTCAACGGCGCCTCGCGCACGCCCTTCGGTGGCGGTAATTGCTCGACGATGGCTTCGAGGACGGCGGGCACGTTGAGCCCGGTCTTGGCTGATACGCCGACGGCGTTCGACGCATCGAGGCCGATCACATCCTCGATCTGCTGTCTGACGCGGTCGACGTCGGCGGCCGGCAGGTCGACCTTGTTCAGAACGGTGAGGATCTCGAGCTTGTTGTCGAGCGCCTGATAGACGTTGGCCAGCGTCTGCGCCTCGACGCCCTGGGAGGCATCCACCACCAGGATCGCGCCCTCGCAGGCGGCCAGCGAGCGCGAGACCTCGTAGGCGAAATCGACGTGACCAGGCGTATCCATCAGGTTGAGCTGATAGGTCTTGCCGTCCTTGTACTTGTAGTCGAGGCGCACGGTTTGCGCCTTGATGGTGATGCCGCGCTCCTTTTCGATGTCCATGGAATCGAGGATCTGGTCGCTCATTTCGCGGGCGGTAACGTTGCCGCAGAGCTGGATCAACCTGTCGGACAAGGTCGATTTGCCATGGTCGATGTGAGCAATAATCGAGAAATTGCGGATCAAGGATGTGTCGGTCATGGCGCGGGGTGTAGCACCGCTCAGCGGCGGAATGAAGGGGGCAGGCGTCATTGCCTTCCAGGCATTTACTATGGCTCGGTGGGGCGCTGGTATTGGCTTCAGGTGTGGGCCAACACCAAGGGTATGCTCGCATAATACGGTCTTGAGCGCCCGCGGCTATGGCATGCCTGGTCGCAGTCTAACTGTTCGTCATGTTCAGTGGATTTGTCATACTTGGTCGGCGTCAAACAAACAGCCGCTCGGGTTCGTCGCCTCCAGGTTTGCGCGGCTTTATCCGACGTTCTGGACCTGCGTCACTTTGACCGCCACCGTACTCTGGCTGAGCGGCCAGTTGGGTTGCCCGGCCGCAGGACCACTTTTTTCGCGGCCAACCTGACCATGGTGCCGGGACTGCTCGGCGCTGCCTATATCGATGGAGTCTACTGGACGCTTTTCATTGCAACGAAGTTTTATCGGCTGGTGTCGCTCGCGCTTCGCTTGAGCATCTGCGGTATTGGCCCGTGCACGCTTTTCGCGCGGCGGGCGGTGGACGCGGCGGGTTCGTGCGGGCTATGGACGGCAAAGCCTAGGTTAACTCCCGTTGTGGCATGCCGCTCTTCACTTGCGATCGCACCTCCGCAATGGCCCTCGTAGAAAGACTTGCTCCATGTCTCCTTCGCCCGCCACGCCCGAACGCGATCTTGCCAATGCCATCCGTGCACTGGCCATGGATGGCGTGCAGGCTGCCAATTCTGGCCATCCCGGCATGCCGATGGGCATGGCGGACGTGGCAACGGTACTGTTCCGCGAATTCCTGAAGTTCGACGCTTCGACGCCGGAATGGCCGGATCGCGACCGCTTCATCCTGTCGGCCGGCCACGGCTCGATGCTGCTTTACGCGTTGCTGTACCTAAACGGCTACCCGGGCATGGCGGTTGCCGACCTCAAAGCATTCCGCCAACTAGGCTCCAAGACAGCCGGACATCCTGAATACGGCCACGCGCCGGGCATCGAGACGACCACCGGCCCGCTCGGCCAGGGCCTCGGCAATGCGGTCGGCTTCGCGCTCGCTGAACGGCTGCTGGCGGCGCGCCATGGCGGCGAACTCGTCGATCACCGTACCTACGTGATTGCCGGCGACGGCTGCCTCATGGAGGGCATCAGCCAGGAAGCCATATCGCTTGCCGGACACCTCAAACTGTCGAAGTTGATCGTGCTATGGGACGACAACGCGATCTCCATCGACGGCGCGACTTCGCTGACGGTATCCGATGACATGGCGAAGCGGTTTCAGGCGTCGACCTGGAACACCATGAAGGTCGATGGTCACAATCCGGCTGAAATCCGCGCCGCCCTGGCCGCTGCGCAGAACTCGGATAAACCGACCATGATCGCCTGCAAGACGCTGATCGGGTTCGGTGCGCCAAACAAGCAGGGCAAAGCCTCCGCGCATGGCGAACCGCTTGGCGCCGACGAGATCAAGGCCACGCGGGAAGCCCTTGGCTGGACCTCTCCGCCGTTCGAAATTCCCGCACCCATTCTGGCAGCATGGCGTTCGTCGGGTGCGCGCGGCGCCTCGGTGCGGAAGGCCTGGGAGAAGCGGGCCGCCAGCGTACCGGCATCCATGTTTGCTGATCCTGTGACGGCAGATGTGGCCGCAGCCATCCGCGCGGCGACGCGTGCCGCGGGCGCCGGCTTCATCGCCGAAAAGGCCAAGCTGGCGACGCGGCAAAGCTCGCAAAAAGTCATTGAAGCCGTGCTGCCGGCGATTCCCGCCTTGCTCGGCGGCTCCGCTGACTTGACCGGTTCCAATGGCACGCGCACCAAGCAGCATACCTCGGTGTCTGCTGCCGATTTCAAGGCCAATTACATGCACTACGGCGTGCGCGAGCATGGTATGGCGGCGGCCATGAACGGCATCGCCCTGCACGGCGGTCTGGTGCCGTACGGCGCGACGTTTCTTGTCTTCACCGACTACTGCCGACCGTCGATCCGCCTGTCCGCGCTGATGCATCAACGCGTCATCTACGTCATGACGCATGACAGCATCGGGTTGGGCGAGGATGGCCCGACGCATCAGCCGGTCGAGCATCTGGCAGCGCTGCGGGCGATACCGAACCTGCTGGTTTTCCGCCCGGCCGATGCAGTGGAAGTGGCCGAATGCTGGGAGTTGGCGCTGCTCTCGGCCTCCAGACCCTCCATCCTGGCCTTGACGCGCCAGGGCCTGCCGACGGTCCGCACGGACGCGTCGGAAAACCGTTCGGCCAAGGGCGCCTATGTGCTCGCTGAGGCCGCAGGCAAGCGCGCCGTGACCATTGTCGCCACCGGCTCGGAAGTGGAGATCGCGCTGGCGGCCCGCGCGCTGTTGGCGAAAGAAGGTGTCGGCGCCGCGGTCGTCTCGATGCCGTCGATGGAACTGTTCGCGGCGCAGGATGTCGCCTATCGCGACGCGACGCTCGGGCACGGCGCGATCGTCGCCGTCGAGGCCGGCATTCAACAATGCTGGGACCGCTGGCTGAAGCCGACCGATCGCTTCGTCGGCATGTCCACCTTCGGCGCATCCGGTCCCATCGCCAAGCTTTACGAACACTTCGGCATCACCGCAGCCAAGGTCGCGGAAGCGGCGAAGGCCGCCCTGAAGGGGTGAAGGCGGTGAGTTTTTGCGAAGTTGCAAACTCATAAACACAGAGGGAAAAATCGTGAGCGACAACATCGACCGCAGCAAACTGCTCATACCGGCATTGGGCGGGCTTTATGAAAAGTTCGCGCCTTACAGCTACGCCTTCATGCGCTTTGCCGCTGGCGCCGTGCTGGTGCCGCACGGGGTGCAAAAGGTTCTGCTCAACTCACCAGACACGTTCGCCAATAACATCAGCGGCAAGGGGCTGCCGTTTGCTGGCGTCCTCGCCATACTGGTGTTTTTCACCGAATCCATTGCTGCGGCCTGTCTGGCGCTCGGGCTGTTCACGCGCATCGCAGCTTTAATGATTTTCGTCCAGATGACGGTCATCATCACTGTCTTCCAATGGCAGTACGGATATTTCTGGACCAACCGCGGCATCGAATATGCGCTGTTGTGGTGGCTGCTGTGCCTCGCCATCTTTTTCCGTGGCGGCGGCCGCTATTCACTGGATTATTATTTAGGCAAAGAGTTTTGAAGGCCGCACAGCACTAGCTCGACGGTTGAAGATGCGTCGATGAACGCTGATATCGCCGACCAGCACGATCGCTTGCTGATTGGTCCGCTTCGATTTCGGTAGCAACAATCGTTGCGCTGATAGGGTTTAGTCGTCTGGGAAAAGCGAACGCCAAGCCTCGCGTGGAAAGCGATGGACGAGGCAATCGTCGTCACCGAAAAATCTCCTACACTCTGGTGTGAATCCGAGACGCCGATAAAATTTTGACGAGCGCGTATTTCTTGCCAATGGATCGATAACGATCGCGGTCACAGAGCGATTGGCGGCGGTTACCGTTCCCATCGATCGAGCACAAGAACATCAGCACGTTCCATCGCACGCAGGACTAAATTGTCATCGAGTGACATCGGCTACCGCTTGCGGTGCGCAGACTGGCACGCCCGATTCTTCCCTGCACCAGGCGGGGCTGAGGCGACCGTGTGGGCTGCCACGGCGGACCTGGCACACACAACTGTGTCAGCTCTTGAGAGGACGATTCAACTCTGTGCGCCAACCTGCCGGATCAGGCGTCGACTGTGGACCCACCGAATAAACCTCCCAAAGGTCTCCTGCCTGCTCGTGGCCGCTCGCTTTCACCCATGCATCTAACTCACCCCAGGCAGCTGAGAGGCCTTCGTAGGGTCCACTGTAAACGGCGCGCGCGACCTTTTCCGCTGGCAACATGCTTGGTTTCACGCGTCCCGTCTCTTTCACTGGCGCCAATACTTTCACGCCAACTTCAAAATTGAACATGCCCGGACTGAACGTCAAATGATGCGCGAAAACAGCACCGGCGGGCTGCACGCCTTGTGCAGCAAGAGCGGCCATCACCTCGCCGACGGCGGGTCCGAACACCTTCATCATCTCATTGCGCGGAACGGTGAGGTGAATAACAGCTGCCTTCTCGGCGGTCGTCTGAATGATCTGTGGCGTTGCAAGCATGGTAGGACTCCGCGTTGTTGGGTATGGATGTGAATTAAAGGATCAGGCCAACGCCTCCAGGCGGACGTAGCTCGCTTCCATGCCGCGCTCCATGCCGGTGGCGAGCATCGCGGCGCGTGACGTGGCATCCGGCAATGTCATTCGCATCTTCATCAGCGTGCCGGTGCCGTCTTTTTCAAGCGTCGTAACAACGTGATTGTCCGGCGTCGGGTCCGGCAGGTGCATGCGCTCGATATGGGCGATGCGGCTGAAGGGTACGAGCTCGACGAACTCTCCCGTGATGTGGAAACCGTGGCCCTTGTCGCTCAACCACTCATAGCGGAACTTGCCACCCGGACGCAGGTCGTTGACACAAACCGGCATTGACCAGCCATCTGGTCCAAGCATCCACTGCTGGATCAGTTTCGGCTCGGTATGTGCCCGATAGACCGACTCGGGCAGCGCCGCGAAACGCCGAGTAACGACGATGTGCCGGTCGCCTTCTGTCGTCAATGTCAGCTTGCTCATCGTTTTACCTTTCACTTCTGGATTTTCATTTCCGCCAACACCTCGTCGAGCCGATCGTAATTCTTGGCGAGAGCCGCGCGCAGCATGTCGAGCCACTGGTCGATCTCGGTGATCGCCGATTGCGCGAGCCGGCAAGGCCGCTTGGTCCCAGCGACGCGTCGCACGATCAGTCCGGCACCCTCGAGCACCTTCAAATGCCGCGAAACCGCCGGCTGCGACATATCGAACGGCTCAGCAATCTCCATTACTGTTGCCTCTCCAAGCGCGAGACGAGCAAGAATTGCTCTCCGCGTTGGATCGGCCAATGCCGAGAAGGTGGCATCGAGCTTTGCCACATTAGGATCCTTTGTGTGTGCATGTTATATAATTAAAATATTATATAACTAATTAGTCATGTCAACGGTAACGTTGACTTCCGTGATTTTTCTTGACACATAAAGATATCTTTATATGGTGCGTGCCAGAAAGAGGCGCGTGAATGGTTTCCAGTCGGGTACTCGTGACGGCATTGAAGGCGGCAGCTGAGCCGACACGGCTGCGCATCCTGGCGCTGTTGGGGTCGGGAGAGCTCAACGTCACCGACCTCACGCGAATCCTCGGCCAGAGCCAGCCGCGCCTCAGTCGCCACCTCAAGCTGTTGACGGATGCTGGTCTGGTGGAGCGTGCGCGCGAAGGTAGTTGGGTCTATTTCCGGCTGCCGCTGCCCGCCGACAACTTGGCCCACGCGCTGCTGCGCGACCTCGATTCGAGTGACCCGGTGCTGGCCCGCGATCGGCTGCGCCTCGACACCGTCAAACGTGAACGCGAGCAAGCCGCCCAGGAGTATTTCGCGACGCAAGCGGGCGATTGGGATCGTATCCGGTCGCTGCACATCGCCGAAAGCGACGTCGAAGCCGCCATGCGACGCGCGCTGGGCAGCGACCCCATCGACCTGCTCGTCGATGTCGGCACCGGCACCGGCCGCATTCTCGAACTGTTCGCCGATCGTTACAAGCGTGGCCTTGGCTTCGATCTCAGCACGGCGATGCTGGCCTACGCCCGTCCGAAGCTCGATTCTGCAGGCATCGCCCACGCCCAAGTGCGGCAAGGCGATATCTACGATCTGCCGTTGGCCGACGGCGCGGCGGGCGCGGTCGTCATGCATCAGATCCTGCACTTTCTGTCCGATCCGTCCCGCGCCATCGCGGAGGCCGCGCGACTGCTGGCGCCCGGCGGTAAGCTGCTGATCGTCGACTTTGCGCCGCACGAGCACGAATTCCTGCGCGAAACCCAACGGCACGAGCGTCTCGGTTTTGAGGCCGCCGTCGTCAATCAGTGGCTCAAGGCCGCGGGCCTCATCGTCGAGCAGACTGACGCGCTGGCGCCCGGCGGGGATGGCAACAGCGGACAGCTGACGGTGTCGCTGTGGCTGGCGCGACGCCCGGCATCAGTCGCGACTCAGCGCGCGAAAACAAACACCGCTCTCGAAAGGACTGCGTGAGATGACCACCAGCACACCACGCAAAAGCCGACTGATCGGCGCGGGCGAGATCGACGTCTCGTTCGAATTCTTTCCGCCCAAGACGGAAAAGATGGAGGAGAGCCTGTGGCATTCTATCCGTCGGCTCGAGCCGTTACGGCCTGACTTTGTTTCCGTGACATACGGCGCGGGCGGTTCGACGCGCGAGCGCACGCATACGACGGTGGCGCGCATCGTGCGCGAAACGGCACTGGCACCGGCAGCGCATCTGACGTGCGTCAGCGCCAGCCGGGCGGAAGTCGACGCTGTCGTGCGCGACTACTGGGCGGCGGGCGTGCGCCACATCGTGGCATTGCGCGGCGATCCAAAAGCCGGCGTCGGCACCCGCTACGCCGCACATCCCGACGGTTATGCAACGACGATGGATTTGATCGCGGGCATCAAGCGCATCGGCGCCTTCGACATTTCCGTCGGCGGGTATCCGGAGATGCATCCGGAAAGCGGCTCGTTGCAGGCCGATCTCGATCATCTGAAGGCAAAGATTGACGCGGGCGCGACGCGTATCATCACGCAGTTTTTCTTCGACAATACGCATTACCTGCGTTTCGTCGAACGTTGTCGCGCGGCCGGCATCTGGTGCCCTATTCTCCCCGGTATTCAGCCGATCCATAATTTTAGGCAAATTGCGAGCTTTGCCGGCAAAGTTGGCACGACGTTCCCGGCGTGGTTCTCGCATCGCTTCGAAGGGCTCGACGACGATCCCGGTACTTCGCAGCTCGTCGGCGCTGCGGTCTGTGCCGAACAGGTTGCTGGCCTCGTCGACGAAGGCGTTCGTCAGTTCCATTTCTACACGCAGAACCGCGCTGATCTCTCGTTCGCGATCTGCCATCTGCTGGGGCTGCGCACACCAACGCTCGAGATGAAGAAAGCGGTGAACGCATGAGTACGCGCGCGGAACGTATCAAGGCGCTGCACAAGGCTGCAGCGGAGCGTATTCTGATCATGGACGGCGCCATGGGCACGGAGATCCAGAATTTCAAATTGGACGAAGCCGGCTATCGCGGTACGCGGTTCAAGGACTGGCACCGCGACGTCAAGGGCAATAACGACCTCTTGGCGCTCTCGCAACCGGATATCATACGCGCTATCCATGCCGACTACATCGCGGCGGGCGCCGATATCATCGAGACCAATACGTTCAATGCGCAGGTGATCTCGCTGGCCGACTACGGCATGGAGAGCTTGAGCGCCGAACTCAATCTCGCGGCGGCGCGGTTGGCGCGGCAAGCGGCCGATGCCGCCGAGAACAAAGATGGTCGAGTGCGCTGGGTGGCGGGTGCTGTCGGGCCGACTAACCGCACGGCGTCGATCTCCCCCGATGTGAACGATCCCGGCTATCGCAACACCAGCTTCGACGAGCTGCGCGCAGCGTACACGGAGCAGATCATTGCGTTGATCGAAGGCGGCGCGGATATCATTCTGATCGAAACGATCTTCGATACGTTGAATGCGAAAGCCGCAGGCGTGGCAACGCTGGAAGCGTTCGATGTGGCCGGAGTGAAATTACCGATCATGATCTCCGGCACGATCACCGATCGCTCGGGGCGTACGCTGTCGGGTCAGACGGCGACGGCGTTCTGGTATTCGATGCGGCATCTGCGGCCGTTTTCCGTCGGACTCAACTGTGCGCTTGGTGCGGAGTTGATGCGGCCCTATGTGGCTGAGATTGCAGCGGTCGCCGATACGCTGGTGTCGGCCTATCCGAATGCCGGGTTGCCGAATGCCATGGGCGAATACGACGAGACGCCACACGATATGGCCTGCGCGATCGAGCCGTGGGCCAAGGATGGACTTGTCAATATCGTCGGCGGTTGCTGCGGCTCGACACCGGCGCACATCGCGCACGTGGCCGAACACGTGCGCAAGTACCCGCCGCGCAAGCTGCCGCAGATCGCACCGAAGATGCGGCTCAGCGGGCTCGAGGCGTTCGTGGCGGGGTGATTGGTTAGCTACCCCCTCATCCGCCCTTCGGGCACCTTCTCCCCAGGGGAAAAAGGGTACTCCAAATTCAACGGCGCCAGGATTGGTAAAAGTAGTTATGCGGAATTTCTCGCCGCTTGTTCCTCTCCACTTGGGGAGAGGATGTCCGAAGGACAGGTGAGGGGGCCTTAGATGCGATGGCCATCGAACAAGAAAGACACGGATACGCACTTTGAAAGTTCGACTTACAAATACAGCCCGAGCGTTACGTCAACGGCAAACCGATGTCGAGGCGAAGCTGTGGGCGAAGAGCAGGGATCGACGTTTGGACAATCTGAAATTTCGGCGTCACGTCCCGCGGGGACCGTATGTCATCGATTTTCTTTGCGATGATGCCATGCTGATTGTTGAGCTCGATGGTTCGCAGCACGCGGAGGCAAAGAATGTGACCGCGGACGCCGCGCGGATAAAATATCTGGAAGGCCTGGGTTACTTTGTGATCCGCGTTTGGAACGCCGACTTAAATCGCAATCTCGACGGCGTGCTGGAAACGATCTACGCGACTGCTTTCACCCGCCGCAACACCCCCTCTTCCGCCCTTCGGGCACCTTCTCCCCAAGGGGAGAAGGCCACTGCGATTGCTATTGAGTAACTCTCCTCATGACCACCACTTCATTTCCCTCCGGTGCTGCCTTCATCAATGTCGGCGAACGTACTAATGTCACGGGCTCGGCGAAGTTTCGCAAGCTGATCGAGGCGAACGACTATCCGGCGGCGCTGGCAGTGGCGCGCCAACAGGTCGAAAGCGGTGCGCAGATCATCGACGTCAACATGGACGAAGGCCTGCTCGACAGCGAGAAGGCGATGGTGACGTTCCTCAATCTGATCGCGTCGGAGCCGGATATTTCCCGCGTGCCTGTGATGATCGACAGCTCCAAGTGGGTGGTGATAGAGGCCGGCCTCAAGTGCGTGCAGGGTAAACCGATCGTCAACTCGATCTCCATGAAAGAGGGTGAAGCGCAGTTCCGCGAGCAAGCGACGAAGTGTCTGCGTTACGGCGCGGCCGTCGTGGTAATGGCGTTCGATGAAAAGGGTCAGGCTGATACCAAGGACCGCAAGGTCGAGATTTGCACGCGCGCCTACAAAATTCTTACCGAGGAAGTGGGCTTCCCGCCGGAAGACATCATTTTTGATCCAAATATTTTTGCGGTCGCCACGGGCATCGAGGAACACAACAACTACGGGGTCGACTTCATCGAGGCGACGCGCGAAATCAAACGACGGTTTCCGCTCGTGCATATTTCCGGGGGTGTTTCCAATCTGTCATTCAGCTTTCGCGGCAATGAGCAGGTGCGCGAAGCCATGCATTCGGTGTTCCTCTATCACGCCATCAAGGCGGGAATGGACATGGGCATCGTCAACGCCGGGCAGCTGGCGGTTTACGATAATATCCCCGCCGAATTGCGTGAGCGCTGCGAGGACGTGGTGCTCAACCGGCGCGCCGACAGCACCGATCGGTTGCTCGAAGCGGCCGAGCGCTACAAGGCTGGCGGCGGCAAGAAAAAGGAAGTCGATCTCACTTGGCGCAACGGCGATGTCGGCTCGCGACTGACGCACGCGCTGGTGCACGGCATCACGGATTTCATCGAGACCGATACCGAAGAGGCGCGCCGCCTCGCCGACAAGCCGCTGCATGTCATCGAGGGGCCGCTGATGGCGGGCATGAACGTCGTCGGCGATCTGTTCGGCGCCGGCAAGATGTTCCTGCCGCAGGTGGTCAAGAGCGCGCGTGTCATGAAACAGGCGGTAGCCTATCTGCAGCCTTATCTCGAAGCGGAAAAAATCGCCTCGGGCGTGGCCAACAAGCCGGCGGCGGGTAAGATCGTTATGGCAACGGTGAAGGGCGATGTGCACGACATCGGCAAGAACATCGTCGGCGTCGTACTCCAATGTAACAACTACGAGGTGATCGATCTCGGCGTAATGGTGCCGGCGCAGAAAATTCTCGAGGTCGCCAAACGCGAGAATGCCGACATCATCGGGCTGTCCGGGTTGATTACGCCGTCGCTGGATGAGATGTGCACGGTGGCGGCGGAAATGCAGCGGCAGAATTTTCATGTGCCGTTGCTGATCGGCGGCGCCACCACCAGCCGCGTCCACACGGCCGTGAAAATCGCGCCGAATTACACACACAACCAAGCGATCTATGTCACCGATGCCAGCCGCGCTGTGGGCGTCGTGTCGCAACTGCTGTCGCCGACGGATGCCAAACCCTACGTCGCCGGCATCACGGCGGAGTACATCAAGATCCGCGAGAGTCACCTGAAAGGCGAGCAGAAGAAGGTGCGCCTGCCGCTGGCTGTGGCGCGGGCCAACAGTTTCAAGATCGATTGGGCGGCAGGCATTCCGGCTGCGCCGACGTTTACGGGCAGTCGTGCATTCAAGAATTATGATCTCGGCAAGCTTGTGGATGGCATCGACTGGACTCCATTCTTTTCGACTTGGGAATTGGCGGGGCGATACCCGGCGATTTTGAAAGACAACGTCGTCGGCGTCGAGGCGACCAAGCTATTCCGTGACGCGGAAGCGCTGCTGCAGCGCATCGTCAAAGAGCAATGGCTGACGGCAAATGGCGTGATTGGATTTTGGCCGGCCAACAGTGTTGGCGACGATATCGTGCTGTTCAAAAACGACAAGCGCAAAGCGGAACTCGCGCGCGTGTTCACTTTGCGGCAGCAAATCGCGCGCGAGCACAAGGGGCCGAGCGGACGCGAACGTGCCAACACCGCGCTGGCTGATTTCATCGCGCCTCGCGAAAGTGGATTGGCTGACCACATCGGTACCTTCGCCGTCACCACAGGTATTGGCGAAGAAGCGGCGCTGGAGAAGTATTTCAAGACCACGGACGACTACGGGCGCATCATGCTGAAGGCGTTGGCCGACCGGCTGGCGGAGGCGTTCGCCGAACATCTTCACATGCGCGTCCGGCGCGAGTTCTGGGGTTACGCAAAGAGCGAGAAATTGTCCAACGAGGATCTGATCGGCGAGAAGTACCAGGGCATTCGGCCGGCGCCGGGGTATCCAGCCCAACCCGACCATACAGAGAAGTCCACGCTGTGGTCGCTGATGGACGTGGAAAAATCCGCCGGCATCAAACTCACCGAGAGTTACGCGATGTGGCCGGGATCGGCGGTTTCCGGATTTTATTTCGCGCATCCGGCGAGCCACTACTTCGGCGTCGGCAAGGTCGAGCGCGATCAGGTCGAAGACTACGCCCGCCGGAAAAGTTGGGACATCGCCACCTGCGAGCGTTGGCTCAGCCCGGTGCTGAATTACGATCCCAAAAGCGCAGCAAAAGACACGGGCACGAACAAGGCGGCCTGAAGCGGCGTCTTGTTCCCACGTGCTCCTACCGCCACCGCAACAACCACCGCTCCAGCAGCGCAATCAGCCCGTAGATCATCAACCCTAAGATCATCAGCACGACCACCCCGGCCATCAGGCGGTCGAGTTGGAACAGGCTCTGCTGCTGCAAGACGTACGCGCCGATGCCGTATTCTGCGCTCACCATCTCGGCCGCCACCAGCAGGATGATCCCCACCGTCGCCGAAATCCGGAACGCCGACAGGATTGCCGGCAGCGCGCCGGGGAAAACGATCTTGCGCAGGATCGCCCACTTCGACAGCCCGAAACTCTGCCCCATGCGGATCAGCGTACGCGAGACATCGTCGACGCCGCCATACGTGTTCACGACAGTCGGAAAAAACGTGCCGAACGCAATGGTTGCAATCTTCGAACCCTCGCCGATGCCGAACCAGATGATGAACATCGGCAGCAGCGCGATCTTCGGGATCGACGAAATCGCCGCCACCCACGGCAGCCCGATCGAGCGCGCGCCGGTCCACGTACCGATCGCGATGCCAGCGATGATGCCCGCCGTCACCCCCGCACTCCAGCCGACCGCCAGACGGCTGAGCGAGGCGCCGAGATGCTTCGCCAGTTGCTCACTTATCGCCAGCTGATACAGCGCCTGCCCGATCGCCGACGGCGCTGGAAACGACAGCGGCCCGATTGTCCCCGATCGCGCCAACACCTCGATCGCCGCGATGATGCCGACGAAACTCACCAGCCCCAGCACGCCGATGAAGCGCGGCTGAAATCCGCTGGCGCGCATCCCCACTGGGTGGGCCGCCACAACCGGCGCGGTTAAATCATCGCGCATCGATCAACTCACGGTCTGCGGCGGCGGCCTCGTCGCGAATGATCGACCACAGCAGCGCCTCGACCAACGAAATATCGTCCGCCTCGCCGATCCCCACGATCTCCTTGACGCGCCCCGGCCGCCGCGAAAGTGCGATCACCCGGTGACACAGCCGCGCCGCTTCCGACAGATTGTGCGTCACGTAAATCACCGTCGTATTCGACGTGGCAAACAGTGTCGCGAATTCATCCATCAGCAGCAGCCGGGTCTGCGCGTCGAGCGCCGACAACGGCTCATCCATCAGCAGCACAGCCGGCCGCACCGCCAGCGCCCGCGCGATGCCGACCCGTTGCCGCATGCCGCCCGACAACTGCCGCGGAAACGCAGCCCTGAAATCGCCGAGCTTGGTCTGCGCCAGCACCAGTTCGACGCGCCCCCGCATATCCGCGGCCGACAGCCCATGCGGCTCCAACCCCAGCCGTACGTTGCCCTCGACCGTTCGCCACGGCAGCAGCGCGAAATCCTGGAACACATAAGTCAGTGCATTGAGGCACCCGGCTGGCGGCACACCTGTTGTCGATACCGAGCCGCGCGACGGCTTAAGTAGTCCGCCGGCAATCGCCAGTAATGTCGACTTGCCGCAACCCGACGGTCCGATGATGCCGAGTATTTCTCCCGCCTCGACCGTCATCGACACGCCGTCGAGCACGGGCAGCGCCCCGTAGGCATGGCCGATATCGCGAAGCTGCAGTTGCACGAAGCCGATCCCCAATTTCTTTGCGTACTTTCAGCATGACATCGCCGCCCCGCTGGCGGCAAGGTCAAGCTCTGGCTTTCGCAGCAACGTGCCTACCGCGCCGCGATCGCCACCCCCGCCCCCATCATCACGGCCCCTGTGGTCTGGTTGAGCCGCCGCAGCGCGTTGGGCGTCGTAAGCAATCGCCGCGCCCGATGCGCCAACAGCGCATAGCCACCCAGAACTCCATACGACACGGTCGCGATGACAACAGCCAGCACCACCCCATCCGCGAGCTCCGCTTTCGTAACATCCAGGAATGTCGGCATCAGCGCCCCGTAAAACAGGATCGGCTTGGGATTTCCGAGTGTTACCAGCAAGCCCATGCCCAATTCCCTGAGCGGCGACATGTCAGCCGCCTCCGGCACCGCAATCGACGTGGCGGCATGCGTGCAAGCCTGATAGCCGATCCACACCAGATAGGCTGCGCCCACATATTTGACCACGCCAAACACCGGCCCGGCATTGGCAGCCAGCGCCGACAGGCCGGCCAGCGCCAACCCCATGAACACGACGTCGCCGATAACCAGCCCGGTGATCACTCCGAATGCCGCTGGCAACCCCGCCGAGAGTGCCCGCGCCACCACCGCCGCCACTCCCGGGCCAGGTGCCAAAGCCAGCAGAAACATGGCGGCGCTGAATGTCACAAAGGTTTCAAACGGCATCGACGGTTCCTGTACTACAACCAAAAGATGTTATTAAATTTATTGCAATCAAATTTACCATTGCCGAGCATTTCATTTCCCTTTTTCGACATTTCAGGCATATTTTTACAACCATAGCGCGAACACATGGATTTGCCGATGTCTTATACGCCTGCCCCGAACATGCCTCAGCCGCTCCCTTTCACACCCCGCGAAATCGAAGTGATCGGCTGGGTCGCCAAAGGTAAATCCGATTGGCAGACCGGGCAAATCCTGATGATTTCGCGCAAAACGGTGAACTACCACGTCGAGCGCGCGAAACGGAAACTCAAGGTCGCCACGCGCTTGCAGGTCGTCATTGCCGCCACCCGCTACGGTCTGATCTGAGCGGGCCACCGCAGCCCGCCCCACGGCACTTCATCCCTTGAACCCCTTCAGCACCGAGGGCCGAATGACTTCCCCGAGAATATCCCGCACGCGCAGCGGTTCCGCCTCCAGAAACGGCAACGGCCTCACTTCGGCAATACAAGCCACCCCGATCCGCGCCGTCAGCGCCCCGTTGAACGCCCCTTCGCCCAGCCGCTTCGAAAGCCGTCTCAAGACGTCCTGCCCGATGAACTGACCGATCAGGTCGTCGGTCAACGCTAGGCCACCGGCGGCGATCAGGTGCCCGACGACGCTACGCGCCAGCCGGAGCGCGCCCATCAGCCCCGGGCGTCCTCCATAGATCGTCGCCAGCCGCCGCAACAGCCTGATATTCTCAAACACCACGAAAATCAGCGCCAGCGAGGCCAGCGGCGACAGCGCCGTCACTGTCGCCACGCGCTTCGCCGATGTCGTGATCTGACGGCGCGCTGACGTATCCAGGCCCGCCATGAGATCCCGCTCGATCAGCGTCAGCAAGCCCGCCGCATCATGCACGTCGGCCCGATGCGTCTTCACCCGCGCCAGCGACCACGCCAGTTCCGGGCGTCCCCGGTAGAGCGCCAGCAGGCGGTCTGCAACCCGGCGCTCGGCCTTCTGATCTTTCCCGGCCAGCGCCGCATCCACGCCGCGCCTGAGCCGCCCGAGCCGGGCCAACCGGCGCCACCCGAGCAGTTCGCGCACGACCAGCACTGCCGCCGCCACGCCAGCCACGACCAGCAGTCCACGAATGGCCTGGCCGATCCAATCGTCCCGTTCCAGCCCGACCGAAACAAACCGCGTAAACCACAACCCCGCCGCCAGCACCGCCGCACCAGCGAGCGCCGACACAAGCAGGCTACCCCAGCGGAACCCTGTTTCGAACACTGCGCCCGCGCGCTCGCGCAAGGGCTGTCGCGTCGCCAGTTCCGCTGCAGGGTCGCCGCTTTCGCCAGCCCCGCTCGACGGCCGCTGCAAGGGCTCCGGTTCCGCCTCCGTGACCACAAGTGCGGGGTCATCCGCCTTGAACACGCGCGGACCAGGGCGCGATGCCGCCGCATCCGCGGAAATGCCCGGCGATTTCGGCGGCACAGGGGTCATACGAGCTTGTCTCCGATCAGGAATTCTAGCGCACGATCCAGCCGGATATGCGGCGGTGCCGGCCGCCCACCCGCAGCCGTTTCCAGGATCAGCCGCGGCGGTCGGAAGCGCACCGTACGCACGTCCTCGGCACCGGCGATGCGCGTCGCCCCATGACGCAGCAATTCCGACGGATCGGTCGGCAGATCGCCGGGAAACAGCGCCGTCTCGGTACGCCCGTCGAACGTCACACCAGCCACGCTCTCCCCCGCTTCCGGAGTCCCGATGATGCAG
>JANXWC010000200.1 GCA_025351355.1 Hyphomicrobiaceae bacterium
CCGTACGCCGAGGTTGGGCTCGAAAGCAGCGCGATAGGGCAGCGCCGCCTCGGTCGTGATCCCCAACGTCTCATAGCCGAGGTCGAGCTCGTCGAAGAAGCCGCCATCGGTCAAGACGCCAGTTGCTTTGTTCTTTGCGTAGTTCAGGAACTCTTCGGAGAGGTCCATTGTCGCGCCAACGTTTTTCGCCATGCCGAACTCGATCAAGAAGGTCACAGCGAAGACCGAGCAAGTTCCGCGCGAGCCTTGGCTCCGGACTGGGAGGTTGAGCGAGGCGATCTGCGGGCGGAGGTCGACGTCGGGCGCGGTGTCGAGGTTGAAGACGGGGCCTGGAATCGGCCGGAGGACCGGCCGCGCCGGAGTGGGACGCGGGCGCACGCCGCGGAGCGCTGCCAAATGGGCAACTTCTTCCGTACGCGGGGCACCGCAGCCCAACATGCCGGCGAGGAGGACGAGGACGGTGAGACTTTTCATGATCACTCTCCTTGTTGCGGGTTGGTGACCTCTTAGCAAAATGCCGGCCAGGTGGCGCAGTTTTCCCCGAAACCCCTGGAGGACATGACTTGCACGGCCAAAGCTCGCGCCGCGACGTCGCCCTGCTACCGGTTTACTTTTGTAACTGGCTGCTTTGTTGTTGTGGCGTTCGCAAGGCCGTCGCCGACGTGATCGGCGGCGAGGCACTTGATATGCCGCAGCGTTTGCGTCGCCCTAGGACAGCCTCCCAGCTCCAGTCATCCTGACCTTCGTTCGTGCACCACTGCTGAACCGCAGTCAGTGACGCATTTAGCGGGCGTTGCGGATGGAGGAACCTGTCAGACTGGTTCAGGCTGCATGAAGAAGCGCCAGATTTTAAGGCAAATATGGCCGGCTAGGCGCGGCGCCAGTGTCATCCCGGTTAGTGTCATCGCAGGAAAAATTCGGGCCGTATTGCTGGCAATCAATGATCGTGCAGTTGTCTGGCGTCGAGCCATACGCATAGGCACAGTATTTGAGCGCGTTGCACCGAGCGTTGTGCTCAGACTCGCAGGAATAGTGATCCGCGCCGCCGATGCCGTCTGAAGACCTGGCCGCACAATGGTAAAAGGCGCCGACGGTATGCGGATAGTGAACTGTCGTTGACGGAAAATCACAGCCGAATTCTGTCGTCGTTCCACCGGTTCCACCGCTTTGGCCTGATCCAGAACTAGAGCCCCCTGAGGAATCACATCCAATGCCATAGTGGCAGCCGTAGTAGCAAACTCCGCGGGATGCGATCCCGCCTGGCGAGCCTTCGTCTGTGCCGTCGCCGCAATAATCCTTTGAGTCGGAGCCGCAATCTGAATCCCGCGAGCAGAGGACTGAATCAGCGCGAGCAGCGCTCGCCCCGGTCCAAATAACGAACAATAGACTGGCACACGCGATCCATCGGCCGATATTTTCCTGAGCGATCATATAAGACTCCGTGCGCCGGCACAAACCGGCAGAAAGTTGTGAATGAAAGAGTCATACAGAGAAGGAATAGCGAACCACTCTGGCCCCGAGTCATGCGGAGGCGCCCGTGAGGACGCCGTCGAAGCGTTGACAGGGGTATAGATGGGCTGGGTATTGAGCCGCGAAACATATGCCCCGGCGGTTAACCGCCGGGCCTTTTGGGGTGCCGACGCCGTGGAGGTACGCGGAAGGCAACACCGGGAGCGCCGTAATCGCGAGGCGCGCCTGGACCCTGCGCGGTCAGAGACCCCATGCACGTCTAGAAACTTTCTGCGCGGGAGCCGGGAGATCCTGCGTTCGCCTTGGAGACGAGGGTCCCAAGGCCGCATCGGGAAGTCTAAGGACTCACGCCGATGATGCACGAACGCAGGAAGTCGGACAGGGCCGTAGTAGCTGAGAAGCGGTCGAACAACGCCGGGCAACCGGCTGCGGAGATCGTGGAGCCAAGGGCCCTGGCCAAGGGAAATTCGCAAGAGTGCAACGCGTCCCGGACTCAGCGCCGGGTAGACGCGCCAAGCGCACTTGAGCGAATACGTCAAGCCGCCGGCAAGGATCGGCGGCAGCAGTTTACGGCACTGATGCACCACATCTATGCCATCGAGCGTCTGACGTCGGCGTACCGTGCCTTGAAGCACGGCGCTGTCGCAGGCATCGACGGCGAGACGTGGCAGAGCTACGGGACGAACCTCGAAGAGAACCTTCGCGATTTGTCGGCACGGCTCGAACGCGGTGCTTATCACGCGAAACCCGTTCGCAGGGTCTTCATACCGAAGGCCGACGGCAAACAGCGCCCAATCGGGGTGCCGGCACTGGAGGACAAAATCGTCCAGCGCGCCACGGTCGAGGTACTGAACGCCATCTACGAAGTGGATTTCGCGGGCTTTTCGTACGGATTTCGGCCTGGGAAAAGCCAGCATCATGCGCTGGACGCCCTCAGCGTCGGACTCTGGGCGCGGAAGGTCAACTGGGTGCTCGACGCGGACATTCGGAGCTTCTTTGATACCCTCAAGCACGAATGGATCGTGAAATTCATCGAGCATCGTGTGGGCGACCGGCGCGTCGTGCGGCTCATCCAGAAATGGTTGGCTGCCGGCGTGCTTGAAGATGGGAAGCGGATTCATAGCGACGACGGCGCGGTGCAGGGGGGCAGCATTAGCCCCCTGCTTGCAAACGTCTACCTGCACTATGTCTTCGACTTGTGGGTCCAACGGTGGAGAAGCCAGCCGGGACGAGGCGACGCTGTCGTCGTCCGTTACGCTGACGACTTCGTCATGGGATTTGAGCACCGTAGAGACGCCGAGAATTTCCTGTCCGACTTGCGCGAGCGATTCGCAAAATTCGGTCTGGAACTCCACCCCGACAAGACGCGCCTGCTGGAGTTTGGTCGCTTCGCGATCACAAACCGGCAGCGACGTGGGGAGCGGCGACCGGAGACCTTTGACTTTCTCGGTCTGACCCACAGGTGTGGGCGCACTCGAAAAGGGGGGTACACGATCGCTCGCGAAACGGCTCGCAAGAAGATGGCGGCGAAGCTGCGCGAGGTGAAAACCGAGCTCAGGCGCCGCATGCACACACCTATCCCCGACCAAGGGAAATATCTCAAGTCGGTCATAGGTGGGCACGTCCGCTACTATGGTGTCCCAGGCAACGGCAATCGGATTAACGCCTTTCGACTGATCATCGGCCAACAATGGCAGCGGTCGCTCTCGCGTCGCAGCCAGAAGGGGGAAGTAAATTGGACTCGCATGGGACGCTACATCCGACGCTGGCTGCCACCCGCCCGCATCTGCCACCCCTATCCCGGTCAGCGACTGGGCGTCACAACCCAAGGCAGGAGCCGGATGCGTTAGCAGCGCCTGTCCGGATCTGTGGAGGGGGTGTTTGGTAACAGACATTCCTACTCCGACTGTGATTTGGCAGCAGGTCTTAGCCGGCGGGCTCCGGGTGTGCAAATTGATAAAAAGGATGTCTGCGATAAGCCGAACCTATGTCGGCGACCTACCGGCCTGGACGGCTACGTGGGCATTTGGCCGTGGCGTCAGTTGCGCCAGCTGTACGACGCGATCTTTCCACCGAGTAGAAGTTGGAACGTCTTATCCGTAAGCACCTTGATCTGCGCGTAGTCGGGCGACGTTTGCAGCACACAAATCGCCGCCGACGCGCAGGTAAACTCCCAACTGTTAGGCAGATGATCAGCGCCGGTAAACTGCAGGTCGAACGCGTCGGCACGGGTGTTAGCAGCGACGTTTACATCGGCATAGAAGACTCCTAGTGAGTCGCTCGTCACGTAATTGCCGATCGTCGGCAAGAGCCACGTCGGCGGCGTGTCCGCGCGCCGATACGTAGCTGATTGGCCGTCGACGTCGAGATGGAACGTATCCGCGTCGGCGAACCTCAAGGCCGGCTCTTGACGTCGACGCAAAACTGAGTGCAGTCGGCCGCTCGGAATTTGCCGTTCGTAGTATCGGGTGGGCGCGTCACTTACTTGAATATCGTTGATCTTATTTGTGCTGCCGGCGCACGTTCGGGACCGCTTCCTCGGTCACGGAGCGAAGCAAAACAGGCGCCACGAGGTCGACTACTCGAATCTCCAGTCCGACGAGAGCCTCTGACCGGCTTGCGGATGAGAAGGCCGCTCAATCGGCGCGCCGCATCGACGTGGATCGTTCGACTGATCCCCTAACGCGGCTCGATTGGTCACAATGTTTCGGTCAAATCTGCGACGTAAAAAGCCGAGGCAGAGCCCTGGCTTTTTCACGGAACGCGACCGCACCGCAACCGCATGACTTCATAAGCTCAGAATCGCCCCTGCGTTCGTCAACGCCGCTTTCGGATCGGCG
>JANXWC010000231.1 GCA_025351355.1 Hyphomicrobiaceae bacterium
TGGCTCGCAGCCTGACCTCATTCTTTAAGCGCGGCCTGCGCCGCATTCAGACCTGTCTGCAAGCCATCTGCGGGCTGCCTGCACTGTGGTCAGTTTGGAGAAACTGATGGATGGTGAGCACGATCAACCCTCCACGCTTGATCCGGACGACCGAATCAGACCTCGTTGGACCCACAGTGGCATCCAGCGAGGGATCGTCGTGCATCAAAGTCGCAGGCTAGTCGACCGTCACCGTCCTTGGCCGGATGATGCCGAAGAATTGTTTGCACCCGAGGTCGCCACTGCCGAACCGGCGTCGCTGCCGATCACCGCGAAGCCGATTTCCTTAGAGAAAAAGCGCCAAACCAATAGCCAAGACACCCATTTCGGATCGACCAAAGCCATTCGTGCTCTGTCACGCAGTGATAAGTCCGCTCCCGGGAGCTATGCAAGTACCCATACCATCGCACACGCTCGACCGGCCTGGATCTGGGGCGTGTTCGGCTTTGCCTGCGGTGTAGTTTTCTGGCATTTCATCGGCTTTTGGAGTTTTATCAACGAAATAGTGACGCCGTCACCCAATCCTCGCGCGACCGAAAAATCGTCCAGCGCGGTGCCGTCGCCCAGCCAACAGCTAGTGACCCGGCCAGCACGCCCGGCCCGACCGCGCTCGGTTGGTGCAGCGCCCGCGCCCATCCAACCCGACATGAGGACCGTCGATGTTGAAACATTTGACACCGACCTCGCTCAAAGTTCCGCGAGTCCGCGCGGCATAAGCTCACCAAGAAAGGATTGAACCCAGTTCCGCACCCCCGTATCGACAACGCTTAATAAAAGTTATTGAAATTCAATAGAAAACACTAAATTTCTATATGGAATAACACCAAAACGGTACGGCCATTAACGGCCTGGAAAACCTTGCCTGTCATTCTCCCATCTTGAACGTACGTAGAAAGTAATCGAGTTTACGCTCGGGGGAGTGATTTATGTTTGCGAAGTCCAGGGCAATTTGGCGCGGTCTCCAGCAGCTTCTGCGCACGCTCGGCAGTTCCCGGCTTGGCCCGGCTCTGACAGACGCCACGCACACATCCCGCGTTCGGCCGACAATCGACTCAGCACCGCTCAAGTACTACGCCACCATTGAGATAATTGAAGTGCCGGAACCGCCGGATGGGGGCACGCCAGCGGCTCTGCCGTTACCAATTCTGGCGCAAACCAGCGCACTTGCAACCATGTACCGTTCGGCGTCGATCCGTCCTCTGGCTAGTCAAATGGCCGTAACCGCCCAGCGCAACGTGCCTCGCGGTCGCAAGCCGCACTGCACAACCAAACCCCGCAATCCCGCCAAGCCCGCAATGCCTCGCGTCGCCACCTGCATCAAGGCGAAACCGGTTGTCATGCTCGCCAAAAAGAAGAAGGCGCCAAAACGCCGCCATGTATGGTTGAGCACGCAATCCCGCGTCATCAAATCTGTCACCGGCAACGTCGTTCAGTTCAATACCCAGCGAGCACAGCGTACCTCGGCGCGCCAAGTGATTTGCAAAACACCATTGCGCCCATTCAAACTAGCCGCCTGAATCCGGTCAGAACTCAGGGCCATCCAAGTAAGTTTGGCAACCCAAGGCTTGGGCATTTTGCTCAGTCCTGGGTTGCCGGCCGCAATTTAAGTCTGAATGCGACTGACAAACTAAGCGCTAATAACAACACGCCCGCCAATACGATCGGCACGTCCATGCCCAAGGCCTCGAAGGCGGCATGATAGAGCAGCGGCCCTGCCGCCTGTCCGAGAAAGAAAGAAAACGCGAATAACGCCACCGATGAAGCTCGTGCCTGCGGCGACAATTCTGTCGCCTGCAATTGCAACGAGTTGTGGATCATGAAGAACCCGAAACCGAGCAGCGCGAAAAACAGCGCCTCCACCGGCCACGAGGGGCTGAAGGCAATGCCGATCATGCCGAGGCAGGAAATAACCCCGCCCGCTCGAATGAGGCCTTCGCGACCCAGCAGTTTCAACAAGCGTCCGACAAAAAGCGTGAACATAATGCCTCCGATGCTCATCGTGGCGATCACCAATCCCGCTTCGACGATCCCCCCGTGCCCGCGAACCTCCAGCCGGTGCGCGACGAAAGGCAGCAGGCCGAACATAACCATCCCCTCAAGCATGGCCGCCGGCAACACCACCAACGCCAACGGGTTCGACAGCACGTCGCCATATTTGTTGCGCATCACGCCAAAACTGAGTGGCACGGCGGACGGTGCCCGCTCTTCACCCGGCAACGCCCGCAGCATAAGGAAAAACGAAGTCGCAGCGATTGCTGCGGCGATGGCGAACACGGATCGCCAGCCGAGGCTGGCCGCTATCATGCCCGACAGCCCCGCACTCAATAAGATCGCGAACTGCGAGGCCATCACCAGGCGCGCCAGCGCCACCTGACGCTCCCCGACTGCAAAACGATCCCCGACGATGGCGAACGATATCGGGATAATGCCGCCCCCCGCCAGCCCGGCACAGCACCTTGCCACCAGCAGTGCCGTATAATTCGGTGCCAGCGCAGCAGCCAACAGTGACACTGCCAGCAGACCGAGGCAAACCTTGATGATGCGTTCTTTGCCAAGTTGATCCCCCGCCGCCCCGAGCAACGGTTGCGCCAGCGCATAGGGAAACGTATACGCTGGCGCCAGCATGGCTGCCGTGCCTACGAGAACGCCGAGGTCGCGTGCCAGGGACGGTACCAGCGGATCGAGAATTCTGATCGAAAACGCCGACACAAAGGTTGCAATACTCAGGACGACTAGCAGCGGCATCGGTCCCCGGCATATTTTTGCGTCAGCAGGCCTCAAAGGCGGCCTGATGCACGCGCCATTGGTAACATTGGCATCGTAGGTCGCCTCGAGCGATCCGGTCCGACGCGAATGCTGACCATCGTCCCGACCCCTCCAGCCGACAAGGCTTATCGCTGCACGCCGTACATGCAAACGGCGCCCCCGGGGGAAGGGAGCGCCGCGCATTACCTCAAAAAGCCAAAGCTTACCACTGGCCTGCGGATGAACCGAACCGACGGCTGATTTGGCGTTCCAGGTCATCGGTCAATTGGCCGCCGTGCGACTCGATAAACCGACCCACTTCCGCGTCGACCTTTTGCTGACGAGAAGCAGCGAACCGCTCGCTTACCGACTTCACGAAACCTACAATTCCATGTGACCGGCGCTTTTGGCCGAACACCATGGCAGTGCTATCGAATTCAGCGGCGTCAGATGCAAACGTGTTAGCCATGTTAATGGCTCCTTATCTTGCTCATTGATCATTCCCAATTCTGGGACCGCACTGTTCAAGCGCGGGTGGCCGGCATTCGCCGTGCACCCCCATTATCTAGTCCATCTCGCACATGCGAACAATACATAGCTCGTCAGGGCAGCCATGCACTAATCACTTAGAACACAACGCAATGCTTTGAAAATAGGCACAATATTCAGTTTTTAAGCTACCCACTAATTCCATTAATGCAGCGTTCATAATCTACTGCTGCAATTTGCGCTGCATTGCATCAAATAAAACGGCCCGTCGTCGATCCACTCAACGAAAAACCCATCGCAACCGGGGTTGCGATGGGTTTAATCCAGTCTCCATGCGAAACTGATGTTGGCTTGTGCTCAGGCCGCTGCTTTCGGCGTCGCCTTCTTCAGCTCGCGCTTCAGCGCAAGACACTTCTCAGACAAATCATGATCGTGGGCCTTCAGCAGAAATGCATCCAATCCTCCACGATGCTCGACGGTCTTCAAACCGTTGGCGCAAACTTTGAGGCGCACTTTCTTACCCAGAACGTCACTCATCAGCGTCACGTTGACAAGGTTCGGCCTGAATACGCGGCGCGTGCTGTTCTCAGCATGGCTGCGGATATTACCAGACATTGGGCCTTTGCCCGTAAGCTCACAGCGGCGCGTCATAACAGTCACTCCAGGGCCCGCTTTACGGGCAGCAAGAAATCCCGCAATGCGGGGTTGAGGTTTCAACTTCATGCATCACATGGGGCTGCTCAGCCGAACCGCGAAGTTCCAGGACGACCCAGTGCACGAAGTATGGAAAAACTATGCCGAACCGAGCCCACTCGGTGACATCGCGCATTCTCTAATAGACGCGTCCGCTCCGGTCAATCCGAATTTGATGGCTGCGATCCGAACCGTCGCAACAGATCAGCAGCCACCCCTATGGCAATCTCCGCCGGAGACTTGCCGCGCAGCTCCGCAAGGCCGATCGGACAGATCATTCGGCCGGTGTCCGCATCGGTAAACCCAGCTTTGGCCAATCGTTGCCGAAACCGCGCCTTTTTCGTCGCCGAGCCGATCAGGCCCAGATAACCGAATGCCCCCCGTCGCAAAATTGCCGCAACGATGGCTTCGTCAAGCGCGTGCGACCGCGTCATCACCAGATGCAGCGCGTCCATTCTTGCCGCATTCACGGCCCTGTCGATGTCGCTTGTAGCCAACATCGTTACCCCGATCGGTGCCGCCACCGGAAACCGGCCCGCCTCCTCGTCTGCCCAGGTAATCTCGAACGGCAGCCCCTCCAAGGCCCGCACGACGGCGCGCGCCACATGCCCCGCCCCATAGATAACCAAGCTCTGGCGCGGCATAGCCAGCGGCTCTGCGAAAATCGCCACGCCAAAAGTTTCGCGCGACAAACCCGTGACCGAGCCACAGTTTGCAATAGCCAGCGGTGTACCCGTCGTAAGAGGCCGCTGCACCACCACGCCAGTCCCTATTTGCGCTAGTACTTGCAGCGTGGACCGCTCGCTTTCGCCGTAACGCTCCAGCAATACCGACATGGCGCCGCCACAGCATTGGTTGAGTTCGGGACCTAGTTGAAAGCGAGTTTCATGACGGAACCACGCCAGGCCCGCATTTTCCTCGATCACGAACCGCGCCTGTTCAGTTATTGCGTGCTCCAGCGCACCCCCGCCGATTGTCCCTGAACTGCCTCCCGCACCAACCAGCATCGCAGCACCAGTATCGCGCGGGCACGATCCTCGCGCATCGACAACGACTGCCCGCACGACAGCACCGCCATCCATCTTCTCCAGCACTTCGTCGATCCATGATCTCATCATGTTCAGCCGGTTTGAATCCGCATGACCGCCATCAATATCCGTTCCGGGGTCGCTGGCACGTCAAGCTGCGGCAAGAGTTGATAGTCCGCTACGCTAGCAACAGCATCTGCCAAGGCCGCAAAAACCGAGATGCCCAGCATCAGCGGTGGTTCACCCACCGCTTTCGACCTGTAGATTGTGTCCTCGCTGTTCACCCCGCGATCGTACAGCGCCAGATTGAGTATACCCGGGCGGTCCGAGCACGCTGGAATTTTATAGGTCGACGGCGCATGCGTCAGCAGCCGTCCTTTTTCATCCCACACCAGTTCTTCCATCGTCAGCCACCCCGCCCCTTGCACAAACCCGCCCTCGATTTGTCCCTTGTCGATCGCCGGATTGAGCGAGCGCCCGACGTCGTGCAGGATATCCGTCCGCAGGATCCGATTTTCTCCCGTCAGCGTGTCGATCGCAACTTCGGAAACCGCTGCGCCATAGGCGAAATAATAGAACGGACGCCCGCGCGCCGCCTCTCGATCCCACTGCACCTTCGGCGTCGCATAGAACCCTGTTGCCGACAGCGACACCCGCGCCATATGCGCGTCCTTGATCACCTCGTCGAAGGTGAACACGCGTCCACCCACAGCCACGCAACCCGGCCAAAACTGCACATCGTTTGCCGAGACACCCTCGCGCTCGGCCACGAACGACGCCAATCGCCCCTTGATGGTCTCCGCCGCATTTCGCGCCGCCATGCCATTGAGATCGGCCCCCGACGATGCCGCCGTTGCCGATGTGTTCGGCACTTTTCCCGTCGTAGTCGCCGTTATTTTCACGCGCGCATAGTCAACCTGGAACGCTTCCGCTACGACCTGAGCAATCTTGGTATTGAGCCCTTGCCCCATCTCTGTGCCGCCGTGGTTGAGATGGATCGAACCGTCGCTATAGATGTGGATCAGCGCTCCCGCTTGATTAAGAAACGTCTTCGTGAACGAGATCCCAAATCGTACCGGGGTCAAAGCGATGCCGCGCTTGATGATCGCGCTCGACGAGTTCCATGCACGGATATCCGCACGCCGCCGCTGATATTCAGCCGTTTCGGAAAGCTCTGCGACGATGTCGTCAATGATGCAGTCTTCCACGCGCATGTGAAACGGCGTCACCGCTCGAGCCTCATCAGGGCGATCGCGATGCGCATAGAAATTGCGTCGCCGTACTTCCAGCGGATCGAGCGCGAGCGTGGCGGCCACCTCGTCGATAATCCGCTCCATGGCAACCATGCCCTGCGGTCCGCCGAAGCCCCGAAACGCCGTGTTCGATTGCGTGTGCGTCTTCAGCCGGTACGACGTGATCCGCGCCGCCGGCAGATAATAGCAATTGTCGGCATGAAGCATTGCCCTGTCGGCGATCGGTTGTGACAGATCAAAACTCATGCCGCAGCGCACAGCGTGCATCACATCGAGCCCGAGGATCATACCGTGGTCATCAAAGCCCACATTGTAGTCGACGCGGAAGTCGTGTCGCTTGCCCGTCAGCAGGAAGTCGTCGTCCCGATCATAGACACACTTCACAGGGCGTCGCGCGATCCGTGCCGCCAGCGCCGCCACCGCCGCCGGCAGATTGCCTTGGCTCTCTTTGCCGCCAAATCCTCCCCCCATCCGTCGCACCTCGACAGTCACCGCATGGCGCGCCACCCCCAACACGTGCGCAACCGTATGCTGGATCTCGCTTGGATGCTGCGACGAGCAATAGATGCCCATATCGTCGTCTTCGCCGGGCACCGCCAGCGCTGCCTGTCCCTCTAAATAGAAGTGCTCCTGTCCGCCGATTTCCATGCGACCGCTCAGTCGGCGAGGAGCCGCAGCTATGGCAGCCTCTACGTCACCCCTTTGCATGACGTAGGGCGCCTCAAGATATGACCGCGCCGCCAAGGCCTGATTGACGGTGATGATCGCTGGCAGTTCCTCGTAATCAACACGCGCCAGTTTCGCCGCAGCCCGCGCCTGCTGCACAGTTACAGCGACGACCGCAAACAACGCCTGCCCTACATACTGCACCAGCCCATCCGCCAACAACGGATCATCCTCAGTCGGTGTCGGTGAAATATCGTTGCCGCCTGGAATATCTGCTGCAGTCAATACGCAGATAACGCCGGGTGCGGCCCGCACGGCATCGACGTTCAGACGGATCACTCGCGCATGTGCCCGTGCGCTCATCGCGATGTAAACTTCCAGCGTTCCTGGCGGCGTCGCAATGTCGTCCACGTACAAGGCTCCGCCGGTAACATGCTTCACCGCACTGTCGTGGTGCAGCGCTTCCGCAACGCCGCCACTGATTCTTGCTCGATTTGGACCCTGTTTCTGCATCTTGATCATTCGCTCATCGAAGCCGCGCAGTCCGTTACTTGCGTCGGCGTGGCAGTCCGAGTTCGTTCGACGAATGTGCGCACCAACAAATTCTTGGCGACTTGCATCCGATAGGATGCCGACGCTCGTGCATCGCTGATTGGAGAGAAATCATCCTCGAACGCGACCAGCGCAGCATCCACTGTCGCCCGCGTCCAAGGCTGGCCCAGCAACGCCGCCTCAACAGCGAACGCGCGCTTCGGCACCGCCGCCATGCCACCGAACCCGATGCGTACCTGGGCCACGCGACTTTCCTGGATGTGAATATTGAATGCCCCGCACACCGCCGAAATATCATCGAGCATTCGCTTGGATACCTTGTGACAACTGAAGTCTGCACTGTCGGCCGGTAACATAATCTCGATGCCAGTCAGGAACTCCCCCGCGCGGAGATCTTGCTTGCCGTAGCCGATAAAGAAATTTTCCAGTGTCACCGTTCGCCGCTCGTCGCCTCGCCGCAACAGCACCTGCGCACCGAGCGCGATCAACGCGGGCGACAGATCGCCAATCGGCGAACCGTTTGCGATATTACCGCCCACCGTTCCGATATTGCGCACTTGCTCACCAGCAAACCGCCGCCACAACTCATGCAGCGCCGCTGGTCTGCCCGACAAAGCCCTAGCGGCATCTGAGTGCGTAACGCCGGCGCCCATCCGAATCACAACACCTAAATCCGTTTGTGATCGCGTCACGCGCGCCAACTCTTCCACACGTCCTATATAAATCGACGTATTCAGCAGGCGATCCTGCTTGGTAACCCACAGCCCCACGTCAGTGGCACCAGCCACAATCGTCGCATCCGGGCGCGAAAGATAAAGCGCCGCCAACTCGTCTTCCGACCGCGGTACCAGCATGCGTCGGTCTTCACCCGTAATGCACAGCGTCTCGCCATGCTTGGCCGCCGCCAAATAATCAACCTCGACCTGTCGCCGCTCCGCGTCAGCCGCCTGCGGCCTGCCTCCGAACATACTCTGCGCCGCTTGCACGATCGGCCCATATCCGGTGCAGCGGCAAAGATTTCCAGCCAAAGCTTCCTCAATTGCGCTTACGGCCGGTGCAGTGGCCTCATTGCGATAAAGCGCATACAGCGACATTGTGAAGCCTGGGGTACAAAACCCGCATTGCGATGCGTGGTTATCGACGAGCGATTGTTGGCACGGATGCAGCTTCCCGTCAGCTTGCGCCACGCCTTCAACCGTCGTGACCGTTGTGCCGTCGAACATCGGCAGAAAGGCAATACAAGCGTTGATCGCCTCAAATGCGATCGCCTCACCTTTGACTCTGCCTACGACGACTGTGCACGCCCCACAATCGCCCTCCGCACATCCCTCTTTGGTGCCGGTCAATCGTTTTACACGACGCAGCCACTGCAGCAGCGTTGTCGTCGGACACACGTCTGCGACGTGCTCGACGCGGCCATTGAGCAGAAACGAAATGTTGTCTCGCATGCCCGACCACCTCGATTTGCCTGCGGGATAGCCGTACCTGGATCTGGCACAATGGCGCCGAAAGCGGCTCGCCAGATATACCCGCAAGTCGATTTATTCGTAACGCCGCGTCGCCAGCGGCAACAATTCCGGCATCACGCCTTCTTCACACGAGACCAGGGCTCACCGCCGGCCCCTGCAACACCGCTACAAGTCTATCTCGAATGGCGGCCTGTCGCGCCGGGCTCGCAACTTTATTATTGGTCAGGTCCGTCACATAAAACACGTCGACCGCCTTCTCGCCGAAAGTCGTGATGTGGGCCGAAGTAATATCCAGATTCAAGTCCGAGATGGCGCTGGTCAGATCGTATAACAATCCCGGCCTATCCAGGCCCGAAACTTCAATGACCGTGAACTGATCCGACAACGCATTGTCGATGACAACCTCGGGCGGCACCTCGAATGAGCCCCCGCCAACCGCCGGCGTCGGTGTCTTTGAAAGCAGTCGTGCCGGCCATTGCTCGCCCTTCAGCAACTTGCCGATTGTATCTCCGATGCGTTCGCCGCGCCGCTGCTCGTCGTCGTCGAGCTCAAACGCTCGCTGCAGCAAAAATGTATCGATTGCCGTACCATCGCGCGTCGTCGCCACATAGGCGCCGACGATATTCGCCCCCGCCGCCGCGCAAGCCCCAGCGAACATCGCCAACAGGCGTGGATGATTAGGCGCAAGCACCGTCAACTCTGTTACGGCCAGGAATGTATCCGGTTCGACGTCGACGGCGAGAGTTTTCCCATTGTGTTCCATGGCAGCCAGCAACTTTGCATGTGCCACTTGCTTACGTGTCTCTGTCCGAAGCCAGTAGTCCGGATAGGCGCGCGCCGCAAATGCATTGGCCGACAACTCTGGCGCAGTTTTCGACAGCGCTTCCCTGAAAGCACTTTGTGCAATTGCAACCCGCTCCCGGATAGCACCGACCGCATGTCCGCCCACCACCAACGGCTCGGTCTCGTAATACAACGTCCGCAATAACTGTCCCTTCCAGCCGTTCCAGGTACCCGGACCGACAGCACGGATATCGGCCACCGTAAGCAGCAGCAACAATTTCAATCTTTCCGGGCTTTGCACGATGTCGGCAAATGCACGGATCGTTTTCAAGTCACCGAGATCGCGACTTTGTGCCGTATTGCTCATCGTCAGATGCTGTTCGATCAACCACGCAACTGTGTCCGTTTCGGCGTCATCCAACCCAAACCTCGGGCACAGTTTTCGTGCTATCGCCGCCCCCAGTACGGAATGGTCGCCGTCGCTGCCTTTAGCGATATCGTGCAGGAAAGCCGCAACGTACAAAACGCGTCGGTTGGAAATTTTGGCAAACAGCTGCGTCGATAACGGCAGTGATTCCGCGTCAGTACCGTGCTCGATTGCGGATATCTCGCCCACGGTCCGCACGAGATGCTCATCAACTGTATAGTGATGATACATGTTATATTGCATCATCGAAACGACTTTACCGAACTCCGGCACGAATCGGCCCAGGACGCCAGCTTCATTCATGCGTCTGAGCGCATTGGCCGGATCGTTTGCACTGGTCAACAGGTCAAGAAAAATACGGTTGGCCTCGGCATCATTGCGAAGCTTTTCATCGATCAGCCGCAACGATGTGCGGATAAGGCGCGCGGCATCGGGGTGCACGAATGCCTTGGTTTCCTCGACCTCCCGGAAATAGCGAATAAGATTGACCGGGTCACGCTTGAAGACCAGCGCATCCGGCACCGTCAATCGCCCGTTCTCGATCCGGAATTCAGTTCGTGTCCTGACCCGCCTTCGTGTGCGCCAGGTCATCGGATTGAGTCGTTGCGCCAAACCTGGAGACGCCTTCAACTGCTGCATTTCAAGTGACGCGCATAAGGCCGCAGTGAGATCGCCAACATCTTTGGCGACGAGAAAATAATGTCGCATAAACCGCTCCACCGCCTTCAGGCCGCGCCGATCATGGTAGCCGAGGCGACGTGCGAGTTGCGGCTGCAGATCGAACGTCAGCCGCTCCTCAGGCCGTCCCGTTAGAAAATGCAGATGGCAACGCACCGTCCAGAGAAAATTCTCCGAATGCCGGAACGTCGTCATTTCGCTGGCGCTGAAAATACGGCTCTCCGCGTCTTGCCCCGGCGTCTCACCATGGATGTATTTTGCAAGCCAGTGCAATGTATGCAAATCGCGCAAGCCGCCTTTGCCGTCTTTGACGTTAGGTTCAACTTTGTAGCGGCTTTCTCCGCTTCTTTTGTGTCGCCCGGCGCGTTCCGCCAATTTGGCATCAATGAATGCCCGCGCCGATCCGGCGATCACTTCAGTCTGCAATCGTTGGGTCATCACATCGAAAAACTGCCGATCGCCGAATAGCAGTCGCGCATCGAGCATCGCAGTTCGGATCGTCATATCCGCCTGCGCAAGCTTGACGCACTGATCGATCGTCCGTGTCGCGTGCCCGACCTTGAAGCGAAGATCCCACAGCAGATATAGAATATATTCGACGACGCTTTCGCCCCAAGCCGTCTGCTTGGCAGGCAACAGGAACAGCAAATCGATGTCCGATCCGCGCGACAACAACCCCCGTCCGTAACCGCCGGTAGCCACCACGCTGATGAGATCGGAATCGGCAGGATTGAGCGGTCGGTAGACATGCGCCACCGTAAAATCATAGATCAGATGAATAAGTTCATCCTGGAACAAAGACAGGCGCGCCGCACAAGCACGACCTCGACCGTCGCTTTGCAGCTGTCGCTCAGCCTCGGCATAAGCTTGCGCAACAAGCTGTGCCAGCCGCGCTAGCACGTCCGAGCGGGCATTGGCGACCTGTCCTCCATGCGCCCGCACGATAGCCGTTAACTCAGCGCGAATTCGCGAGCGATCGAAGGTTTGCAAAACCAGCCTGCCGCCATCTTCGCGCGTGTCCATTGTTTCGGCTGATGTCACTGTGTCTCTCGATCTTTCAAGGGCTGCGCACCAATCGCCCGCATGAGCGGTTCATTCGCATGCGCTTCACTCACGCTTCTTGAGCAGTGCTTTTAATTGATAGATGGCCTCCAGTGCGGCCTTCGGACTCAAGTCGTCCGGACTTATCGCAGCCAATGCGGTTTCTATTTCCGAGCGCGCAATTTTTCGAGCTGTTTCTGAATGTTCGCCAGGAACGTGCGACTTTGGTCGCATCGCCGCAAACAGCGGCAGATCTTCGATGAGCGACGCCCGACCACCTTTGGCGCCACGTGCCCGGCCGTCATTGGCCTCCAGCGTCTTGAGTACCTCGCCAGCGCGCTTTATAACCGATGCGGGAAGCCCCGCTAGTTTTGCGACCTGAATGCCATAAGACCTGTCAGCTGCGCCAGGCTTCAACTTATGCAGAAAAACAATCTCGTCCTGCCATTCTTTCACGTCGATGGTAACATTGGAGACGTCGCGCAACCGCTGCGCCAACGCCGTCATCTCGTGATAGTGCGTGGCAAACAACGCCCTGCACTGCACCGTCTCGTGCAGATGCTCCACTGTCGCCCACGCGATCGACAATCCGTCGAATGTCGCTGTCCCGCGCCCGATCTCGTCCAGAATAACCAGACTCTGCTTTGTCGCCTGATTGAGAATTCCGGCCGTCTCGACCATTTCTACCATGAAAGTCGATCGGCCCCGTGCCAAATCATCCGACGCACCGACGCGCGAGAAAAGTCTATCGCACAATCCGATCGTCGCGCTGCGAGCAGGCACGAACGATCCCATCTGTGCCAACACCACAATCAGCGCATTTTGCCTTAGGAACGTCGATTTGCCGGCCATGTTCGGCCCCGTCACAAGCCAGATTCGCCCTTCCGCCGCTTCGTCGAAACCAGGAAATCCAGCTTTGTTCGGCCGTTGCTCGATTTCAAGTTCCACTCGCCCCAGGACGCAATCATTCTCCACGAACGGCCCGCCATGTTGCGCCTTCAGTGCCTGCTCCACCACTGGATGCCGTCCACCGATAATGGCCAAATCACTGTGCGTACCAAGCGTCGGGCGCACGTATCCCTGCTCCACGGCAATTAGCGCCAGTCCGAGATGACAGTCCAACGCTGCCAACCCCGACGCAACCGCGCCCAGCGCCCGTTCGCACTTGGCGACGTTATTGGCCAACACGTTGAACACGTCTTGTTCCAGCGCCAGCGCTCGCTCTCCCGCTGACGCAATGCGACCCTCAATATCGACCAGCTCGTCCGTCGTGAACCGCATGGCGCTCGCCATCGTCTGACGATGCTTAAAGGTGTCACTATGCGGCGTCATCGTCAGCGGTTTCGCATTCAACGCTGATGTCTCGATATAGTAACCGAGAATGTTGTTGTGCCTGATTTTGAGCGATTTGACTCCCGTCGTCTCCACATAGCGCGCCTCGAGCGCGGCCATTACTTTGCGGCTGTCCTCGCGCAGGCTACGCGCCATATCGATGTCGGCCGAATAACCGCTGCGCACAAACCCGCCATCACGACGGAAGAGTGGCGGCTCATCCACCAGCGCTTCCCGAAGTTGCCGCTCGAGGTCCAGCCCATCGGGCGCCAGTCGCATAACGATATCCCGTATGTCCTCTGGCAATCCGATATCACCGGATTTTGTCTTGAGCTGATGCGCCGCCACCTGTGCGACGGCCAATGCATCCCGCACGGCTGCCAGGTCGCGCGGCCCACCGCGCTGGAACGCCAAGCGAGTGACCGACCGCGCCATATCTGGAGCCCGCCGCAACGCTTCGCGCAGGTCTTCGCGCAGCCTTTCTTCGCCGACAAGATAACCGACTGCATCAAGCCGGCGAGTGATCAGCTGATGGTCGCGGGACGGGCCTGCCAATCGCTCCGCCAATTCGCGCGCGCCCGGCCCCGTCACCGTTCGGTCGATCGCCGCCAGCAGACTTCCACTGCGCTCACCGGAGACTGATCGAATTAGTTCTAGCGATGCTCGGCTTGCAGCATCGATTACCATAATCTCGCCACTCCCGCCGCGACGCGGTGGCAACACCACCGGCCGTCGCCCGAGTTGTGTCAGCTCTACATACTTCAATAGCGCACCCACCGCGGCCAACTCCGCCCGCGAAAATGCGCCATAACCTGCGAGATCCGACACTCCGAGATGCGATTTTAACAGTCGCTCACCTGCAAAGCTATCGAACGACGGTGCCGGAACTGGCGTTGTCGCGACATTGTTTTGTGCCAACAAGGCTTTCACGCCGGGGTCCGCGAAGACCGCATCAATTGCCAGCAATTCTCCGGGCGCCAGCCGAGCTATTTCGGCCTGCAGATCTGCCGTCGCGATCTCTCCAATTTCGAACTCACCCGTAGAAATATCGAGCGACGCCAAGGCATAGCCTGCAACCGGATCATTCCCGCCCTTAGGCGCCCGTACTTGTGGGGCGCGAAACAGTGCCGTAAGGTAATTGCGCGCTTTTGCGTCGAGTAGGCTGTCTTCTGTGAGTGTACCGGGGGTCACCAACCGCACTACGTCGCGTCTGACGACCGCTTTGGAGCCCCGTTTGCGTGCCTCCGCCGGATCCTCCAACTGTTCGCAAACCGCGACCCGATAACCTCGTCGTATCAATCGTTGCAGATATTCGTCGGCACGATGCACTGGCACCCCGCACATCGGGATGTCTTCGCCAAGATGCTTGCCGCGCTTTGTCAGCACGATACCCAGTACGGCCGACGCCGTCACAGCATCTTCAAAAAATAGCTCGTAAAAATCTCCCATCCTATACCACAGGATGCTATCCGCATTGGCCGCCTTGATCTCGAGAAACTGGGCCATCGACGGCGTAACGCCGGCCGGCACCGTTGGCGTTGACATTCCCGGGACAGCGGCGACGCGCCGAACGTCCACACCCGCGTCGACGCTGATATCGGTGCCTGCATCGACCGCGATCGACGCCTCCGGCTTTTCGGCTATTGATTTGGCTTTGCGTTGCATTGAAATGGCCTGGTCGACCCGCGGACGACCCGCAGCAGTTACCGACACTACTGACAATGCAAGGGTCAATTCGCAACTGTCTATGCAAATGGTTTGATCGCGAAGTTCATTTCATCCGCTGCGCCTGCAACCGAACTCCGAGATCGGTAAAAAAATTCTCCATGTCAACAAGTTAACGTTGCAACAGCCAACAATCCGCGATTACCGGCGGCAGATGGTAGGTTCAATCGATCAGATACGGACAAATTTCGCGGTCGCCGTCTTCGTTTATAAACGAACCAGTATTATAGTCGAAATCAGGAAAATTTCGGTCGCAACGATCGAAAACGCTGTCGCGATCACGGCCACGATAAAGCTCATAGCCGAGCACACCGCCAAGAATAACCACCCCGGCACCTAGCGCCAGCCTGCGTCGCTGACCATAATGAGGCGCATCACGCCCCCTATCGTCATACCGCCGTTCACCATAGCGGTCCCCGTCGCGCCGCTCGTATGGTCGACCCCGATCGAAGGTGGGAGCGCGCTGGACGTCTCGACTAGCAGCGCGCGGGTCGACCTGCGGGGATCGCGCCGCAGGCAGTGGCGGGCGCTGAGGCGGTGCTTGCACCGCCGGCTGCCTTAGTGGAGCCACGGGTCTCAATTGTTGTTGTGGAAGAGGCGGAGGAGCATTCTGTCGCTGCGGTTGCTGCGGCGTACCCGCCCCGCCGTTCGGCTTCGGTCCGACACGCTTGCAATCTTTGTCCACGAGAGGATCAGCTGCCAAAGACGGCGACACGACAGCCCAATTTGCGCTTGCCGCGAGCATCACGGCGACTCCAAGAGCCGCACTACGAAAAGACGCAAGATGAACGCCCATATCTTAAGCCCCCGCGGCGAAATGACAGGACACGGCCGAAAGCGCGCGCCCAGTCGATACGCTTACGCTGCATTTACCGCTGTGAACATGACGTTAGGCTGAACCATGCCTGCAGGCGCCATTCACTTCCCTCCGGGTGGTTTCATTTTTTTGTTGGATGCGGCAAATCGTACACCATCCCGCGGTTGAACACACCCAATGAGCATGGTAAGCCACCGCGAGTACGGGGGAATGGGTGTAGCGGGCATGCTCGCGCGTAATTTTTCCGCGGCTCTTCCCCAGGCTACTCGGATTTTTCGGGCTGGTTTTGGGTTTCCCATCTTTCGGGTGCGATAAGATCGTGGATAATGCGGTCAACTGCGCCCTTTTCGGCTGAGACGAACCCACGTGGCCACCGATCACACAGTAACAACCGGCATGACGACGGGCGTAGCAGAGCGTTACGCTTCTGCCCTCTTCGATCTCGCCAAGGATCAAAGTAAACAAGCGCAGGTCGAACATGACCTTATCCAATTTCAATCGCTGATGAATGAAAGTGCCGATCTCCGGCGACTTATTATGAGCCCCGCGTTTTCAGCCGCCGATCAATCTAAGGCCTTGAGCAAAATAATTGAAAGGGCGGGCATTGGCGGTTTGTCAGGCAATTTCATCAAAGTACTGGCTCGCAACCGGCGTTTGTTCATCACATCCGACGTCATCAACAATTATCGCTTGATCGCCGCACGCGCCCGCGGCGAGGTCTCAGCCGATGTGACATCGGCTCACCCGCTCACCGATGCCCAATTGCAGGCCCTCAAGGACCAGCTCAAAGCCAGTGTTGGCCGCGATATTACCCTCCAAGCGAAAGTCGATCCGGCCCTGCTGGGCGGCCTCGTAGTGAAGGTCGGTAGCCGCATGATCGACAGCTCGATCAGAACCAAAATCGAACAACTCAAAGTTGCCATGAAAGGGACCGGCTGATGGACATCCGCGCCGCTGAGATAACCTCGATCCTAAAGGATCAAATTAAGAATTTCGGCCAGGAGGCCCAGGTCTCCGAAATCGGTCAGGTGCTTTCTGTCGGCGACGGCATTGCCCGCGTCTATGGCCTCGACAAGGTGCAGGCCGGCGAGATGGTCGAATTCCCCGGCGGCATCCGCGGCATGGCCCTTAACCTCGAATCCGACAACGTCGGCTGTGTGATCTTCGGTGACGACCGCACCATCAAGGAAGGCGACACCGTCAAGCGCACCGGCGCCATCGTTGAAGTTCCCGTCGGCAAAGGTCTGCTCGGTCGCGTCGTTGACGGTCTGGGCAATCCCATCGATGGCAAAGGCCCGATCAAGGCCGAGAAGCGCGCCCGCGTCGACGTCAAGGCACCCGGCATCATTCCGCGCAAATCCGTGCATGAGCCGATGGCGACCGGCCTCAAGGCCATCGATGCCCTCATCCCCATCGGCCGCGGCCAGCGCGAATTGATCATTGGCGACCGCCAGACCGGCAAGACCGCCGTCGCGCTCGACACTATCCTGAACCAGAAAGCCGCCAACAAGGGCACCGACGAGGGCCAAAAGCTCTATTGCGTCTACGTTGCGATCGGCCAGAAGCGTTCGACGGTCGCCCAATTCGTCAAGACTCTGGAAGAAAACGGCGCGCTCGAGTACTCGATCATTGTTGCTGCGACCGCGTCCGACCCGGCGCCGATGCAGTTTCTCGCGCCCTTCACCGGCTGCGCCATGGGCGAATACTTCCGCGACAATAAGATGCACGCGGTTATCATCTATGACGATTTGTCCAAGCAGGCCGTTGCCTACAGACAGATGTCGCTGCTCCTTCGCCGCCCGCCCGGTCGCGAAGCTTACCCCGGCGACGTGTTTTATCTCCAC
>JANXWC010000234.1 GCA_025351355.1 Hyphomicrobiaceae bacterium
TCGTCGAGCGCTTCTTCAACAAAATCAAGCATTATCGTGCCATTGCCACACGCTATGACAAACACGACGCCAACTTCCTGGCGTCGGTGAAACTTGCTGCAGTTCGCATCTGGATGCGATTTAATGAGTCGGTGACCTAGCTCGCACGCAACTAACTACAGTACTGTCAGCCGTTGCAGCTTACATATGTAGGGCGCGTTTATCGACCGCCATGGCCGCTTCCTTGATCGCCTCCGTCAGCGTCGGATGTGCGTGACATGTCCGCGCCAGATCCTCGGCACTGCCGCCGAATTCCATGATGACCGAACACTCGCCGATCATTTCGCCCGCATGCGGTCCGATGATGTGGACGCCGAGCACCCGGTCCGTTGCAGCATCCGCGAGCACCTTTACGAAGCCGTCCGTCGTGCGGTTCACCTTGGCGCGCCCGTTGGCCATGAACGGGAACTTACCGACGTTGTAGGCGATTCCCGCCATCTTCAATTCATCTTCGCTCTTGCCGACGGTCGCCACTTCCGGTGCGGTGTAAATCACGTTCGGGATCACGTCGTAATTCACATGGCCCGCATGACCCGCAAGAATTTCCGCCACCGCCACGCCTTCATCTTCGGCCTTATGCGCCAGCATCGGCCCCGCGATGACGTCACCGATGGCATAGATGCCGGGTACGTTGGTCATGAAATGCCCGTCGACTTCTATGCGCTGTTTGTTGTCGAGGGTCACGCCAGCCTGTTCCAGCCCGAGGCCTTCGGTGTAGGGCACGCGGCCGATGCACACCAGCACAACATCGGCGAAGACGGTCTCTGACGCTCCACCCGCTGCCGGTTCAACCGTCACCGTGCATCCGCTGGCATCTTTTTTGAGCGCCGTAACCTTCGAGCCCAGCTTGAACGTCATCCCCTGTTTGGCGAGAATGCGCTGAAAGCTTTTTGCCACGTCGCTGTCCATGCCCGGCAGTATGCGATCGAGGAATTCGACCACCGTCACTTCTGCGCCCAGCCGCCGCCACACCGATCCGAGTTCAAGCCCGATAACACCGGCGCCGATCACCAGCATGCGCTGTGGTACCACACCGATCGTCAGCGCTCCCGTCGACGACACTACCTGTTTCTCGTCGACCTCCACACCCGGTAGCAGCGCTACATCGGAACCGGTCGCGATCACGATACTCTTGGTTTCCAAAATCTTGATTTCACCGCTGCTAGTTGCGACCTGCACACTGCCCGCGGCCAGCACCCGGCCAATGCCGAAGTGCACATCGACCTTGTTCTTCTTCAGCAGAAATTCAACGCCGGCCACGTTGCCCTTTACGCCCTCATCCTTGAACGCCAGCATCTTCGGCAGGTCCAGCGTCGGCGACACGTTGATGCCCATACCCGCGAAGCCGTGCCCCGCCTCCTCGAAAAGTTCCGACGCGTGCAGTAACGCCTTCGATGGAATGCACCCGACGTTGAGACATGTGCCCCCGTGCGTCGCGCGCTTTTCCACCACCGCAACCTTTAATCCCAGCTGTGCCGCTCGGATCGCGCAAACGTAACCGCCTGGTCCCGTACCGATCACGATCAAATCATAAGTCGCCGTCATTTCTGCCCTCGATTTGCGTCGTGCCGTGGTCCGTAGTCCTGAATAGGTAAACGAGGTCATTCGCTGTTCAGAGAAACAATTATACCTTCAGCGAGCTAGGTGAGGCTTTCGTAATGTCATACAAGCCCACAACGCCGTTGACATTCGTTCTGGATTCCCCCCCAAAACGACTTTGCCCGACGACGCAGACTCCCCGGAACCGCCCCCTTGGTTCCGGGGGTTTTTTTTACAGCTCCAGCACAAAGCGCTGCGGATCTTCCAGGCATTCCTTGACCCGCACAAGGAAAGTCACGGCATCTTTACCGTCGACGATGCGGTGATCGTAACTCATTGCCAGATACATCATCGGTCGGATTACGATCTGACCACCACGTACTACCGGCCGTTCTTCGATACGGTGCATGCCGAGAATGCCCGACTGCGGCGCATTGAGGATTGGCGTCGACATCATCGAGCCGTACGTTCCCCCATTCGAGATTGTGAACGTGCCGCCTTGCATGTCTTCGATGCCGAGCTTTCCGTCGCGCGCCTTCTTGCCGAATCCGGCAACCGCCTTCTCGATCTCGGCCAGATTGAGGTGATCCGCCTCACGCACGACAGGCACCACCAGCCCTTTGTCCGTGCCGACCGCGACGCCGATGTGATAGTAATTCTTGTAGACGATATCCTGTCCGTCGATCTCTGCGTTGACCGCTGGAATCTCTTTCAGCGCCTGGATGCACGCCTTGACGAAGAAGCCCATGAACCCGAGCTTGGTCCCGTGGCGTTTTTCGAACAGCTCCTTGTAGTCGGAGCGCAGCTTCATCACGTTGCTCATGTCGACGTCATTGAATGTCGTCAGCATCGCGGCGGTGTTCTGCGCGTCCTTCAACCGTCGCGCGATCGTCTGGCGCAGCCGGGTCATCTTGACCCTCTCCTCGCGTGCACCGTCTGTCCCCACCGATGGCATCCGCTGCATTTGCGCGGGCGCACTCGGCATGGGCGGTGGCGCATAAGCGACAGCCGTCATCTGCGTCGACTGCTGCTGCTGCCCGCCTCCAGCTGCCGGGCGCGCCGCCATCACGTCTTCCTTCAGCACCTGTCCGCGCCGACCTGAACCCGCGACGTCCGCCGTCGTTAAACCGATCTCTTCCATCATGCGCCGTGCCGACGGTGCCGGCGGCATCGTCGGGGTGTTGGCAGCCGCCGCCGCCATCGGCGCCGTCACTTTCGCGGCCGTAACAGGTCGTGACGCAGCATTTGGCGCAGGCGCCGCTGTAGCAGCTGCGCCGCCCTCGCGGATCGAGCCGAGCACGCCGCCGGCCGCGACCGTCTCTCCCTCTTTCACCGCGATGTCAGCCAGCACGCCCGCCGCGGGCGCCGGCACTTCAACCGTCACCTTGTCGGTTTCCAGTTCGCACAACGGTTCATCGAGCTTGATTGCGTCGCCTGGCTTCTTGAACCACTTGCCGACGGTCGCCTCCGTCACGCTCTCACCGAGGGATGGGACTTTAATATCGATAGCCATGGAAGATTGTCTCGTTTTGATATTTGCAAATTTAAATCGGTCGTCAGCTGCTGGTGTAGGTTGGGTTAGCGCCTCGTCGGCGCGTAACCCAACATTGCGAGCGCGGCGTCTGCCGTTGTTGGGTCGCGCCGAAACGCTTGACCCAATCTACGACACCTCGCCTTCACCCCTTCAAAGCCTGCTCCACCAGCGCCTTCTGTTCGGTCAAATGCCGGCTCGCTTGCCCCGTCGCTGTCGACGCCGCCGCGTGGCGGCCTGCATACGCCGCACGCTTCACCCGCATCGGCGCGCGCTCCAGCACCCACTCGAGTTGCGGCGCCACGAACGACCACGCACCCATGTTCGCCGGCTCCTCCTGGCACCACACCACATCGGCATTCGGGAATCGCGATAGTTCCGCCACCAGCGCTTTCACGGGGAACGGATAGAGTTGCTCCACGCGCAGCAGGTACACGTCGTCGATCCCGGCCGCCTCGCGCGCATCATACAGATCGTAATAAACCTTGCCGCTCGACAGCACGACGCGCTTGATATCGGCGTCCGCCTTCAGCTTGATTTTCTCGTTCGCACCCGTCTGCGCATCATCCCAAAGGATACGGTGGAAGCTGGTCCCCGGCCCGAAATCCTCGATCGACGAGACAACGCGCTTGTGCCGTAACAGCGATTTCGGCGTCATCAGAATGAGTGGCTTGCGTACCTTGCGATGAATCTGCCGGCGCAGAATGTGGAAGTAGTTGGCCGGCGTCGTGCAGTTCGCCACCTGCCAGTTGTCTTCCGCCGACAGCTGCAGGAACCGCTCCAACCGCGCTGACGAATGCTCAGGCCCCTGTCCTTCATAGCCATGCGGCAACAGGCAGACGAGGCCCGACATGCGCAGCCACTTGCGCTCGCCCGAAGACAGGAACTGGTCGAAGATCACCTGCGCGCCGTTGGCAAAATCGCCGAATTGCGCTTCCCACAACACCAACGCCATCGGCTCGGCCAGCGAATAGCCGTACTCGAAGCCGAGCACCGCCTCCTCCGACAGCATCGAATTGATGACTTCGAAGCGCGCCTGATCCGGCGACACGTGCTTGAGCGGCGTATACTGACGCTCCGTCACTTGATCCGTCAGCACTGAATGCCGCTGCGAGAAGGTCCCGCGCTCGCTGTCCTGCCCGCTCAATCGGACATGAAACTTGTCGCGCACCAGCGTCCCGAAAGCCAAGTGCTCCGCCATCGACCAATCGATGCCAACGCCTGAATCGATCATCTCACGTCGCCGCTCGATCAACCGCTGCACTGTCTTGTGTGCATTGAAGTCGTTGGGAATAGCCGTCAGCCGTCGCCCGACCTCGCGCAGCACGTCGACTGCCACGCAGGTATTGCCGCGCCGCGCTTCATCCTCATCGGGCCCCACCGTCGACCAGCGCCCATCCAGCCAATCAGCCTTGTTCGGCTTGTAGCCCTCAGCCGCCGCCAGTTCTACATCGAGCCGCGCACGATAGCTGGTTTGCATTCCATCGACGTCGCCCTGCGCCAGCGTCCCCTCGCCGACCAGCTTCTGCGCATAGAGACTAACTGTCGTCGGCTGCGAACGGATCTTTTTGTACATGATCGGTTGCGTGAACGCCGGCTCGTCACCCTCGTTGTGGCCGTGCCGCCGATAGCAGATCATGTCGATTACGACCGGCTTCTGGAACTTCATGCGGAATTCCGTAGCGATCTTTGCCACATGCACGACCGCTTCCGGATCATCGCCGTTGACGTGGAATATCGGCGCTTCGACGATCTTCGCCACGTCAGTGCAATAGGGCGACGACCGCGAGAACTTCGGGTTCGTCGTGAACCCGATCTGATTGTTGATCACGAAATGGATCGACCCGCCGGTGCGATGCCCGCGCAGACCCGATAGCCCGAAACACTCAGCCACCACGCCTTGCCCGGCGAAAGCCGCATCGCCATGGATGAGCAGCGGCAACACGGCGCGTCGGTCATTTGGAGTGCAGCCATGCTGGTCCTGCTTGGCGCGCACTTTGCCCAGCACGACCGGATCAACGATTTCCAAATGCGACGGATTGGCGGTCAGTGACAAATGCACCCTGTTGCCGTCGAACTCTCGGTCCGACGAGGCCCCAAGATGATACTTGACGTCACCCGATCCCTCCACATCGTCAGGTTTGAACGATCCGCCGCGGAACTCGTTGAAGATGGCCCGCATCGGCTTCGCCATCACGTTGGCCAAGGTATTCAAGCGGCCACGATGCGCCAGACCGATGACGATCTCTTTGACGCCGAGTTGTCCGCCGCGCTTGATGATCTGCTCCAGCGCCGGCACCATCGACTCCGCGCCTTCGAGCCCGAAACGCTTCGTGCCCGTGTATTTGACGTCGGCGAATTTCTCGAATCCTTCCGCCTCGATCAGTTTGTTGAGAATGGCCTTCTTGCCCTCGACGGTGAACGTGACATCCTTGTCGGCGCCTTCGATACGCTCCTGGATCCACGCTTTCTGCAGCGGCGACGTGATGTGCATAAACTCCACGCCGATATGCCGGCAGTAGGTCTTCTTCAGGATCTTGAGCATCTGGCGCACCGTCGCCATCTCCAGACCCAGCACCTTGTCGATGAATATCGGCCGGTCGAGATCGGCTTCGGTAAAGCCATACGTCTCCGGTCGCAGCTCCTTGTGCACTTTGCGCTCGGTCAGATCGAGCGGATCGAGATCTGCGATTAAATGTCCCATCACACGAAAGGCGCGGATTAGCATCAGCGCGCGGATGCTGTCCTGAGTCGCCCTGAAACTCGCCACCGGGGTCAGATCGTAGCCTGCCTGTTGCGCCCGCTGCTCGATGCGACCGCGCAATTCACCGTCGTCTGCACCGTAATCGCCCGTCAGTGCGCCGAGCAGGTCCTTATTGCCCTCGCTGCCGCCGCCGTTGCGAGCCCATGACGGGCCGGTGTCCGCCCGTGTGTCCTGCATCGTTTCAAAAAATCGCCGCCATTCTTCTGGCACGCCGCCGGGATTGCTCTCGTAGATCGACTGCATTTGTTCGATGTACGCAGCATTAGTCCCGTCGAGAAAAGACGATTGGGCAAATGCCGCGTTTTGGGGTTCTCTTGCCATTTAAGAGCTCTCAATTGGTGAGCGCAGCAGTTCAAACACGAACCACCCAGTAAGCTGCGCCCGGGGTAATCTCTGTGCGCGTCCTCTTAGCTGATAGTTTCGCGCGCAGGTAGGCCCATCAACGAGTGCGATCGGCCTATTCCATAGGCAAGCGTTGGATAGGCAAACGTAACAGGCTCCCCGTAAGGTTGTCACCGTGCTACCGCTCTTGAGTAATTCCGCGGCTGCCTTGCCTCAGCAATCCCTCGGGCCTTAGCGTCAACACGACGACCAACATCAGAAAGATCGCCGGATCGCGATACTCGATTTGGAAGCAGGCGGACCAAGCCGCCTCTGCCAGACCGAGCACCACGCCGCCGAGCAATGCTCCCTGAACAGACCCTATTCCGCCGACTACAGCCGCAATCAAGGCCTTTAGGCCAACGAGCTGCCCCCCGGCAAACCCGATGCCTCCGTAGTACAAAGTTGTCAGATACCCCGCCAACGATGCACATGCCGAAGCCAGCAGCATTGTGACAACGACCAAGCGACCCGGATCAACACCCATCATTTCGGCAGCTTTCGGATCATCTGCAAAGGCCCGCCACCGCCGACCGAATCGCGACCGATTAACAGTCAAAACCAGTAACGCCGCGGCAAGCCCTGCGACGACCGGTAGCAGCAACGCGATCGGAGTTATCGTCACGACGTAGGTCCCATCGCGCGCCATCGCCAGCGGTCGGTTGAAAACCGGACCGATCCATCGATTGCTGCTGCCCTGCGCCAGCCGCAGCAACTCCGACCAGAACAGTGACAAACCGATCGTAGCGATCAACAGATGCTGTCCTGGCCGTCCAACGAGTGGCAGTAGCACCCAGCGGCCCAGCGCAGCCCCTTGCGTCATGCCGGCATAGAAAGCCAGGCCCGCCCCGGCGATCAGTCCCAGCCCCGTCGCGCTGCCGCCCTCGATCGCGGAGATGCCGATGAACGCGCCGTAGCCGGCCAAAATCGTCAACTCACCGAATGCCAGGTTGATGCGACCAACCAGTCCGTAGACCAGCGCATACGCGGCGGCCAGCAAGGCATAGATCGAGATGATCGGCAGCGCCGACAGCACGGTCTGTACGAGGATTGCCGTCCGGCGCGACACGCTGGGCACCTGGCCAAGAGTCGCAAATGGAGCCGGATCGGCCGCCGCTGACGCGCCCCGTGCGATCCAATTTTGCTTGAGAAGATGCAGACGCAGCGGTCCAAGCGCGCCCTCGTCGGTCACCACAGCATCGAGTTGCGCCGCCACCCCCAGCGCCGGATCGACCACTGGCTGAGTGCTTGGCACCGCGTAGATGCATGATATTCGTCGTATTGCCGGCTGACCGGATCCACGGGACACGCGGTAGTCGAGAACCACCGCTTGTTCGATGCGTGATGTCCTGCCGCTGATCGCTGTGTTGATGACTTCGATCTGTTCCGCGTTACGATCGAGCACCGGTAACAAGCTGCGGCAGAGGCGTACGGCGTCTGTGTCGATCAGCCGGCTGCATCCGCCAAGTGCGAGCACCAACAGCATCGAACTGAGCCATCGCCGCGCACAGTCTGAGCTCAATGGCCGGCCTTCATTCGCTTTGCCATCTCCGGCGCGAAATAAGTCAAAATGCCGTCCGCCCCGGCTCGCTTGAACGCCAGCAATGCCTCTGGAATCACTCGGTTGCCATCCAACCAACCATTGCGGATTGCCGCCATCAACATCGCGTATTCGCCGGACACCTGGTAGGCAAACGTCGGCACACCGAACGTCGTCTTCACCCGATGCACCACATCGAGATAGGGCATGCCCGGCTTGACCATCACCATGTCCGCACCCTCGGCGATATCCAGCGCCACCTCGCGCATCGCTTCGTCGGTATTCGCCGGATCCATCTGATACGTGCGCTTGTCGCCCTTCAGCGTCGCATTGCTGCCAATCGCATCCCGGAACGGCCCATAAAACCCCGAGGCATATTTGGCTGCATAAGACATGATCTGCACGTCCTCGAAACCCGCGCCGTCGAGCGCTACGCGGATTGCACCGACGCGCCCATCCATCATGTCCGACGGCGAGATGCAGTCCGTTCCGGCTTCAGCCAATGCCAGCGCCTGCCGACACAAGACCTCGATCGTCTGATCGTTGAGGATGCGCCCATCGTCGGCCAGCAGCCCATCATGGCCATGGCTCGTATAAGGATCGAGCGCCGCGTCAGTAATGATGCCAAGCTGCGGTACTGCCGCTTTGATCGCTTTGACCGCGCGGCCCATCAAGTTCGCCGCTTTGACCGCTTCGCTCCCCGTCGGATCGCGCAGCGCCGGGTCCACATACGGAAACGGCGCAATTGCTGGAATTCCCAGCGCCACGGCCTTTTCCGCCTCCCGCACCGCTTCCGCGATGTTGACCCGATCGATCCCCGGCATGTGTGCCACCGGCACTCGCGCGACCGCCCCATCGATCAGAAAGATCGGCCAGATCAAGTCATCCACCGTCAGCCGATTCTCGGCATTCAACCGCCGCGACCAGTCAGCCTTGCGGTTTCGCCGCATTCGCACAGTCGGATATTGGCCCGCGGCCACACCCTGTGCACCGGCAACCGGCGGTGAAACCTGCAACAACGAACGGCGTTTGTCGGACATGACATCAACTCAACTTAGCGCAGCCTCGGCGAGATTCCCTCCCCCTCGCGGGGGAAGGCTGGGGCCGGGGAGGATAACGCAGCCAATCCCGGTCAAACGAGCTGCCAACGTCAATGATGTTAAAAGCGAAATTTGCCGGGTCAATCATCCCCTGCGCAACAGACAGCATTTTCCGCGTCACGCCGGCGACAGCACATGGATCACGCGGTCGGCCAGCAGATCCTTCACCTTAGCACCATAGGCGGCCATGTGCGGTGCGGCGGCGTGTGCCATCAGGTCTTCTTTCGTCGCCCATTTTTCCACGACCATGAAAGCATCCGGCCCGATCGGCGTCTGGAATTTGCCCATGCCCGGCGTATCAGTCACCGGTGCATACTCGATGCAGCCCTTTTCGGCGTGCACCGCCGCCATGTTGGCCCGGAAAGCCTCAAGTACTTCCGGCAGCTTGCCGGGCTTTGCAGTGATGATAGCAATGACGTTGATCACGGTCGTATCCTCTTCGCTCTCTTGTGTTGAATTGGCTTAAGCGACCGGCGCCGCGCCATAGATGTCGTCAGGCACATGCTCGAGCCAAACGACGGCCACGCCGTCCAATGCCTCCTGCATTGCCAGATGCACCATGCCGTGGCCGGGCGCCGCCCCATGCCAATGCTTTTCGCCCGGCGGGATCCACACCGTATCGCCCGGTCGCAATGTTTTAACAGGTCCACCCCACGTCTGCGCCCGCCCGACGCCGCTGAGCACGTACAGCGTCTGCCCCAACGGATGCGTGTGCCACGCCGTCCGAGCGCCCGGCTCAAAACTGACACGATTGACGCGCACCCGCGCTGGTGCCGGCGCCTCGACCACCGGATCTTGCCACACCGTGCCAGTAAACCATTCTGCAGGGCCGCGGCGGGTAGGCGATGTGTCGGCGGGACGGATATCCATAAGCGTTCACTCAAGCGTGCTGCGGGGACGGGTTAAGGCATGGAGCCACAACTGCGCACCGTTGTCGACAGCCGTTAGCGCCAACGCTGCCATCTCGATCAGCCATTGTCTCGGCCGGTTTCCCCACACTAGAAGTCCCACGTGCACCCGCGCCATTTCAACGGAGACGACTATGCTGAAATTCTATTTCAACGGCTCGCCAAACCCCACCAAGATCGCCTTGTTTCTCGAAGAGGCCGGCCTTCCCTATGAACCCATTCCCGTCGATACCCGCAAAGGCGAGCAGTTCCAACCCGCGCTCACCGCGCTCAATCCAAACCAGAAAGTGCCGGTCATTGTGGACGGCGACGTAACCGTCTTCGACAGCAACGCCATCCTGCTTTATCTCGCCGAGAAAACCGGCAAGTTTCTGCCCGAAAACACGCCCGCACAACGCGCGCAATTGCTGTCGTGGATGATGTTCGTCGGCACCGGCGTCGGCCCCTATTCCGGCCAGGCCGTCCATTTCAAGCATTTCACCAAATCGCCCCAGCCCTACGGCAACGAGCGCTACCAATTCGAAGCTGTCAGGCACTTCAACATCCTCGAAGCACAATTGGCCAAAGGCCCTTATATGCTCGGCAAAACCTATACCATCGTCGACATGAACGTCTGGGGTTGGTCGCGCATGATCCCCTTTATCCTCGGCGAGGCTGCCTGGGCAAAGCTACCCAACCTCAAGCGGCTGACCGGCGAAATCTCGGCCCGCCCCGCGGCCGTAAAAGCAGTTGCCCTCAAGGACAAACACGCGTTCAAGGCCGAACTCGACGAAGAGGCACGCCGCCACATGTTCCGCCACGTCACCGCATAAAACTCTGGGCAGCCAGCTGGCCACGGCGCGGTCGTCTTTGACGCCCGCGCCAAACTTGCCCAGTCGCCCAACTAAGGCTATGCCGTTTGACGTGCGCGCCGACCTCGCTTAAGCCCTCGTCATGACGCTGTTTCCCAAATGCAACTCTTCTATCCTGACGCCACCGCGTATGTGGGCGGCATCACTTGTGTTGCTGGCAACGGTGCCGTTTTCACCACATCGCCTCTGTGCCCAAACCTGCGACTCAAGCCAACTTGCAGCCGCCATCGATAGCGCCGGCGAGCAATTGCGCAAGCTCACGAATTCAACCCAACCGCAGCTTCAGGCAAAGCTCCTTCGTCTGAAGCAGGTCAAGGGGTGGTCCGATCAAGAGTACCAGGAGAAGGGCTATGCGGCGCTTGAAGATGCGCGCACGGCAGTTCTAGACTCAAGTGCCAACGAACTTTTGGCGCAGCTCGACCGCCTCGGCGGCGATACCAGCGGTAGTACACCTGACTGTGCCCGCATTGCCGAGGTAGAGTCCGTCAGCCTTGAACTTCAGGCAACGATTCGTGCCAAAAGGAAGTATGTCCTCAATCGTTTGGATCAATTGTCCGGCGACAAGACAGCGTCAGAGCCGGCAGTACCGGCGACGCCGCCACAGGCAAATGCAAGGTTGCCGGAGAAACCCAACGAAGCAGCCGCCAATCCTGCAGGCACCGCCCCCGCCAATTTGCCGAAGTCGTCACCGCCGCAGACCAAACCGGATGCCCGCTGGGCCACCCAGACCAAATCCACGCCGCTCCCGCCGCCCGCTCCGGCGCCCCCGGCAGCGCCGCCTGCACTATCGTCACCTCCGGGAGCCACGACGACGCCGCCTCAAATCGAACCCGAAGGCTATACGATTGATGAGATCGTCGCGGCATCCAGTGGCGTGTTTGGCAAGGTATCTGCCAATTTGGCGCGCGTTCTCGAGCACGCATTCGCCCAATCTGGCCGACCATCGGCCTACATTCTGGGTCAGGAAACCGGCGGCGCTTTTGTCGCCGGCGTACGCTATGGATCTGGCCGCCTTTATCTCCGATCTGGTGGCAACATGCAGGTCTACTGGCACGGCCCGTCACTTGGCGCCGACATTGGCGCTCAAGGCGCGCAGATCTTGTTCCTGGTTTACAAGATGCGTCAGCCGGAAGACGTGTTCGCGAACTTTACGGGGATCGAAGGCTCCGCCTTCGTTGTCGGGGGCTTGGGCGTTACTTACATGAGCAATGGCCGTATTGGCATGGCCCCCATTCGCTCCGGTATCGGCCTGCGCCTCGGCGCCAATATCGGCTATATCCGCTTTACCAGTACGCCCACCTGGAATCCGTTTTGAACGACGAATCGCCGACCTAAGTCCCAATAAATCACTCGGGCTTCGATGGCTTGTAGACACCGCTGCGCGGGTCATATTCCAGCGTGCCCAAGTCCTTTTCGGCCTCAGTCATCGTTGCCCGCGAACGACTGTCGTTTTCGCTTCTTTTCAACTCTGCCGCCCACACCTCGCTAACACGCATCAGGGCACGATATCCGGCATACAAGCCAGCTCCAAGTGCGGCCAATACAAACACTTGTGGCATTGCCGTTCTCCTAACCTGCCGTCGTTGTTCGTCAGGTCCATCGTAACCGTCAGGACTGTCTCAAAGCCCAAATCGAGCCCATAGCGACCGCGCTTCCAAGGCCGAGAGCACATCGCCAGCCAGAGAATCACCCTGAAGCCATGCCGGAATTACGGCAGATTGGAGACCGAACGAAACGTCGCCGGTCCCACTGCTGCGCCGTAGCCGTGACAATAGTCCGCTTCGTCCGAGCGGCACAGCCCTCAATTCGACCGTCGGACCATATATTTCACGCATCCGCGATCGCATGTCGCCAATCCCGTCGATGAGGCCAAGCTCAACCGCCCGCTTCGCCGACCAGAACGCGCCCGAGAACAGATCACTTTCATCACCGGTCAACTTCGCCCCCCGCCGCGCCTTGACCACGCCCATGAAGACTTCGTGCACGTCCGCCTGCAGGGCCTTGAGCCGTTCGATATCTTCGGCCTTTTCCGGCAAGAAAGGGTCTAGCGACCCTTTGTTCAACCCAGATGTATAGACGCGCCGCTCGATGCCGTATTTTTCAAGCGCCTTCTGAAAGCCGAAGCCCTGTGAAATTACGCCGATGGAGCCGACGATCGATGACGGATCGGCATAAATTTCATCTCCCGCGACCGCAATGTAATAGCCTCCGGAGGCCGCCACATCCTCGCAGAAAACATGCACGCGTTTGTTGTTTTCCTTGGCCAAATGCCTGATGCGGTTGAAGATCAGATTAGATTGCACCGGCGATCCGCCAGGCGAGTTGATAGCAATTGCAACTCCCGCCAACTTCGACGATTTGAAGGCCTTTTCCAATGGCCCCGCGAGCGTAGCCAATGACAGCCCGGGCCGCAGTGGAGTTGCCATGCCGATCGGACCGGACAAGCGCAGTACAGGGATAAATTCGCGGCGTCGAAAGAGGCGCATGAGTTGGTTCTCGACAAAAATTAGGGAGACTGAGGTGCGTTTCGCTTGTCGGCGTGTATAACCGTCCAACAACTCATGCGCGCGTGGCGTTTACGATGGCAGTCGGACGACTGTGCCCGGGATATGTAAGCGCGTCGTCGCGGTGCAACAAGGGCGGGCCGGACGAACGGACATGTTCGTCACCAATCGGTGCCAGACGCGTAGCCAGCGAACGATCCGCCGTGGCGTTGTGCCATAATTGTGTCTACTAAACTGCAAGAGTTTGCCTGTCGAGGAGCGCGGTGATGGCCAACGATAACTACAAGATGCAAGCCGCAGAACGGGCATTGACCTACGTCGAGCCCGGCATGAAGCTCGGCCTCGGCACCGGCTCAACCGCCGCGAAGTTCGTCGACCTGCTAGGTGCCAAAGTAAAATCCGGCCTGGATGTCATTTGCGTCCCCACGTCCGAAGCGACGGCCGCGCAAGCGCGCGCATTGGGCATTCGCCTAACCACGCTCGACGACTGTCCCAAGCTCGATCTGACCATCGACGGTGCCGACGAGCTGACCAGGGACGTAAAGTTGATTAAGGGCGGTGGCGGCGCACTGTTGCGCGAGAAAATCGTCGCGTCTGCCTCCGACCGCATGATCGTTATCGCCGACATCTCCAAGCAGGTTGCAATGCTCGGCGCGTTTCCTTTGCCGATCGAAGTCGTTCGCTTCGGCGTGCGCGCCACCAAGGACCTGATCGAAGAGTTGGCTGCCAGCGCCGGCTGCATAGGTGAAATTAAACTGCGCTTGGGACTTGACCGCCAACCGTTCGTAACTGACGGCGGTAACTACATCTACGATTGTGCCTTCGGCAGCATTGAAGAGCCCGACAGTCTCGACCTGCTGTTGAAGATGGTTCCGGGCGTCGTCGAAAACGGACTTTTTCTGGGCATGGCAGAGCGCGCCATTGTCGCTGGACCCAAAGGCGTCGAGGAACTCGAAAGCTCCGATTACACTGGGTTAGACGACCTCCTCGACGATCTGCCTGAAGATTGAGCCTACCCGAGCGGAGCACATCATGCTGCAAATCAATGCCAAGTCCGTACTGACGGCGGCGACATTTTCTCTTTTGCTGGCTTTCAGCGCCATTGCACAGAAGGCGCCGATCGATCCGCAGCGCCTCGCCCAGGCGCACGAGCATCTGGAACTGTCGGGCGGGGCGAGAAATTTCGATACCGTGATGCCATCCATGATGCAGCAGATGACCCAGATCCTGACGGCCCAAAAACCGGAAAATCGCGCTGAAATCGAGCAAGTCATGCAATCCATGATGACCAAGTTCACCGACCGTAAGCAGGAACTGATCGACCAGATCGCCGTCATCTATGCCGAACGGTTCACCAGCGACGACATCGCCGGTCTGATCGCGTTCTACAAATCGCCGACGGGTCGCAAGTTCACGGCAACTCAGCCCGAGATTTTGAAAGATTCGATGGCCGCCGGGCAAAGTTGGGGCCGCAAGATAGGAGCCGAGATAGATAGCTCCGCACGCCAGGAACTCAAAAAACGTGGCATCGACCTCTGACCGTAGCGCTTTCAAATGTTTGTCTGACCTGGAGCTCGCGTGGCCAACTTTGAATATGATCTCGTTGTCATCGGCGCGGGCTCCGGTGGCGTTCGCGCCGCCCGCATCGCAGCCAGCCATGGTGCGCGCGTCGCCATAGCCGAGGAATATCGCGTCGGCGGCACGTGTGTCATTCGCGGCTGCGTCCCCAAGAAACTGCTGGTTTACGCCAGTCGCTTCCACGGCGACTTCGAGGACGCCAAGGGCTTCGGCTGGACAATTCCCGAAGCACGCTTCGATTGGCCGACGCTGATTGCCAACAAGGACAACGAAATCAACCGCCTCGAGGCCGCCTATCGCAGCACGCTTGCCCGCTGGAAAGTTGAAACCATCGCCTCCCGCGCCGTTGTCACGGGGCCTAACCGCGTCCGCTTTATAAGCTCCGACCGGCAAGTCACGGCGCGAACGATCTTGATCGCGACAGGCGGTCACCCCGAGATTTCCGTCATCACGCCGGGTCACGAGTTGGCCATCACATCGAACGAAGCGTTCCACTTGAAAGCCCAGCCGCGCCGCATCCTCATCGCCGGTGGCGGCTATATTGCGGCCGAGTTTGCCGGTATTTTTGCAGGTCTCGGCACTGACACCACGCTCTTATACCGTGGCGATCAGATCCTTCGCGGCTTCGATCAGGATCTCCGCGACGATGTCAGCGCCGCCATGAGCAAGCGCGGCGTCAAGATCGTTACCGGCCGGACGATCACGTCGATTGGCAAGACTTCGGATGGCTTGGCGGCCACATTGTCAGACGGCACCGAACTTGTCGTTGATCAGGTGATGTATGCCATCGGCCGCCAGCCCAATACACTCGGTCTCGGACTCGAAACGGCCGGCGTCGAATTGAAATCAAACGGAGCGGTCATCGTCGACGCCCACTCCCGCTCAAACGTACCCAGCATCTATGCCGTCGGCGACGTCACCGACCGCGTCGCGCTTACGCCCGTCGCAATTCGCGAAGGGCACGCTTTTGCCGATACCGCCTTTGGCAACAAAACCTGGCATGCCGACCACACCATGATCCCGACAGCCGTCTTCACTGAACCCGAAATCGGCACCGTCGGCATGACAGAGGCGCAGGCGCGCGCCATGTTCGAGACCGTCGATATCTACAAAACCCGCTTTCGTCCGATGAAATACGTCCTTGCCGGGCGTGATGAGCGGATGCTGATGAAATTGATCGTCGATGCGAAGTCCGACAAGGTCGTCGGCTGCCACGTGCTTGGACCGGATGCCGCCGAAATCGTCCAGATGGCGGCGATCGCCATGAAGATGGGTGCCACGAAGTCGGATTTCGACAACACCATGGCCTTGCACCCGAGTGCCGCCGAGGAACTGGTCACCATGCGCGATAAATGGGTTCCCCCGTCTGTCTGACACGGATGCGTGCGGCACCTCGCAAAGGGACCATGCATAGCCGGGTGTGCCAGTCCTGCAACGTGCTTTGTGGATATGGCAGAATGTCATAAAGTTTCGCTGTCCCGAAGAGCACCGAATCAGATTCTGCTTGCGTCATTGGCTTAAGAAGTCGTGCAGCTGCGCGCTTCAAACCGGCGGAGCAATCTATGATCCACTTTCAAACCCGCAGCGCCCGTGCTCGACTGATGAAGCGCGCGGCTGTCACTGCCGGCCTCGTTGTTGCGTGGGCGGCACCAACGCTGGCTCAGAATTACGAGGGTCCACATCAGGTGCGCGTCGGCGCGTTCCTGCAAGGTGGCACCACCACGCTAAGCGGCGACTTCACGCCAGGACCGACCAGTTTGTTGCCCGCAACGACGGACCGCGGCCGCCTCTCCAACAATGGCGGCGGCGTTTCGGCAGGTCTCGAATTCCTGCGCGCGCGCGGCTTCAGCTACGGCGTCGACGGCGATTTTGGCTTCGCCCATGGCTCGCGCGGTATCGCTAACGCCGATGTCAGTACCGACTACTTCGGCTCCCTTCGCGGACGTGTCGGCTTCTACATGCGCCCGGACTGGGCGATCTACGGCACCGGCGGTTACGGCTTCCGTGGCGTTACCGCCGTTGAACTTTCTGGCGCATCGCAGGGGCGCACGCTGATGGGCGGCGTCTACGGCGGCGGCACCGAATTCCATCGCGGCAACACGATCCTCTTCGCCGAATACCTGCATGAACACTACGGCAATATGAACGTGCCGCTGTCCAACGGTGACCTCTATGCCATCAAGGGCAACTCCGACACGTTCCGGCTCGGCGTCAAATTCAAGGTCGGCTTCGACGGCTACTACGACGAAGTTCGCGACGGCCTCCGCAAGTAAACCACCATCTTCAGGGCTCCTTCCAGCAGCACCGAGCATTTTCGGTGCTGTTTTTTTTGCCTTGCCGCAAGCAATAACCTTGTCGTCTCTGCACGATTGACCGCACCGCGATGCCTCGCTAAAGCGCGCTCAGTATCGCGCTGCAGGAGCTGCCATGTCCCGTTTGAAAGACCGCATCGCGCTGGTGACCGGTAGCGGCAACGGCATCGGCAAAGCCACTGCAATCGTCTTCGCCGGCGAGGGGGCCCACGTCCACCTTGCCGATGTCGATGGCGCCGCAGCCGAAGCGACGGCCGCGGCGATCCGCGTCGCAGGCGGTCACGCGACCTCGCACATCACCGACATTACGCGTGGTCAGGATGTCAAAGCACTGTTTCGTGCAATCGGCACCGCGCACGGCAAACTTGATGTGCTCGTCAATAACGCCGGCCTTAATGTGCGCGCCGACTTTCGGCATCTCACCGACGAAGAATGGGTGACGATTCGCGAGGTCAATCTTGACGGCGTCGTGCGCATGGCCCGAGACGGCTTCGAACTTTTGAAAGCATCCGGTCGCGGCTCGCTGATCAATGTCGCCTCGATCATGGGCAGCCGCGCCATGCGCCAGCTTGTTGCATATTCTGCCACCAAAGGTGCCGTCGCCGCACTCACCCGCGGCCTCGCCGTCGAATATGCCCCCTTCAATATCCGTGTGAATACGATCTCGCCGGGTTTCGTGGCAACGGCCCTGACCAAGCAGATCTTACGCAATCCCACCATCACGGACGCGCTTGTCGCGGAGACCGCCATGCGCCGCTTGGGCGAACCCGAAGAAATCGCCCGCGCCGTCCTCTTCTTCGCCTCCGACGACAGCCGCTATTGCACTGGCTCCGAACTCGTCGTCGATGGCGGCATGAGCGCCAGCTTGTAACGACTACGATTGCCCGCATTCAGACTTGCATCGGCGTCTGTTCCGTTTGATCTTCTCGGAAACTCATGCCCGGAAGGACGATCAGCCATGTCTACGCCCACCGTAGAATTTCACTTCGATTTCGGCAGCCCGAACTCCTACCTCAGCCACAAAGTGATTCCGCAGATTGCCGCCCGCACCGGCGTGCCCTTCAAATATGTGCCTGTACTGCTCGGCGGCATCTTTAAAATGACCGGCAACCAATCGCCGATGCAGCAATTCAAGGACATCAAGAACAAAAATGAATACGGGCGCCTGGAAATGCAGCGCTTCATCCAGAAGTACAAAATTCCCTTCCAGATGAACCCGCATTTCCCCGTCAACACCGTGCAAATCATGCGCGGCGCCGTCGCCGCCGAGCTGGACGGCAAGCTTGCCCCTTATGTCGACGCCGTCTTCCATCACATGTGGGGAGCACCCAAGAAGATGGACGACGCCGAAGTGATCCGTGCGGCCCTCGACGCATCCGGACTGGATGGCGCGAAACTTCTCGCCCGCGCCCAGGACCAGGATGTCAAAGATCGTTTGCTCAAAGATACGGAAAGTTCAGTCGCGCGCGGCAATTTCGGCAGCCCCACTTTCTTCGTCGGTTCCGAAATGTTCTTCGGCAAGGATCGGCTTCGGGATGTCGAGGAAGCAATCCTCAGTGCTCGCGCTTGAAGTGGAGAATGCCGACCGTTCGGGAACATAGCAGACCAGCAGATCGTTACTGCTCTTCGACGACCTAAGTGTTCCGGGAACGGCATGCCCAGCCACATCGAAGATTACGCAGTGATAGGCGATTGTGAAACCGCAGCACTCGTCGGTCGCAACGGCTCGATAGACTGGTTATGTTGGCCGCGCTTTGACTCCGGAGCGCTGTTTGCAGCACTGTTGGGCAAGCCGGACAACGGCTTTTGGTGCATTGAACCGGTCGGCGAAGTGAAGCGAGTAGCGCGCAAATATCGCAACAACACGCTGATCCTCGAAACAGAATTTGAAACCGTCGATGGCGGTGCGTTCGCACTAATCGACTTCATGCCGCTCCGCACCAGTGGCTGTAGCCATGTCGTGCGCATCATGCGCGGGCTGCGCGGCCAAGTGCAGGTGCACACGCGATTGGCGTTGCGCTTTGACTACGGCGCCATCGTTCCTTGGGTCACCCGCCTGGGACCGGGCTGCATCAAAGCAATCGCTGGTCCGGACATGGTTGTGCTGAGATCAGACCGCGAACTCATGGCCGAAGGCTTTACGCACACCAATTCCATTACCATAGACGCCGGTGAAACCGCGCATTTCGTGCTGAGTTACGGCTCATCGTTCGACCCTCTGCCCGGTCCGATCGATCCTTTCGGCATGCTGGAGCAAACGACGGCGGAGTGGCAAACATGGGCCGGCCAATATAAGACTTGTGGCCGTTACGCCAAAGATGTGGTGCGCTCGCTTATCACCCTGAAAGCGCTGACCTACAGGCCCACCGGCGGCATCGTCGCGGCCGCAACGACATCGCTTCCCGAACGAATCGGCGGCGAAAGAAATTGGGACTATCGATTTTGCTGGCTGCGCGATGCGACGTTCACGCTGATGGCGCTCCTGAGTTGCGGCTTCCAGACCGAAGCCGAAGCTTGGCGCCGGTGGTTGCGGCATGCCGTCGCCGGCAAGCCTAGCCAAGTCCAAATCATGTACGGCCTCGCCGCCGAGCGACGCGTCCCTGAATGGACGGTACCTTGGCTAAATGGCTACCTCGAATCCAATCCAGTCCGCATTGGCAATGCTGCGGCAGGACAACTCCAAGTCGACATCTTCGGCGAAGTCATGGATTCGATGTATCAAGCGCAAAAAGCGGGACTGGCGCCGGATTCGTCCAGTTGGGATTTACAAGTTAAGTTAATGGAGCATCTCGAGACTATCTGGCAGCAACCCGACGAAGGCATTTGGGAATTCCGCGCCGGTCGTCGTCATTTCACACACTCCAAGGTTATGGCGTGGCTGGCCTTTGATCGCGCCGTCAAATCCGTTGAAGAGTTCGGTCTCGATGGCCCCGTAGATCACTGGCGCAGCGTGCGCGACCGGATTCACACTCAGGTCTGCCAACATGGTTACGACAACACGGTCGGCGCCTTCGTGCAAAGTTACGGCTCCAAAGAACTGGACGCCAGCGCATTGCTCATCTCCCTCGTCGGTTTCCTTCCGCCTTCTGACCCCCGGGTAAAATCGACCGTCGATCGGATCGGCGAGCAGCTCCGCATAAACAATCTGATCCGCCGTTACCGTACAGACAGCAGCTGCGACGGCTTGAGTGCGGGCGAAGGCGCATTTCTGGCCTGCAGTTTCTGGTTCGCCGACAATCTTATCTTGCAGGGCCGGCGCGACGAGGCCGTTGAACTGTTTGAACACCTGCTCTCACTGCGAAACGACGTCGGCCTATTGGCCGAAGAATTCGATCCTGTCGCCGGCCACATGCTTGGCAATTTTCCGCAGGCCTTCTCCCATGTCGCGCTTATCAACACAGCGCACAACCTGGCGAAATCGGATAAGCCCGCCGAACAACGCTCTGGCCACAAATCCCAAAAACCAGTCGCCTGAAAGAGCCGCGCTCGCCAGGCAAACGCCAGACCCCATACCCAAACGCCCCGCGTCAGGCTAAAAGCCAATAAAGGATCGCCCGAGGGGAAACAGTACCGAATGCCAAGCACCACACATGTGTCCACGGGCCTCAACGCTCTCGCCGACGGCCTGATACTCTCGCCGTTTACCCGCATTACCCGGCTGCTCGGCGATACCCCGCCCGGCCATGCCAAGCCCATCATCATGACTGCCGGTGATCCGACCGAGACCCCGCCCGGCTTCGTCATCGACAAAATGAAGGAAGCCGAGGCCACGCTCGGCAGTTACCCCAAGATCCGCGGCTCCGATGAATTGCGCACGGCCATCGCCGAATGGATCGGCCGCCGTTACAGCATGTCCGGTCAGATCGACCCCATGCGCGAGGTCCATCCCCTCAACGGCTCGCGCGAAGGGCTGTTCTTTGCGGCCTTGCCGGCCGTTGGTCGCAAGCGCGTTGACCGCCCTATCATACTTATGCCGAACCCGTTTTATCAGGTCTACCTCGGCGCCACCTACGCCACCGGCGCCGAAGCCGTATTCCTCAACGCAACCGAGGAAACCGGCCACCTTCCTGATCTCGACGCCCTCGAACGGGATGAAGCAACCTTGCAGCGTACGGCTGCCTTTTACCTGTGTTCCCCCGCCAACCCGCAAGGCGCCATGGCGAGCGCTGCCTACATCGGCCGGGCGCTGGCGCTGGCCCGCAAGTACGACTTCATGCTGTTTTTCGACGAATGCTATTCCGAGATCTACAACGGCGACACCCCCGTCGGTGGCCTGGAAGTCGCGGCCAAGACCTCACAAAAATTCAAGAACATCATTGTTTTCAATTCTCTATCGAAACGTTCCAACCTCCCGGGGCTGCGTTCGGGCTTCGCCGCCGGCGACGGCGATTTTCTGGAAACCTTTGCCGAAATCCGCAATCTGACCGCCCCTCAGATGCCCGGACCGGTCCAGCACGCCTCGGCCGCCGTCTGGGCTGAAGAGCAACACGCCGTGCGCATCCGCCAAGCCTACCGAGCCAAGTTCGACGTGTGCGATCAACTGCTCAAGGGCCGCTTTGGCTACAAAAAGCCAGCCGGCGGCTTCTTTTTGTGGCTTAATATGAAGCATTTAGGCGGCGGAACCAACGCTACGGTAACCCTATGGAAAGATGCCGGTGTCAAAGTGACCCCCGGTAGCTTCCTCGCCCAGGACGATCCCAATGGGTTCAATCCGGGCAAAGATTTCATCCGCGTCGCGCTGGTGCACGACGTGGCGACGATCCGGGAGGCGCTGACGAGACTAGTAAAAGTCACCGCGTAACCCAGTCGTGCGTTCATGTCGTCATTCGGTAACGGAGTACCTGGTTCGACTGGCATAGGCGCAGCCGTGTCAGGCACAATCGCGCCCATTCTGCCGCCGCGTGCGGGCAGGGGCGTGGGTGGCTTTTTGCGCCGCGTAGCCGGCGCATTGCAGCTGATTGGCTGCACAATTCTGGCGTTCAGCCTGCTGTCGTGGTCGACGGTCGATCCCAGCCTTACTCATGTCGCAAGCGGCGCTGTGCGCAACTGGATGGGGCCGGTCGGCGCCATCGTCTCGGACTTGTTAGTCCAGCTTCTCGGTGTCGCCAGCATCGTTGCCGTGCTGCCGCCCGCTTATTGGGCGTTGCAACTCGCTACCCAAGGTTATCTCCCCAACCCCAAGCGCAAACTCGTGTTCGCCCCGTTGGCCGTCATTGGCTTGGCAGTCGCACTCTCGTCTTTACCGGACTTTACTGGATGGCCGCTGCGCCATGGCTACGGTGGTGCGGTCGGCGACGTGTTCCAGAACCGACTCACTGCGCTCTTGTCTATCGTTAACGCCACACGAGCGGGATTGGCATCTGGCGTCTTGGGTTTTGCCATCGGCTTATTTTGCCTGCAACGCAGTTTTGGGCTTTCGCGCGCTGAGATGAAAGCGGTGTTCCAGTTCGAAAAGAAATCCAATTCCACCGCGCCAACGACCTCGCATCAGCCACGCACGTACGCGCCGAGAAATCCCGATGCAACCGGATTCCGTCCCCAGCAGCCGGCAGCCTATCAGCACACACCCATGGCGGCCTCTGCTGCGCCCGCTTGGGACGCAAACAACCACCCTCACCAACATTCTTGGTCTCCACCACATGATCTGCGACCGGTTTCCCCTCGGTCCACATTCAACGAATCCTGTACTCACGGCGTCCTCCCAACGTCTTTCGTACCGCCACCGTCACGCCACCAGACCGGTTTTGAAGCACCCACGCCCGGCCCGGCGCGCCAAGCCTGGCTGCGGCCCATGCATCGCCGCTCCGCGATAGTTGATGGCGCGCCCGCCCCCGCGACCGATCGCCGCCACGCGCCGGCATTCGATCAGGAAACCGACCACCAAAGTCGCGCCATCGCCGAGCGCTTCGCACCTAGCCAAGTCGAACTCACCAGCCACCCGCTGGCAGGCAAAATCGAACCGATCCTCGAACCCATCCCCACGGTGATGGCCGAACCGCCGCAGGTCTTTGCTGCCGCCATCGAACATCGAACGCAGATAATCATGCCGCAGCGCGCCGAACCGTCGATCGCTGGTCATTCTCCAATCGTGGCACCGGGTGGGTTCTTTGCGCGCATTACGGGTGGACACCGCAGCGCCGATACACAGCACTACAAGCGTCCGTCGCTCACCCTTTTGAACCGGCCTCCCGTCCCGGCCCACAATCCTGAAATTACGTCGGCTAAACTGCGCGAGCGTTCTCAGTTGCTGCTCGAGACACTCGGGGATTTCGGCATCAAGGGCGAAATCATCGCGGTCCGCCCCGGCCCCGTCGTGACTTTGTTTGAATTTGAGCCCGCCCGCGGCACCAAATCATCGCGCGTAATCGGTCTGGCTGACGACGTCGCCCGCTCGATGAGTGCGCGCGCGGTTCGCATTGCCGTCGTTCCCGGCGTCAACGCCATCGGCATTGAGTTGCCGAACGCCACCCGCGAACCGGTTGGTTTCCGCGATCTGCTCGAGCACGACCACTTCCGCAACAGCGATGCCAAACTGCCGTTGGCCCTGGGCAAAGGTATTGGCGGCAACCCAGTCGTTGCCGATCTCGCCCGCATGCCGCATTTGCTTGTTGCCGGCACGACGGGATCCGGCAAGTCGGTGGGCGTCAATGCGATGATCCTGTCGCTGCTTTATCAGCTGTCGCCAGCCGACTGCCGCCTGATCCTGATCGACCCGAAAATGCTGGAGCTGTCAGTCTATAACGGCATTCCACACTTGCTGACACCCGTTGTCACTGACCCGAACAAGGCCATCGCTGCGCTCAATTGGGCAGTCGGCGAAATGGAAAACCGTTACCGGCGCATGTCGGCTCTGTCTGTCCGCAACATCGAAGTTTACAACACTCGTGTCCGCGGCGCGACGCACAGCGACGTGCCTCGCGACGGCAAGACCACCGCCGATCACGCGCCGATGCCGCATATTGTTATCGTCGTCGACGAGTTCGCCGACCTCATGGCGGTCGCCGGTAAGGAGATCGAGTTCGCGGTCCAGCGCCTCGCACAAATGGCGCGCGCCGCCGGTATTCATTTGATCATGGCTACACAACGCCCGTCCGTGGACATCATCACCGGCACCATCAAGGCCAATTTCCCGACCCGCATATCCTTCCGCGTGACCTCTCGCATCGACAGCCGCACCATCCTCAACGAACAGGGCGCCGAACAGCTCCTGGGTCAGGGCGACATGCTCTATGCCGGCGGTAGCGGGCAGATCATGCGGGTGCACGGGCCGTTCGTTTCCGACCAAGAGGTCGAATCGATTGCCAACCATTTGCGTGCACTTGGCCCCCCCGCCTACGTCGAGGGCATCACCGATACCCCCGAACTGGAACAAGCAGCCAGTACTCCCGACGCCCTGGACGATGATCACCTCTATGATCGCGCCGTCAGCCTTGTCCGCGCCGATCACAAGGCGTCCATCAGCTACCTGCAGCGCAAACTCAGCATCGGGTACAATCGCGCGGCAGGCATCATCGAGCGCATGGAACACGACGGTTTGGTCAGCCAGCCATCCGCGGCCGGCAAACGCGAAGTTTTGACGACGACCGAAGCTGAGCCCCCAACATCCCCGGTGACCGACCGACCCTGAACAATTTTCAAGCGGGCAGGTTATCCAGTGACGCTACCACTGCCAAAACCTTTTCAGTGCATTAGCGCTTCTGCCACCGTCATGTCGTATTGTCCCTACAGGTCAAAGCAGCAAGAATGGGCCGCGACGACACTCGCCCTCTTATGCTCCGGCGCTTATCGTCGAACTCACCGGCGGCGCGACTAGCGCAATGAGCGGACTGCCATGCCGATAGAAATCTTTGGGGAACGAGCCAAAATGACCTATTTTTCGCGTGTAATAGCCGTTTCTAGAGGCTTTAACACCGGGCGAGGGATGGCTACTTGGCTCGCTGCTCTGGCCATCGTTGCCGGCGCTTTTGGTTCGATATCAATCGAAGCGCGCGCGCAAGGCGCAGCCGCGACGCCCGCTGCTACTGCCGGAAACACGGCTCTGGACGACAAACAATCCGCCGCTGTCAAGGATGTCAGCAAGTATTTCAATGATTTAAAACAGCTCAAGGGAAGCTTTAATCAAACGAATGCTGATGGAAAGAAGTTACGCGGCAAGTTCTTCATCAAACAGCCCGGAAAATTCCGCTTCGACTACGGTAGCGGCAGCAAAATGATCATTGTTTCAGACGGAAAATACCTTTCTATTCAAGATCTTGACTTAAAAACCGACAGTAGCTGGGAACTCGACCGCACGCCATTTCGCCTGCTGCTTCGCAAAGATGTCGATCTCCTTCGCGACGCCGCCATCCTCGATGTCCAGGACGTCGATGATTTAATCATTCTAAGTGTTCAGGATAAAAGCCCCGATACGCTCGGTCGTATTAAGTTATTCCTTGGCAAAAAACCCACTCTTGAACTGAAGGAGTGGGTCACAACGGACGCTCAGGGCATTGACACGCGGATCGAAATTGCCGACTTGAACAGAGCCGAAGACATTCCCGCCGATACGTTCACGCCGAAATCGCCGACTTTGCAACGAATTCAGCAAAACCAATAAAAGGAAAGCGGCGGCAGGCGCCGTGTGATAAAAATCACAACCGCGTGATATTGAGCGTTTGCCCTTGCCTATTGCGAATCGGCCCCCTATCTTCTGTTCATGCGAGGTAGCGTTCAGTAAGAACTAGTTCCCCCAACTGGTTGAACGCACCTGCGACACTGGTCCCCTCCCAGTGTCGTGCGCTAAAGGCGCACATACCGCCCAGTCTCTTTCCCCCGAAGAGACTGGGCTTTTTCGTTTGAGGTGGTGCTAGGGCTAAAGATCTCATCGAACGAAGATTAACTGAAATTCTATGCCTCAGATCGAGACTAGTTGTGTAAACGCGATGCCGCGTCGATGACGGCATCGGTTGCCTCAAGTGAAGGCTCATTGGTCTCGATCGACAGATCCTCGTCGATTTCTCGCAAAGTGGCTGCGGTTTGATTGAGCCTTTGCACGATCTTAGCCGTTAAATGCTCCGCCAAGCCCGCATCCGCCAGCATCAGCTCATGCATCATGGTGCGCCCGAGCTTCAAGCATCGGACGGGGCCACGAGCCACTACGGTTGCCCCATATTGATGCTCGATCAGCATGGCCATTTCCCCGATCAGCGAGCAAATCTCGATCGGCTCCGCGGCGCGCGTTTCATCTGTCGCCATCCATTCTGCTGATCCCGCAACAATCAGAAACGCCGCATCAGCATCATCCCCCAGGCGCGTGATCGTATCGCCGACACGAAACACCATGCGCTCGGCACGCCGGGCAATTTCCGTAATTTGCAGCGCTTTTAGACCTTGAAATAGGTCGACGCGCAACAGCGGCGCCACAAGTGGATCGACTGACATCGCAAAACACCCCACGAAACGACCGCTCATGGACGCGAGCGAACGAAACTGGACGGGCTCGAACTTGCAACGAATGCGCAGCGCCGCCTTACAACTTACGCGACAAGAAACTTAACGTTACACCGACCGATCCGCCGCGTCGAGGCATTGGAGATTTATCTTGTTGATAAATAGAGCGTCTTTACCCAGCCAGAGCGCCCGATGATGAGCGAGAGTGGATCCGGCAGAAGCGTGAGTGGTTTTCCCGACAACGCACACGGTTACACAAAGCACTAGCGGCGTTCCATCATTCCCATTTATGCGGACAGCCCTACGGAAGCAGCTTATACCCGCCCGTTTCTGTGACCAACAACTCGGCGTTGGACGGATCTTTTTCGATCTTCTGCCGCAAGCGGTAGATATGGGTTTCAAGCGTGTGCGTTGTCACTCCGGAGTTGTATCCCCAGACCTCTGCCAGCAACACATCGCGCGTGACCACCTTTTCGCCTGCCCTGTAAAGATATTTTAAGATCGACGTCTCCTTTTCGGTCAACCGCAACTTTCCCCCCTTCTCGTCGAGCAAAAGCTTTGCAGCCGGCTTGAAGGTGTAACCGCCGATCGTGAAAACTGCATCCTCGCTTTGATCATGCTGCCGCAACTGCGCACGGATTCGCGCGAGTAGAACTGCAAACTTGAACGGCTTCGTCACGTAATCGTTGGCACCCGAATCGAGCCCCAAAATCATATCCGCGTCCGACACATTGGCCGTCAGCATTATCACCGGGCTCTTGAACCCCGACTTGCGCAACACTTTGCAGGCCTCGCGGCCATCCATATCCGGCAATTGCACATCGAGCACGACCAGATCTATTTGGCCGGCTTTCGCCTTTTCCACGCCTTGGCCCGCGGTCGCCGCCGTCTGCACGTCAAACTCATCGTAGAGCGAAAGTTGTTCGCGCAATTGCTCGCGCAATTCGTCGTCGTCATCGACCAGAAGAATAGTCCGTACGTTTGTCATGACTTCGCTTGTCCGTTGCTTTGGAAATTTGTTGCGGTTCTCGACCTAGTGGCGATGCTCCGGTCAAATGCAGTGCTGCTAAACACGTGCTCATGTCGATCACGACAATCGCCTGAACTTGGTTCCATGCCAATCTATCATCCTGTACGTCGTCAAACGACGAGCCGGTTTATGCTCAAGTTGGATTTAGTTATTGTAGCAATTGGCGTTCACCGCAAGGCCCGACAAAAAGGTGCCACCCGTGCAGCAACGACAAACAAATCTGCGATTTGAGGGCATCACTGGCCCCAAACGTCCAACTCGATCTGCACGTCGCCGCGCAGCTTTCGCGCAATGGACCGTGCGCTCGATTTCACCTCGCGCCACCCAGGGACTGCTGATATGCGGGAGTTTGCGAGTTCGGTGCGCCCTTGGCCGCTCTGGGAGCGCAGTTCTGAAACGCGAAGGCGACGGGACCACGCCCATTGGAGAGTGGCGGCTAAGTTCCGTACTCTATCGTTCTGATCGTATCCGACGCCCTCGTACGCTACTCCCCCTTAAATCCATCCGACCTAAAGACGGATGGTGCGACGCGCCTGACGACAGGCGCTATAATCGCGCGGTATTGCGACCCTACCCGGCAAGTTCGGAAGCACTTTGGCGATCTGACCGGGTCTACGACATTGTCATTATCCTCGATTACAACGGAAAGCCGCGCCGACGTAACGCTGGCAGCGCTATTTTTGCTCATGTTTCCCGCCCGGGCTTTTTGCCAACCGAAGGCTGCATCGCGCTTCCAGAAAAGGATCTCCGCAATCTGCTTGCGGTATCAGGGCGACACGCTCGGATCCGCGCCGGCTTATGAAGCGACCCGATACTCCAAACGAACTCAATACACCAAACAAACAATGGCCCGCAGTTACCTGCAGGCCATTATCGTCATCACCGGAACACTTGTCCGTGGCTCAGTAGTTGTAAGCGCGCTCGCCGTGGTCCGTGATATCCAGACCCTCGCGCTCTTCGTCCGTCGTCGTTCGCAGCCCGACGAGCAGGTCGACGACCTTGAACAATATGGCTGAACCGATCCCCGACCACAGTAGCGTCAATCCGACGGCCCGGCATTGAATCAGCACTTGCTTCATGATTGCATAATCCGCAACCTTCCCGGCCTCGTAGTCGAAGATGCCTTGCCCACCAAGCGAAGGTGCCGCCAACACACCGGTCAAGACAGCACCGATGATTCCGCCGATGCAGTGAACGCCAAATACGTCCAGCGCGTCGTCGTATCCAAACCGGTTTTTAACCGATGAACAGAAGACGAAGCAGACAGCGCCGGCCACGAAGCCGAGCAACAGCGAACCCGCCGGGCCCGCGTAGCCTGCAGCCGGAGTAACGGCGACAAGGCCGGCGACCGCGCCAGAGACCATGCCGAGCAGGCTCGGCCGACCCTTTTCGACGTTTTCAGCAAGCATCCAAGCGAGAGCTGCGGCCGCCGTCGCGACGAACGTATTGACCATCGCCAAAGCCGCCGTTCCGTTCGCCTCAAGCGCGGAGCCAGCGTTGAACCCGAACCAGCCGACCCATAGCAGCGACGCACCGATCATCGTCATCGTGAGCGAGTGCGGCGCCATCGATTCACGCCCGAAGCCAACGCGCTTGCCGATCATCAGCGCACCCACAAGTCCAGCAATGCCGGCATTGATATGCACGACCGTACCGCCTGCGAAGTCGATGGCGCCCCATTTGAACGCCAGTCCGGCATTCGCATTGACCGCGTCGAGTGCCGCTTGCGCAACGGCCACTTTGGCCGTGTCAGTACCTGCGGCGATAACCGCCTTCGCAGCGTCGGTGATAGCGTCCGGCCCGGCCCAGTACCAGACCATGTGCGCGATCGGGAAATAGACGAATGTCACCCACAGCGGGATGAACAGCGCGATGGCCGAAAATTTGATCCGCTCCGCAAAGGCACCGACGATGAGCGCTGGCGTGATCGCCGCGAATGTCATCTGAAACGCGATGTAAACATATTCAGGTATGACGACTTTGTTCGTGAACGTCGCCACGGTCGAGTCGATCGTTACACCTTTCAGGAAGGCGTGCGAGAAGCCGCCGATAATCGAATTGAAAGTCGTTCCTTCGGTAAACGTCACACTATAACCATACAGGACCCAGATAACGCAGACGATGCTGACCGTATAAAAAACCTGCATCAGGATCGACAGCATGTTCTTCGATCGTACCAGCCCGCCGTAAAACAACGCCAGACCGGGCACTGTCATCAACAATACGAGAGCGCTGGACATAAGCATCCAGCTGGTGTCGCCCTTGTTGGGCACCGGATCAGCGGCAATTGCCGGCATGACCATAGCAGCCAGTAGCGCACTCGCCGTCAGCGCGATTTTGCACCCGCGCTTTTCTGTTCCGTTGGACAATGCTTGTGACATTATTTTCCGACTCCCCCGAGGATGATTGATGGTGCGTTGGCTTAAGCGCTGTGTTGCGAGCGGTACCTGTCGAATGCAAGCGTCCAGATCTGAACGCCAGCGTTATTTTTCTGAGATGGTTAAAGTGCTGCGTCGTCTGTTTCGCCCGTGCGGATGCGAACCGTGTGTTCAATCGAAGTTACAAAGATTTTGCCATCGCCGATTTGCCCGGTTTTGGCCGCAGTGGCGATTGCGTCGACTGCCTTGTTGACGTCTCCGGACTGAACCGCCACTTCGATCTTCACCTTCGGCAGAAAGTTCACGGCATACTCGGCCCCACGATAGATTTCCGTGTGCCCCTTTTGCCGACCATACCCCTTCACTTCCGACACAGTCATGCCTTGGAATCCAAGATCCGTGAGGGCTTGGCGCACCTCTTCCAATTTGAACGGCTTGATAACAGCAGTTACAAGTTTCATGTCACTATGGCTCCTCTCGACCCTACCCCGAGCGAACAGGCCGGCATGCCGTTCACCCAAATTATGTGCCACTTCCGGATTTGGCGGGTTATTTAACAATTGCAAACGCTTACTGGATCGAGTGGAGAATGAACAAGCGTTCACTCCAGCTAAAGTGCATAAAAAATGGCCGTGGTGCTTTTTTTCCAGGCAATTGCTCGGCTATTTTACTCGGAACGCGCTGGCTCGCTGCCTTATCAGGCCCTCTTGCACGACGGTCGCGACAAGTATCCCGGACTTTGTATAAACCGAGCCACGGCATATGCCCCGCCCATGCTGGCCTGACGGGCTGTCCTGCACATAAAGCAACCAGTCGTCCGCACGAAATGGGCGATGAAACCATAATCCATGGTCTAGGCTGGCCATCTGCATATCCGGGTCAAACATCAGCTTGCCGTGCGCAATCAGCGCAGTGTCCAGCAACGTGAAATCCGACGCGTATGCGAGTACGCATTGATGCAGTGAAAATGCGTCCGGCAACGAACCCGTGGCCCGCATCCAGATCGCCTGTTCCGGTGCCGCCCCTTCGCGGCGCTCAAAATAGCGCGATATGTCAACCGGGCGCATTTCGATAGGCCGTTCACGGCTCCAGTAGTTGCGAATATCTTCAGGAATGTCGCCCTCGAATTTGCGCACGAGTTGTTTCTCGCTGGGCAGGTCCTCGGGCATCGGAACGGCAGGCATCGTCGACTGATGATCGAGGCCGGGCTCCGCTTTTTGAAACGACACGCTCATCGCAAACATCGCTTTGCCGTGTTGTATTCCCTTCACGCGCCGTGTCGTGAACGACCCACCGTCCCGGAGACGCTCCACCTCGTAGATGATCGGCACGGCCGGATCGCCTGGCAATAAGAAATAGGCGTGCATCGAATGCGCCACCCGCTCTTCCGGCACGGTTCTGACCGCCGCCACCAAGGCCTGTCCCAAAACCTGTCCACCGTAGACGCGTTGCCAGCCATCCCTGGGCGACACGCCCCGAAACAGATTTTGTTCCAATCGCTCCAGATCGAGGATTGTCAACAGATTGGTCACTGCCGAAGTTTTACCTGCAGCTGAAGACTTCTTGGATGGCATCGTTCTTAAACCTCGGAGTGAACAGTCCTGCGCGAGTTCGTTTAAAAGGCGTGCGTTCGTGTCGTACTGCAAGTGCACCGACGCACCATCGCATACGAATGAAGGGATCGCCGTCAGCGTACGATGTCAAGCGCCTGCAGCGGACGATCCCTCAACGCTCGGTAAAAGATGACTCGCACCCTTTTGCGCTTTCGGAACGGGCAGCCTAAGGTGACCCCATGATACATGCCGACATCACAATTGCCGGTGGCAGCTACGCTGGACTTGCCTTGGCCGCATCCCTCGCAGAGCAATCCGGCGGTGACTTACGTGTGTGTGTCGTTTCACCCGACTTCCCACGCCTTGGCCAACCGCCCACCGATCTGCGCGCTTCCGCCCTCTCGCGCAGCTCATTGCGCCTGCTCACCCACTTGGGCGTGTGGCCTGCATTGGAGCCAAAGTGCCAGCCAGTCACTTCGATCGTCTTGACCGACACTGACCTTGACGACGCCATCCGTGCGCCCCGCCTCACCTACGATCTGCAAACCGATGACGGCAACAGCGGTACCGGCCATGTTTTGCCGCGGATGGTCATTGTCGAGAATCATTTTCTTGGCGTGGCCTTGCTTGAAGCTGCAGCCTCAGCGCCCGGCATCACCATGCGACGCGGAAACCGCATAGCAGCATTCAACGCGGGCCCCGACCACACGCAGGTTACGCTTGAGAATAGCGAAGTTTTCACCACCCGACTGTTGGTCGCTGCCGACGGTGGCCGCTCCAAGCTCCGCGACCTCGCCGGTATCCACACGATCGGACATCCCTACGAGCAGACAGGCATGATCACCATCGTCGAGACGCAGCACGCCCACCACGGACGAGCAGTGCAGCATTTCCTCCCGGCTGGTCCGTTCGCACTTTTGCCCATGACGCAAAATCGCACCTGTGTGACCTGGACCGAAACGGCGACAGAGGCGCGCCGCATCCTCGCGCTCGATCCCCTAGCGTTTCGGTTAGAAGTTGAAAAACGTTTCGGCCACCGGCTCGGCGCCTTGCTGACGATCAGCCCGCCTCGGTCCTGGCCTTTGACTTTGGCCTTGGCGCGCAGCCTGATCGCCCCCCGCTTCGCGCTCGTCGGCGACGCCGCCCACACCGTCCATCCCATCGCCGGCCAAGGACTGAATTTAGGCTTCCGCGACATCGCCGCACTGGCGGAAGTGATCGTCGATACAGCCCGCCTTGGTCTCGATTTTGGTCAAGCCTCGACGTTGGAGCGATACGAGCGCTGGCGCCGCTTCGACAACCTGGCGTCCGCAGCCGGCTTCGATGCGCTCAACAGCATCTTCGCAACCAAATCGACTATTGCGCGTTCGGCGCGCGGTGCCGTGCTTAGCCTGGCCGACAGCCTGCCAGGTCTTAAGTCGTGGCTGATCGATGAGGCCAGCGGCGAGGGCGGCGCGCCTCCACGCTTAATGCGTTGAAGACCGGCGACTGCATCACCGCATGTACATTGCGCCCAAAGCGAGCAGCGCCGGCAACGCCTGCACGAGAAATATCCTCGGCTTCACCGTCATCGCGCCGAACACACCGGCAACGACGACGCAGCACAGAAAAAAGATCGCCACGTCCGGCCGCGCAGTACTCAGCGCCCAGATCAGGCCAGCCGCCAGAAACCCGTTATAAAGGCCTTGATTGGCAGCCAAGACAGCTGAAGAACCCGCTGCCTCAAGCGTCTGGTTGAAGACTTTCAAACCGATCGGCTTCGTCCAGAAAAACATTTCCAGAATAAGAAATCCAACATGTTCGACTGCCACAAATGCCGTCAGCAAAAAACTCAACCATGCCATGACGATGTCCCCTAAACCTGTTTCCGAACAAACCCGGCACAGCCTCCAACAGGGACGACTTTATCGCAATATTCAAGCCCCACAAGTCAACGAGCCCGTTGGCCGAAGCGCAACGAGCCCGTGATATCCATGATGGCAACGCGTGTTACCGAACCCGCCGCGGGTTGAGATAAAGATCGGCTTCCTGCTTCTCGATTTTCGGCTTGATGCGCCCGGCCGCCACATCCGCTGCTAGCGCCTTGAGATGTTTCCGGCTGCCACGATTGAACGCCAACATGCCGCAGAACAGCTGCAGCACCATGACCAACCGCTTGTCCGCATGCTCACGCTTGATCCGCCCGCGCCATTTCCCAAACGACAAGAGCCGTCCGGTGATCCGGCCGATCACATCGTTCTGCTGATTGTAGAGCGTATAGTCGCCAGCGAAATCGATGAAATCGCGCCGCAGCCGGAAGAATTGTGGCACTCCGTCTTCGAGGATCGTGAACGACCAGTTCTCCGGCATGAACGGCATCTTGTGCGCGCTCCGCTCGATATAGACCATGAACTCATGATCGTTGAGATTGGCCGAAAATGCGATCACTGGCGTACCTCTGGCGCCGAACGTGAGTTGCAGCGATCGCGCCAGCATCAGGTCCATCGTCGCGCGCCAGTTTAAGCTCTCGTTGAAAAGCTTGAACACCAGCCGCTTGTCCATGCCGGTCTTCTTCTTCCACAACTCCTCACGATAGCCGAGCAGCCCTGTTCGTTCACCGTTCTCGATCACCTCGGCAAAGATATCCATGTCAGACGTGAACTGACGCGACTTTGCTTTGTTACGATCGCGCTTGAAGAACCCGAATTCCACCGAATTGAAATTCGTGAGCCACACATCGACGTTGAATTCGTGAAAGTCTTTGCTGGCCTTGACCTGCCGCGACGCGTGCGCTGGCAGTCCCTTCTCGGCTTTGGCCTCAGCCACAGCTTCCTTGGCCTTCGCCACCGACACCGGCTTAGCCTTCGCGTCGCCCCGCGCTTCTCGTGCTGCGTCAGCTGCCGCAGCGTCTGCGCCGATATCGCGCGCCTGACTACCGTCTGCCATTGTCTCAATCCCCAATCAAAGGCCGCACCGGAAAAACCGGAACGCAAGGCAACTGCAGCCGCCCGAATCACTCCGCTGAAACTATCATTGGTCGCCGGATCGTTTCCCACGCTGGCCGACAATACCTGGGGATAGTTTTACGTGGACTACTGCCGCACCCCAAAAATGGCGCTGCCGACGCGCACGTGCGTGGCGCCCAGGCTGACCGCACATTCGAAATCGGCGCTCATGCCCATGCTCAGCTTGGAAAGTCCCAATTCCCCCGCCATCTTCGCCAGCAGCGCGAAATGCGGCGCCGGCATATCTTCCGCCGGTGGAATGCACATCAATCCGGCAATCGCGAGCTTCAATTCGTCGCGACAGTAGGCGACAAATGCCGGCGCGTCCTTCGGCGCGATACCCGCCTTCTGCGGTTCCTCGCCGGTATTGATCTGCACGAACAGCTCAAGCTTTCGGCCTTGCTTGGCCATTTCCGCGGCCACCGCCACCGCGATCTTTGGTCGGTCGATCGTCTCGATGCAATCGAACAGCGCCACCGCTTCGCCCGCCTTGTTCGATTGCAACGGCCCGATCAGATGCAGAACGATATCAGGAAATTGCCGCTTCAGCTCCGGCCACTTCGCCTTCGCCTCCTGCACGCGGTTCTCACCGAACACCCGCTGCCCCGCCCCAAGAATGGGCAGAATATGCGCAGCCTCGTAGGTTTTCGATACCGCCACCAAGGTAACATCGGCTGTCTGCCGTCGTGCCTCAGCCGCCGCACGATCGATGCGCTGCAGGACGTTTTCTAGTGCCGTGACCGGATCCATCATATGATTTTCGCTCATGCGGAAATTCCAAGGCTTGCGACGTGGACGGCGCGACCTTGACCCATCCGCCCTTTCGGGCTCTTTACGCCTCAAACACTTCAATTCAAAGAGACCGCCGTCTATGGCTACCGAACGCTACAACGCGCCTGTCAGCGAGAAGCATTGGCAGAAGATCTGGAACGAGCGCGAGGTCTTCAAGACACGCACCGATCCGGGCAAACCCAAGTGCTACGTGCTGGAGATGTTCCCCTATCCTTCGGGGCGCATCCATATGGGCCACGTCCGCAATTACACTCTCGGCGACGTGCTGGCGCGCTACAAAAAAACTAAAGGTTTCAACGTATTGCACCCGATGGGATGGGATGCGTTCGGCCTCGCCGCCGAAAATGCGGCACTTGAGCGGGGTATTCATCCCGCCAAATGGACCTACGACAATATCGCCTCGATGAAGGCCCAGCTTAAGTTGATGGGCCTGTCCATCGACTGGGATCGCGAAATCGCGACCTGCCATCCATCCTATTACGTCCATCAGCAGCGCATGATCTTGGATATGATGGCCAAGGGCCTGATTTACCGCAAGTCGAGCAAGGTCAACTGGGATCCTGTCGACCAGACGGTGCTGGCGAACGAACAGGTGATCGACGGCAAAGGTTGGCGCTCCGGCGCCATCGTCGAGCAACGCGAACGCCTGCAATGGGCGTTCAAGATCACCGATTACGCCGAAGAATTGTTGAACGGCTTGAAAATTCTCAATAAATGGCCCGACAAAGTCCGTATTATGCAGGAGAACTGGATCGGTCGGTCGGAAGGCTTGATGATCCGTTGGAAATTGGACGAGAAAACTGCGCCTGCTGGCCATACCGAGTTGGAAATATTCACGACGCGCCCCGATACGCTCTTCGGCGCCTCGTTCATGGCCGTCGCCCCCGATCATCCGTTGGCAAAATCAGCCGCGGAGACTAATCCAGCGATCGCAGCCTTCTGTGACGAATGCCGGCGCATGGGAACTTCCGCTGCCGACATCGAGACGGCGGAGAAAAAAGGCTTCGATACTGGCGTCAGGGCGCTCCACCCGCTCGATCCGACATGGCAGATACCTGTCTTCGTGGCCAATTTCGTGCTCATGGAATATGGCACGGGGGCCATCTTCGGCTGCCCTTCCGGTGACCAGCGGGACATTCAGTTTGCCCGCAAATATAATCTCCCTATTGTACCCGTCGTGGTTCCGAAGGATGAACCGGCGCGTGGTGAAACTTTGGCAAAAATCCATGAAGGCATTGCCTACGATGGTGATGGCCTGATGATCAACTCGCGCTTCCTCAACGGCATGACCCCCGCTGCAGCCTTTGCCGCCGTGGCTACCCGCCTGGAAAGAGAAAAAATAGCCGGCCGCCCCGTTGCGATCCGCAAAGTCAACTTCAAGCTCCGCGACTGGGGCATTTCGCGCCAACGTTATTGGGGCTGCCCGATCCCCGTCATCCATTGCGACACCTGCGGTATCGTCCCAGTCCCGGCAAAGGATCTGCCCGTAACTCTACCCGAAGATGCCACGTTTGATGTGCCCGGCAACCCGTTGGACCGTCACCCCACCTGGAAACTCGTTGCCTGTCCCACATGCAGCAAGCCAGCGGTTCGCGAGACCGACACCATGGACACCTTCGTCGACAGCTCCTGGTATTTTGTCCGCTTCACCGACCCCACCGCCAAGACGCCGACGAACAATGATGCCGCCAACTATTGGCTGCCCGTCGATCAGTATATCGGCGGCATCGAACACGCCATCTTGCACCTCCTCTATTCGCGCTTCTTCGCCCGTGCCATGGGCGCGACTGGCCATCTGCAGAAAAACATGACCGAGCCCTTCGAAGCCCTGTTCACGCAAGGCATGGTAGTCCACGAAACCTACCGCCGCGCCGGCATCGATCCACCGCAATGGTTGCTGCCCACCGATGTTGCCTTCACCGGCGAAGGTGACGCCCGCACCGCGACCGAAATAGCCACCGGCAAGTCGGTGATGATCGGCTCCATCGAAAAGATGTCCAAGTCGAAGAAAAACATCGTCGATCCCGACGATATCATTGCCCAGTACGGCGCCGACTGCGCCCGCTGGTTCGTACTTTCCGACAGCCCTCCCGAACGCGACGTGATCTGGACCGAAGACGGCGTCAAGGGCGCCAACCGTTTCATCCAGCGGGTCTGGCGGATTGTCGACGAAGTGGCGGAGAAAAAATATGCAGAACAGGAGGAAAATTCATCTTTGCCGTCACCCGAAGTCTTGGAACTTCGCCGCATGGCGCATAAAATTCTTCACTCGGTCGGCAATAATATCGAGGGCCTCCGCTTCAACGTCGCTGTCGCCGGTCTCTACGAATTGACCAACGCGCTTTCCGCCGCGTTGCCCAAGGGTGGACCAGGGACTTCGGCGGCCATCGCCGAGGCGACCTCGATACTGGTACAGTTGCTGGCCCCCATGATGCCGCATTTGGCAGAGGAATGCTGGCAGAGGCTTGGAAACCACACTCTAGTAGCAGACGCACCTTGGCCCCTTGCCGAAGCCGCATTGCTCATTGACGATACCGTCACCATCGCCGTACAGGTCAATGGCAAAAGGCGTGCTGAGCTGACCGTCGCCCGCGATCTGTCGCAGGACGATGTGAAGGCCCAGGCGCTGCAGTTGGACGCGGTGGTCAAGGCGATCGACGGCAAGCCCGTCAAGAAGATCATCGTCGTGCCGCAGAGGATCGTCAATGTCGTCGCGTGAGGCTCATACGCCAACCCCCTCTGTCTCGTCGCGGCGCTTGCCGGCGCGGGCGGGGCGTCTCACGTGCGCCATCACGATTGGCCTCGCTGCAGCGGTCCTCAGCGCTTGCGGTTCGGGCTCAAGTGGCTTTCAGCCCCTCTATGGTCCGACCGAGGGCAAGACCTACGACCAGCGTCTGGCCGCCGTTGATATCGCCAACATTCCCGGTCGCGTCGGCCAACGCATCCGCAATGAGTTGGTATTCGAGCGCTCGACAGGTGGCGAAGCGGTTACGCCGGAACGTCGTCTTGACGTCGTGATCACTGAAACGGTGCTGACCACGTTGGTCAATGCGACGGGTTCGTCGAGTAGCCAAGTCTATCAGCTTGAAGCCCGCTATCAGCTGATCGATCTGAAAACCAAGAAAAAGATCTTCGAAGGTCGCAGCCTCGGGCGCGGCAGTTTCGATCGGTTCGATTCGATTTACTCCAACATTCGTGCCAAACAGGACGCTGAGAACCGCGTTGCCAAATCGGTCGCGGACGATATTCGCACGCGCCTGATGGCTTTCCTGTCCCGCCCGAGCTGAGCCGTCCCGCGTGGACGCCTGAAATGCATATGCTTTTGGAACGACAATGGTCGCGGTGAAGGCTCACGAAGCCGACGCCTACCTGCGCGCGCTTCCCTCGAAAATTACTGCATTGCTTTTTTACGGCAGTGACGAGGGTCTGATTGCCGAGCGCGCCCAGGCCGCTTGCAAGACCGTAGCCGCCGGCACCAAACCGGCGGGCGAAATTCTCCGCCTCGACGATCTCGATCTGGAACAGGATCCCGGTCGCATCGCCATGGAGCTGACGACGGTATCTATGTTCGGCGGTCGTCGCATTGTGCGTGCCAGCGCCAGCCGGCGGCTCACCACGGCGACCGTGTCACCTTTGCTGGCTGGGCCCTTGGACGGCATGCTCGTCATCGAAGCCGGAAACTTGAAACCAGACGAAGGGCTGCGTGGTCTCTTCGAGAAATCGCCCACATCTGCGGCCATCGCGTGCTACGCCGACAACGACCGCGATATTGAAGGCGTCCTGCGCGCCATCCTCTCCGTGTACAAATTGGAAATCGCGTCTGACGCCAAACAAGCGTTCATCGCGCGATTGGGCGGCGATCGCATCCAGACCCGTGCCGAAATTGAAAAGCTCGCACTTTATTGTTACGGTCGCGCCCGCATTGAAATTGCCGATATCGAAGAAATAACCGGCGATGCGTCAGAACTCGCCCTCGACAAAGTCGTCACAGCCGTTGCCGATGGCCGACCCACCGCTGCATTGACCGCATCCGAGCGCGCCGTCAGCGGCGGTGAAAGTCCGCAAGCCCTCATCATGGCCGCCCAGCGCTACTTCCAACGCCTGCACCGCGTCCGCACCGCATTCGAATCTAGCGGTTCCATGGATATAGCCATTCGCACACTGCGTCCGCCGCTGCATTTCAAAATGCGTGACGACTTCATCCGACACGTCAAGAATTGGCCCAGCGAAAAGATTCATCGCGCGCTTGACCGCATTTCCTTCGCCCAACGGCTCGCACGCAGCAGCACCATCGATGATGCGCTGGCCGCCGACCGCCTGTGCATGGACCTGGTGCGGCTCGCCGCTCTCCCCACCCGCGCTAACTAACAAGACGCGCTAACTCCGAAAGAACAATCGAATGTCCACCGCCACACTCGACGTCATCGCAATCGGCAACGCGATTGTCGATATCATCGGCCGCTGTGATGACGCGTTTCTTGCACGCCATGAATGTCCCAAAGGCCATATGCGGCTGGTCGACGCCCTCACGATGTCCGCACTTTACGACAGCATGGGACCCTCTACGGAAATTTCCGGCGGATCGGCCGCCAATACCGCCGTTGGGATTGCCTCATTTGGTGGCAACGCAGGCTTCATCGGCAAGATTGCGGACGATGAATTTGGCCGCATCTTTGATCACGACATCACCGCCGCCGGCGTGAACTATCAGGCCAAGCGCGCGAGTGGTGGACAACCGACGTCGCGCTCGCTGATCTTGGTGACCCCTGATGGCGAGCGCACCATGAATACCATGTTGGGCATTTCGACCGAATTGGGCGATGCAGAATTAATTCCCTCGATGATCGAGAGCGCCAAAGTGCTTTATCTCGAGGGATATTTATTCGACCGCCCAGAGGCAAAAGCCGCTTTCCGGAAGGCGGTGGCGATCGCCAAGTCGGCTGGCCGCGAGGTGGCGTTAAGTTTATCCGACGGATTTTGTGTGGCGCGCCATCGTGCAGAGTTTAAAGAATTAATCGCCGAAGGCGTAGATATCGTCTTCGCCAACGAAGTTGAAATAATCTCACTTTACGAAACGACAGATTTCACCACGGCCGCCAAGCAAGCAGCACGCGATATGAAATTAGCGGTGCTAACGCGCGGCTCGAAGGGATCTATTGTTCTCGCCGACGGCAAGGAAGTTTCCATCCCTGTTGAACCGGTGACAAAAATCGTCGACACGACAGGCGCCGGCGATCTTTATGCCGCTGGCTTTCTTTACGGTTACACTCAGGGCTACGGCCTCGCACGCGCCGGTCGCCTCGGTAGCATCGCCGCTGCGGAGATTATCAGCCACACAGGTGCTCGCCCGTTAGTCAATTTAGCCGATCTACACGGCTGAACGGATTTAATTCATTTAACGGAGTGTCTATCCGTTTGACAATGATCAAATAAAGCGTATTTTCGTCCCTCACCACGCTTCGTCGCGCCGAACCGATGCCCAGATGGTTCAAGCGCCATTCACTCCCGCTTTCGTGCAGGAGTGGCATAGATCTATGGGCACTCTCGATGACCGATTCACCACGACCGCGCGGGCGCCCCAAAGGCACCGGAATAAACGATCACGAAATCCTTGCGGCGATTATAAGTCGCTTGTCGGCCGATGCTGGGATGAGGCCGACGACCGCTATTCGTCTTGCCGGTATAACCGATCCGTCGGTCCTTCGGCGGTTACGCGAAAAACTCAAATTGGTAAATGTCGCGGAAACACCGGCACCAAAGTCAGCACTTCCGCTTTCGCCCTTGCCTATGTCACCACGCGCGGCTCGTCGCGCGGGACCACGCAAAAGTCCGCTCCGCGAAAACTCCCGGGCGGCAAAACCATCTTCAGCCGCAGCGACACCGGTCGCCAAGACTCCCCTGATCCAGGACAATCCGACTCCACCGTCGCAGTCGTCATCGCAGTCACCACCCGCTCATGACGCAAGCTTGATTACCGACACAAATACTCATCCAGAAAGACCCACTGCCGCAGCTCCGTCTCAAGCACCCCTGCCCGATCCGCAATTGGAAGCCCTGCGCCTATCTGCAGAAGCCGCCGCCGCAATGTCACGACTTTATCTCCATTGCCTGACGTTTGCATTTCAAACCAACCCGATGAGCTTGGCGTTACGCAGTCAGACGATGATGAGCCAATGGATGGCCGGATTTATCTCATCACAAATGAAGACCGACTGATCGGCAAAATTTTAGCGGCGGCGACAAACGACATCAATAATGTAGCTAAACAACGGATACAAATTCAAATGCGCCGCAGGGCCACTGTGGATGTGCGATGATCCTCCGTCTTAGAGATGATAAGTCCGGCCCGCTGGCGAGTAGGGAGGATATTTTCATGTAGATTTCTGAGGTTAATCGTATTCCAGATCTCCAACGCCCGCGCCAACGCCTGCCCATGGTCCAGCTCGGCATAGCGGTGAAAGTAGGCCGCCGGATCGCGAAATGCCGTCTGTCTGAGTTTCATAAAACGCGAGATGTACCACCGCTCGATGACCTCTTCGTCGGCATCGATATAGATCGAAAAATCGAGAAAATCAGACACATACGGTATCGCTGTCCCATCCTTCGGCAACCGTGCGGGCTGAAACAGGTTCAATCCCTCCACAATCAGGATGTCGGGTTGGCTGACCACAATTTCTTGGCCCGGCACAATGTCGTAATGAAAGTGAGAATAAACCGGCGCCGTCGCATTTTCCTTCCCCGATTTAATATCGTTGAGGAAATTCAGCAGTCGGCCGATATCGAAACTCTCAGGGAATCCTTTGCGGTTCATAATTCCCTTTGCTTCCAGCACCGCATTGGGGAGTAAAAATCCGTCCGTTGTGACGAGGTCGACCTTAGGATGATCGGCCCAGCGCGCCAGCAGCGCCCGCAGCACGCGTGCCGACGTGCTTTTGCCCACCGCCACCGAGCCGGCGATCCCAATAATGAACGGGACCCGATGATCCCGACGCCCAAGGAAACGATTAGTGACGGTGTGCAGGTCCTGCGACGCGGCGACGTAAAGATTGACCAGCCGCGACAGCGGCAAATAAATCTCCTCCACTTCGTCCAGCGATAGCTCACCAATGAGGCCGCGGACCTGCTCAAGATCCCGCTCGACCAGTGTCATCGGCGTATCGGCACGAAGCTTGGCCCATTGCGGGCGATCGAATACCCGATAGGGAGAAAATTGCAGGTTGGAACGACCAGGCATGTCCATCCGAAAGTCCACTTATCCCGACACAGCGGTCGCGCCGCCCGCAACTATACCTTCCGCGCAGCCTTTTCTGCCAAGCCCGATGTCCCCATCCGTTCCTCGAGAACAGTGGCCACATCGGACCAGCAAAGGCCTCGCGCCTCCAGCAGCACTAGGAGATGATAAATCACATCGGCCGATTCGCTGACCAGCGCCTTCCGATCCGACCCCAACGCCGCTATCAGCACCTCGATGCTTTCTTCACCAAACTTGCGAGCACATTTCTCCGGACCAGCATCGAGCAGCTGCTTCGTATAGGATTTATCTCCCGGCTCGTCGCGGCGCGCGCGAATGATTTCGGAGAGCTCACGGAGCACATGATCAGTCATAGCTGGCCCTCGCTATCAAAGCTGCCGATTTGCCTGTCATACAGCAGAAATCCGTCTTCAGCATAGAACGCAGAAAAAAAGCGCCACTCTCTTTAACAGCTCGCTGGCAGACGATTTCTTGACGTTTCACATGAAACATCAATACGTTACTTGCCGGCACCCAATAGTCTGTCCCGCAAATAGTCCAGCTGATCAAAATTACCGTACTTGATCATCAGGATGCCGCTTTCGCCCGACCCTCGTTTGATCTCAACCTTAAGGCCCAGGCTCTCACCCACGGCCTGTTCAAACGCCCGCGTATCGGCATCCTTCTCGCGCGTCCGGCTCGGCGGCGGCGTAATCTGCCCGGCATCGATGTTCTGCATCAATGCTTCCACTTCGCGCACATTCAGATCCTGCTCGATGATCCGCAACGCCAGCGCTTCGGCGTCTGCGCGCCCCACCAACGCACGCGCATGCCCGGCCGACAAGCGACCGTCAGAAACCATTGCCTGCACCGTCTCGGGCAGCTTGAGCAGCCGCATGGTATTGGCCAGATGACTGCGGCTCTTGCCGATCTGCTCCGCCAACTGCTCCTGGGTGTAGTTGAAGCGCTGGATCAACTCATTGTAACCACTGGCCTCTTCGATCGCGTTGAGATCTTCACGTTGCACGTTCTCGATGATCGCCATTTCGATGACATCACGATCTTCAAGCTCGCGCACGATTACCGGCACCTGATGCAAACCCGCCCGCTGCGACGCCCGCCACCGCCGCTCACCCGCCACGATCTCAAATCCACCAGCAGGATCAGGACGCACGACGATGGGCTGCACCAAGCCATGCTGCTGGATCGATGCCGCCAACTCCAGCAGTTCTGCCTCCTTGAAATCTTTGCGCGGATTGAACCGCCCTGCATGGACCTGGTCGACAGGCACCACCCGTTGCTCCCCCTCTTGTGGCAACCGCGGGTTGGCAATCGCCGTCTCGCCGATCAACGACGCCAGCCCTCGTCCTAAACGGCCTTTTTGCAGTGGTAGGTTCATGATTTGCAGCAACTCCGGCAGCAACGCGGCACGACAAAAGTTAGCATGACGGCCTACGCCGCCCGCAGTTGTTTTTCGCGCGCGATGAGTTCGCTGGCGAGTTGAATATACGCTTTGCTACCGATGCACGCATGATCGTAGATCAGGATCGGCTGCCCATGAGAAGGCGCCTCCGCCACGCGAATATTGCGCGGAATCACGGTCTCATACACTTTACTGCCGAAGTAGGCGCGCACACTGTCGGCAATTTCCCGCGAAAAGGCCGTGCGCTGGTCATGCATCGTCAATACCACGCCCTGAATTTCCAGTTTCGGATTGAGTGTCGCCTTGATCTGGTCAACGGTTTCCTTCAGCTGCGACATGCCTTCAAGCGCAAAGAATTCGCACTGAATGGGCACTAGCACGGCGTGCGCCGCCGTCATCGCATTCAACGTCAGCAGGCTCAAGGACGGCGGGCAATCTATCAGCACGTAGTTGAACGGACGCCCGTCCAACAGGCGAGATTGATCGGCCGCCATTTCCGCCAGCGCGTCCCTGAGTTTATAGGGCCGCCCAGCGTCCCCCATCAGGTCTGATTCAAGACTGACTAGATCTGAATTCGCCGGCACGATCGATAAGTTGGGCACATTGGTCTGAACTGCCGCCTGCAACACACTGGACTGCCGCATCAGGACATCGAACATGGTCAGCGGCCGCGCTTCCGGTCCGACCCCTAAGCCTGTCGAAGCATTGCCCTGCGGGTCCAGATCGAGAATCATCACTCGTTCGCCGGCAGCCGCCAGTGCGGTGCCGAGATTGATCGCCGTCGTGGTTTTGCCGACACCGCCCTTTTGATTGGAAATAGCCAGCACGCGCACGGGCGGAGCCGACATTGGATGACTGTGTGGCACCGTCGTCATGGCCGTATCACTCCAAATCGTGGCTTCTAGCTCATTTTCGCCGTTGACTTGCATCTTCGCCATAGCGTTGGCGCAGATTTCTCACGCATACCACCCGTCCGGCATCACTCGTTTGACTGAACACTAACGTGCTGTCGAATGCCCAGCTCGCTTCTGCGACCCTTTTTTCGCTCTCTGCATCGCCACCCTTTGGCAGCAAGGCCACCGTATCAGCCCCGAAGTACGGCAATATCAGGCTGAACAAGCGATCTAACGGCGCAAGGGCGCGTGCCGAGATGACATCCACTGCGCCGACTCTAGTTGTGTTCGCGGTATTTTCGATCCTATCAGTCACGATATCCACCGCCAGAAACGCGGCTAGCCCGATCTGACGCACCACTTCGCGCAGAAATGCCGACTTTCGGACATCGCTCTCCACCAGCGTCAACCTGCACCCACCACGCTCGGCCAACATGCACCCAGCGACGAGGCCAGGAAATCCACCTCCCGAACCCAGATCTAGCCAATGCAGCGGACCCGGCGGTGCCAATGGCAACAATTGAGCCGAATCGGCAAAATGCCGATGCCAAACATCCGACAGCGTGCTGGGCGCAACCAGATTGATCGTCGGTTGCCACTGCAGCAGCAGTTGCGCATACCGCTCCAGCCGATCGGCAGTTTCACGTGAAACCCCAAAAGTCCGAACAAATTCAGCACGTCCTGCAATATGATGGCGATTATCCATTTGACAAACCCAACTGACATAGCTATCTTAACCCTCGGAACCAGAGGGAATTTTTGCCGTGTCGATCCTTACCGCACCACACTTTCACGATGAAGCCGCCGCTTTCGCGAAGCTCGAAAGCGTAGTGTGGCCGAACGGTCCTGTGTGCCCGCACTGTGGCAACACGGAAAAGGTATACGCGCTTGTCGGTGTCCGCTCAAAGGCCAGCAAGAAGAACCCGAACGGCATCGAGCGCCTTGGCCTCAAGAAGTGCAGCAAGTGCCGGAAGCAGTTCACGGCCCGCGTTGGCACGGTGTTCGAGTCCAGCCATATCGCCCTGCATCTTTGGCTTCAGGCGGTTCATCTGCTGTGCTGTTCCAAGAAAGGCATCAGCAGCCACCAGCTTCACCGTATCCTGGAGATTAAATACCAGTCAGCTTGGTTCATGAGCCATCGTATCCGCGAGGCAATGCGCTCGGGTGGTCTTGCCGACTTTGGTCCGATGGGCGGCGAAGGCGACGTTGTTGAAGCTGACGAGACCTTCATCGGTCGCAAGAAAGGCACCCGGAAGAACCACGGCTACCAGCACAAGAACGCCGTGCTGTCGCTGGTGTCACGGACGACTGGCGAGGTGCGCAGCTTCCATATCGACGCCGCGACGCAGGCCAACATCTTGCCGATCGTCCAGGCGAACCTTGCTGACGAAGCCACGATCCATACGGACGAGGCCCGCTATTACAGCGAATTGAAGCATGACTTCACGCATGAGACGGTGAGCCACAAGAACGACGAATACGTGCGCGGTAACGTGACGACGAACACCATCGAAGGCTATTTTTCGATCTTCAAGCGCGGCATGAAGGGCGTGTACCAGCATTGCTCAGAAAAGCATCTGCATCGGTATCTCGCGGAGTTTGACTTCCGCTACAGCAACCGCGTGAAGCTCGGCGTGGACGATGCAGAGCGAGCCGACCGCGCGTTGAAAGGGATCTCTGGCAGACGCCTCACATACCGAGTCAGTTAATCCACAGCCCCAAACGTAAAAAGTGATTCGCGCGCAACAGGTTACCCAAGTCATTGATGAACAAGCACGATTCAATTTGACAGTGGCGTGATATTCTGTGCATTTTCAACGTGTGAGGACGACGGAACTACTCTGGGCGCGGCTCGGCCGTGCCGTCTACGCGGATGCCTCGGCACAACAGGTTGCTGGCTATAAACCGCCTGATCAAAGGAGCCGTGTCCTCACATTTTTTTCGTTTTCTTCGGCATCCACCACTGCCAACCCGGATAGTTTCCAGGATAGCCGCAATGCCGATAAATCACCTCCTGGGCTGGCGTCA
>JANXWC010000039.1 GCA_025351355.1 Hyphomicrobiaceae bacterium
TGCGCGCGGAATGGGCTTTAGTGTGCACCGCCCACAACCTGTGCAAGCTATTCAACGCCGCAAAACCCGCCTAAAGCGGGCAATGCCCGCAAAACCACACGCCCAAAATAACGCGATCGACTATCTGGGCAGGCTCCTAGCATGGTGTCCCCTATATTTGGTGATCTCGAACGCCGCATCCCCGCAGCCAGCAATCCACGCTTGCATATTCGGGAAAACAAATACAGCTTTGGCGCCGAAGGCTCGTATTGTCGACAGCGGGCATCTCATCCGTGGTCGGAGACGCATCATGCACGACGATAGACCTGCGAGTAACGGCGATCTTCGTTTCATGATGCGGCGCCATGACGTTAAGGTCACGGCAGACATTAAGTATGGGGAGGGCGGCATCGACTACGTGCCGTCGCGCGGCTGCGGCCGCCATCGTGATCTCAAGCTCGACGTCTACGAGCCGATCGCCGCGACGCAACGTCTGCGCCCTGCGCTGATAATGGCCTTCGGAGGCGCGTTCCTACGCGGCTCGAAAGGCGAAGAGGTTTTCGCGGGCGAGAACCCGAATACGTCGGTGGCCGAATACTGCCGGAGGTTCGCCGAACGCGGTTTCGTCTGCTTCTCGATTGACTACCGGTTGATGCAGGAGCAGCCCGATCCCGGGGTTACGCCGACGATAAGCGATGACACGCCGGTCAACATTGATCGCGCCAACTATGTTCGCGGTTTGCTCGGCTTGCCGCCCTGCACGCGTCAGATGATGGTAGACACGGTCGAGGCGGCCACCGACGACATGAGCAAGGCAATCGGCTTCGTGCGCGCGCGGTCGCTGGCCTACGGCATCGATGTCGGGCGCCTTGCCGTCGGTGGCTTTTCCGCGGGTGCACGGGTCGCCGTGAATTCGGCCTTCATCGAACGCGCGCCGGTTCGGGCCGTCGTGTCGATCTCGGGCGGGCCCAGTCCTGCGGCGCTGGATGCGATGCTTAAGGCCGGCGCCGGTTATCCGGCTGCCCTGATGTTCTACGGCGACGACGATCTGCCGTCTGTCCACACCAGCCATGCCGCAGTCGAAAAGCTATTGCCCAATGAAGGCACGCCGCACCGGTTGGTGCGCATCGCTGGCGCCAACCATTTCTATCTCCGAACCGCCGCCATTGAACGCGCGGATGATAGCACGATAGATGTCGAAACAGTGATGGCTGACTTCTTGTGGCGGCAACTCGACTTGTCCGAACTCTGACCCATCGAAATGGGCCGCAAATTCAGGAACCGGAGGCAATGAGCAACACCTCTGTTACTGTCGATACGCTGGAGGCATTTGCTGCGGCGTGGAACCGGCATGACATCGACGCGCTGATGGCGTTCATGACGGATGATTGCGTGTTCGAATCGTCTGCCGGCGCGGAGGTATGCGGCACCTCGTTCATCGGTCGCGAATCGGTGCGACGCGGCTTTGCGGTAGCGTGGCAGACCTATCCCGATGCGCGTTGGGCCGACGCACGGCATTTTATCTGTGGTGATCGCGGCGTCTCGGAGTGGACGTTCAGCGGCAGCCGCGACGGCAAAGACATCGAAGTCACGGGGTGCGACATCTTCCATTTTCGCGATGGATTGATCGCCAGGAAAAACTCATTCCGGAAGCAACGCTCGAGGTTGGGGTAATCTGGACCACTGTCCGCCGAACTGTCCTGCGTGCTGGCGCTGTATCACTCACGCTTTGCGAGTATCATTATCCGCATCTGGCAAATGCGAAGTCGTAGCGGCATCGCAACCCGGTCTCTTGTTGGCCCACCTCTGCCGAACCCGGATTGTGATGGGCACGGTCGGTATGGAGGGGTACAGCCGACACGCTTGTCAACACTTACGCACTGGCCTCACCCAATGCTCGGTACACGCTCTGCCGACTGATGCCGAGTTCGGCGGCAATGGCGCTCACGCCTCGGCCTGCTCGCTTCAGCGCAACGACTTCGGCTGAGTCGATTGAACGTTTACGGCCCTTATAAACGCCCGCCCCTTTAGCTTTGGCGATGCCCTCGGCTTGACGCTCGCGGCGTACCCGAGTTCCTTCAGATCCCCCTCCGTCCGCTCCATCTCGGGCCGGAGCAAATCGACGATGGCAAGGTTGTAGCCAGACTTGGCAAGTTCGTGCGCACAAGCGCGCCCGATGCCCCGGGCCCCACCTGTCACAAGTGCGAGCTTTCGCATTCTGCCAATCCCCTTACTGAACCAACGCCACAAGATCGGCCATCGGCTAAACGCCGTAGTCTCGAATAAAACGACCATTGTCGCGCGAAGTCAAACGGCCGCTGGTCCGGCAGCTGTCGCAATCGGCCAGTCACGCCTCTTGGCCGCGCCCTCTTCGGGAGGTTCGGGCACGCAACCAGCACCGACCCGAGCGTCATCATGCACGGTCGGTATTGTATGGACGGGCGGTGTGTCGCAAGAGAAAACTTTGGCCGATGGGCTCTGGGTCTTGCACGTTTGTATCCGGCCTTTTTGTGGAGCGTTCGGTGCTCCTGGCCATCATGGATATGCGCACGCAATCCAGCATATTTCGGGGAAAGCCTCAATACCTCATGTCACGATCATGCTAGAATCATCCCACTGAATCGGTGGGGGTGAAGATGGCGGGTTTCGTCGAGGGGATGGATCGCCGACAGGCGACGCTGCTGCCGGAATGCCTGGACGATTGGGTGGGCGAGAACAATGCTGTCCGCGCGGTTGATGTGTTCGTCGACGCGCTCGATCTGGCCAACCTTGGCTTTGAAGGCGTCCAGGCGGCAGCGACTGGCCGTCCCGGCTACCATCCTTCGGTTCTGCTCAGCCGCAATCTCGAAGTGATGTGGCTCACTGGACGGCTCGCGCCGGATCACAAAACCATCGCCGACTTCCGCAAGGACAATGGCCCACCGATCAAGAAAGTCTGCGTGCAATTCGTCGAGCTGTGCCGCGAGATGGGATGTGTCCGACATCAGCGCTTGTGAGACAATTTTAGCCCCTTGAGGAACGGAGGATTTCTGGCTCATCGTAGCCCTTCAAGGAGCGCAAATGAGACAGAAATCCGGGACTTCCGCGCCGCTTCGAGGGGGGCTCGTGTCGGTTGCTAGCTTATGGATTATGAAATGTCCGGCCTCTACAGTAGTGGAGGATCAGAGCCAGATCGCCAATGGCGGTTATTCGTCGAACAACAGGAACGCGCGGCAATGCGTTCGTCACCGTAGCGGGAAGCCGACTGCTTGCAACGCAACTACGAGCTGATCGCGGCCGCCTAGTGACGAGGTTTTCGCCATGCGCGTGATGACGCGCTCGGTCCATGTGTAGGCGTTCATTTCATTGCGCTTCGAGAATGCTGCCAATTTCGCGTCATATCTGGAGCGCATTTCGGGCTCGTTGCCAATGCTGTATTGCTCGGAGAATGCAATCGCGTCTTGGGGCAGGCGGGGTTTCACCTCGGTTGTTATGCTATCGCTGGCATAACCGACGCACAGGCCGAACATGCCCATAGCGCCCTTGGGCAGATTGAGCTCTGCAGCGACTTCGATCGGGTGATTGCGCAGCGAACCAATGTAGACAGTCGAGAGCCCAAGAGATTCAGCCGCAATCACGGCGTTCTGCGCCGCCAGCGCTGCGTCTACCGCTGCCACCAGGAAAGCCTCGTGATAGGCTAATGTTTCCAGTTTGACGCCTTCGCTCTGCCCGAGCCGATCGTTACGCGAAATATCCGCGAGCCAGATTAAAAACAGCGGGCACTGCTCGATATGCTTCTGGTTGCTCGAAAGCGCTGCAAGCCTGGATTTGCGGCCCGGATCGCGCACCGCGATCACTGACCAAGTCTGCATATTGGAACTGGTGGCGGCAGACTGGGCTGCAGCGATCAGTGTTTCAAACGTCTTGGCGGGAACCTTGTCGGGTTTGTAGCTTCGTACCGAGCGATGAGCCAGCAGCAGCTGGATCGTCGCGTTCCACGGACCAGCCGTTGGGACTGAGTCTGCCCCATACCGTGCGTTGAGTGCAGACTGCTTGTCGTGCGTAGCTATCAGATCGTGGGCCATCGAAAGGTTCTCTCAGCTTTGGACAGCCGCAGTCCGCGCCGCCGGTGACGTTGCTTGTTTTTAGGCTTGACCGCGATCACCAATCAGCATGCCGCCGAACTTGTCGACTGTGCCGTGTTGTCCCGGCAGCACCAGCGTGGTCGCGTCGAGTTGCGTTATGATGGCCGGGCCTTCGAATTCTTGTCCGGCGCCGAAGTGGGCGCGCGCATAGATCGGCACGGTCTGCGAACCCTCCGCAAGGTGCATGGTCTGTTGCCCGATCAGAGCATCGCTTAAGGGGCCCGCCGGAGCCAATTCCGGCATTGCGGGCGGCGGGAACACGCCCCGGGCGTCTACGCGCAAGGTCACGATTTCGACAGGCGTATCCTCCTGCGCGAAAGTGTAGAGCCGCTCGTGTAGTCGATGAAACGCGGCAATCGTCGCGTTAGTGGTGGTGGTGTTGACCACGCGACCGGTCCACGGCACGGTCAGTTCGAAGCCCTGATGCCGATAGCGGAGGCTGGCAAACCAGGTCACCCGGCGCGCTGCCGAAGGCACGCCCTCACTGTCGAGCCAAGCGCGGCCCTCTGTGTCGAGTTCGTCGAACAGGCGAGCAACGCGCTCGACATCCACGTCGCCGGCGCGCTGCAGGCAGGTGCGCGCAAATTCGGCTTTCAGATTTGAAACCAATAATCCGAACGCTGACAGCACGCCAGGGCCCGGCGGCACAATGATCTCCTTCATGCCGAGCAGTCGCGCCAATGCACCGCCATGAAGGGGGCCGGCGCCACCGAACGGCAGAAGCGAGAAGTCGCGGGGATCCTGACCACGCTCGACCGAGACCACTCGGATAGCGCCGACCATATGGTTGTCGATGATGGAAAGAATGCCGCGAGCTGCCGCCTCGATGGACATGCCGAGCGGTGCGGCAATGTACTTTTGGACCGCTGCTCGCGAGGCCTCGACATCGAGTTTGAAGCGGCCATCTAGCAAGAAGGCCGGAAGATGGCCGAGAGCAACATGGGCATCGGTGACGGTCGGTTCGGTGCCGCCGCGTCCATAGCAGACCGGACCCGGAACAGCGCCTGCGCTGAGTGGACCGACCGTCAATGCACCTGCATCGGTGACACGTGCAATCGAGCCGCCACCAGCACCGATCGTCACGATGTCGACCATCGGCAGGCCCACGGGCCAGCCGCCGATTCGGCCATTGGTCGTCAAATTGGGTTCGGAGCCATCGATCAGACTGATGTCGGCCGATGTACCGCCGATATCGATCTGGATGAGACTGCGCGCGCCGTTCAACTGGCCAACGTAAGCCGCGCCGACCGCTCCTGCAGCCGGACCCGACAAGGCGGTTTCGACGGGCGCGCGCCGGACACTATCGGCGCTGGTCACGCCGCCGCTCGATTTCATGAGCAGAAGCGGAGCGGTGATGGCCTGTTCGCGGACTCGCTGCTCGAGCCGCTCGACATAGCCGGCGACGACCGGCATCACGGTTGCATTGAGGACAGTCGTCATGGTCCGCTCATATTCGCGGAAGACGCGCAAAACGTCGCAGGAGAGTGAAATCGAGACGCCGGGTAGCAGTGAGCGGAGTATTTCGCCGACCCGCCGTTCGTGTGCCGGATTGGCATAGCTGTGCAACAGCACGACGGCTATTGTGCGGATGCCTTCATGCGCTATGGCCCGCGCGGCCTTTTCGACGGCCATTTCGTCGAGAGGCTCGATCTCGGCACCGTCGGGACCGATGCGGCCGCGGACCTCAAAGATGTGCTCGGGGGGCACGGGCCTCTTTGGCTTGACCCAGGCAAATAAGCTTGAACGACGCGGCACGTCCTGTCGACCGATCTCCATGACGTATTTGAAGCCCTGTGTCGTCAACAGCGCCGCCGGAGCGCCCTTGCCTTCAAGGATCAAGTTCGTCGCGACGGTTGTCCCATGCAAGACGCGGGCGACATCGGCGCCCTTGAGGTCGGCAAGTTCGAGGACCTCTGCAATGCCATTGGCGAAGCCTCGCGACGGATCGTCCGGTGTGGATGGCGTCTTTGCATTGAAGACGCGTCCGCTCGACGGATCGAGCAGCGTCACGTCGGTAAAGGTGCCTCCCGTATCGATGCCGATGATCGCGTGCGCGGTTGCTGAGGCTGTGGTCGCGGTTGAGGGTGGCACTGACGTCACGCGAGCTGCTCCGAATATGCATGGCGGTGAAATAGGTGCACTTCCGGTCGGTTCGCGCGCAGCTTTCGCGTCGCATCAATGTCTATTGATGTGCCGTCTGTCAGCGCCACGCCGTAATCCGCAAGAGCGCTGGCAGCACTGACGAAGCCGCTGCGCACGTCCGCCAAAACAAGTTCGGGTTGGCGATCGAACGGGTGGCCAAAGCCGCCGCCGCCGCCGGTCTCGATGCGCACTACGTCGCCGCGCCGAACTATGTTGCCGTCGCTCAGGGGATCGATCAGGCGTTCATCCGGACGGCCGGGATTGACGATACACCGGCCTGAGCCCGCGGCCTTTCCCCCCGCCACACCCCAGGGCGGAAAGCGCACGTTGTCTATGCGCATGGAGATCATCGCCTCGGGCGCAAGTACTTCGATCTCGCGCACGAGACCACAGCCGCCGCGCCAACGCCCCGCGCCGCCCGAATCCGAATTGATCGTGTAGCCGAGGGTCCGCAATGGAAAGACCTGATCAAGAAATTCCGAGGGGAAGTTTTCCTGCGCGACGAGATAGACGGCGTCATTGCCATCGGCGAAAGGGCGGGCGCCGTAGCCGACGCCGAGGCCGTCCGACAGAAGAAACAGTTCGCCGTCATCTTTGCGGCCGCGCAAATACCAGATCACGTAGGCGCTGTGAGCGGCCATCGCTTGGCCCTCGGTGGCGACATTGAGCAGCCCAAGGGTTGCTGCCATATTGCGCATCATTGTTATGCCGCGCATGCCGAGCGGAGCTGGAAAGCGCGGCTGCAATACGGAACCTGGTCGCAGACGGACCTCATCGATGACGCGCTCGGCGCCGGCATTTAGCATCGCCTGCGGGCTCTCGCCGAGGAGATAGGCGGCGAATATCATCGCAGGAATGCCGGGGCTCATGAGGAAGTTAATGGGGCCCGGCGTCTGGTCGTCACTTTCGGTGGCGTCGAGTGTGATCCGGTCCGGGGTGACGTCGAGGCGATAGCGCAACTTGATCGGGCCGTTACCATGGCCGTCGCTGTCGATGGTATCGGTGAATGCGTAGCTGCCGAGCGGAACGAGTGCTCGGAAACGCGCGCGCGTTTCCCGCTCCGTCTCGTCGATCAGAAACTGGAAGGCCGCCGCCGTGGCTAGGCCAAAACGCTCGAGCAATTCACCGAGCCTGCGTTCGCCGAGCCTAACCGCAGCCATCGAGGCGCGTGTGTCGCCCTTTATCATCTCGGGAAAGCGAGAGTTGCGATAGAACAGGCGGAGTAGTTCCTCGACGATCACGCCCTCGCGCGCGATCCGCACCGGCGGCACGATGATGCCCTCCTGGTAGATGTCCGTGCAGTCTGGAGACAGCGAGCCGGGCCGCATGCCGCCGATGTCGTTGAAATGGGCCCAGGATTGGGCAAAGCCCGCGAGGCGGCCATCAGCAAAAACGGGGGCGACGAACACCTGATCGGGGGAATGGGAGACAGCGCCGCGGGAGCCGTAGCAATCGTTGTACCAGAAGAGATCGCCCGGCCGCATGGTGTCAAGGGGATAGTGCTCCGCAATCGGACCGATCACATCGCCCGAGATCGGCAAGTTGGTGCCGGCGATGAGGCGGCCCGTTGCGTCGAACAACGCGGCGTAGAAATCCTTCTTCTCGCGGATAAACGGCGACATAGCGGTCCGCTCGATGACGGCTTCCATCTCGCTCTGGATAGCGCGAAGTGCTCCGCGCACGATTTCGACCGTCACCGGGTCGCACGCGGTCTCAGCAAAAGACGGCTGATCCACTTTCATTTGCCCCTTTTATCGACAGTGCCGGCATGTGGTGCGACACGTGACATAAGAACCGATCTTGACGCCAATGGCAATCCGCGCATCATTGTTCTTGGTCCAATGGATTTTGAAAGACGAACGGCGTGGACCTGTTGTTCGAGCGGGAGATTAGTGCGTTGTCAGAACAGAGTGTCCTCGCTGCGGTGAAAGCGGCCAACGTCCAAGCCGATGTCGAATACATCACGACACAAATTCCGTCGCGATTGGCCGGCTCCGAAAATGGGCGCCGAATGGCAGAATACAGCGCCGAGGCTCTCGGTAAGGCCGGAGTCGCCGCGAAAATCTATGAAATGCCTGGCCTCGTCAGCTTTCCCGAGAAAGCGGAAATGCGCATCGTGGCACCGATCGAAATGTCGATCGAGGCGAATACGCTCGGTCACAGCCTTCCGACGTTGGCGGACGGCTTATCAGCTGAATTGATTGACGTCGCATCGGGAGCGTTCGAGGAATATGTGGGCCGCGACGCGACCGGCCGCATAACGCTGTCTGAGCTGTCGTACCATCCCGCACGCCACGAGAAGCAGCGCATTTCTGCACTGATGAGTGCGACCGGCTGCGTGATGATGAACTGGGGGCATCCTGAGAATACGGCGGTGCCGTTCGGTTCGGTGAAACCGGTCTGGGGCAATCCGACGCCGGACACTTATAAGTCGGAGATGGCGACGCTGCCATGCGTCGGCATTGCCCGTACCGCAGGTTTGAAGCTTCGGGAGTTGCTGAAGAGTGGGCCGGTGCGCGTATGGTTTCGCGCGAACGTCGAGAATGCCTGGCGTCCGGTGCAGATCACGATCGGTGAAATCGCAGGCAAGACCGATGACTTCGTAGTCGTCGGCGGCCACCAGGATAGCTGGCCCGGACCGCAAGCGACCGACAATGCCGCGGGGAACGCATGCATTCTCGAACTCGCTCGCGTCTTCAATCAGCACCGAGACAAGCTGCGGCGCGGCTTGGTCACGGGCTTCTGGACCGGCCACGAGACCGGCACGATGATCGGTTCGACTTGGTACGTCGAGCGGAACTGGGACAGATTGCGCGAACACGCGGTCGCCTACCTGCAAATTGATCAGCCGGCATGCATGGGGACAACGCGGTGGGCGGCGTCCTCGAACGGCGAGATGAAGCGATTCCATCAGGGCGTCGAGAAGCGTGTGCTCGGATCCAGGCCGACGACATGGCGACGCGCCGTCAAGAATGGTGACGCTTCGTTCTTCGGTCTCGGCGTGCCGATGCTTGCCGCTCAAGGCGCCTTCACAGAGGAAGAATTGAAAAAGACTGCGCTGGCAAATCTTGGCTGGTGGCACCACAGCATCGAGAATACGATCGACAAGCTCGATTTTACTTACATGCAGGATCACTTGCAGGTCTATGCAGGTTATTTATGGGAACTGTGCACGGCGGTCGTCCTGCCATTCGAATTCACGGACGTCGCCGACCAGTTCATCGATCGCCTCGACCAGCTGCAACCCGGCGCCGAGGCGCTCGGCTTAGATGGCGCGGCCAGCCGTGCGCGCGCTTTCAAGGCGGCGGCCGTCAGGTTGGACGCGGCGGCCGCGACATGGCGCGCGCGCTATGCCGAAGGGCGGACAAAGGACGAAGGAGCTGCCGACATTCTCAATAGCTGCATGAAGCGCCTATCGCGCACGCTGGTGCCGCTAGCCAGCACGGCAAAGGGCACATATGGTCACGACCCTTATGGGTATACGCCGCAAGGCACTATGATCCCCTCGCTGTTCGACGTGCCGCGCTACGCCAAACTTGCGGATGGCGAAGCACGCTGGATGCTGGAGACGGCCCTCGTGCGCGACCGCAATCGCGTCGCCGATGCCCTCGACGACTGCCGTCGCCTGATCGACGATGCTCTGGCCCGCCTGACGTAAGCGAAGCACATCGGAAGTATGCGACCATGCGCATTCTCTATCAATTGTCGAGCCCGATGCACCGCACGCTCGGTACGAAGGAGATCATGCGCCGCCAAAGCGAATTGCAGGCTAGTGCTGCGAATGGGTTCGAAGTCGTTGTGGAACCAACCGAAACGGGACCCGCATCGATCGAAAGCGCGTACGACGCGGGACTTGTGGTGCCTGAATTGCTCCGCCTCGGACCGGCAGCCCAGGAGCGTGGCTTCAGGGCGATCATCATCGGCTGCTACAGCGATCCCGGCCTGGACGCGCTGCGGGAGATCCTGACGATCCCGGTAATCGGCCCAGGCACGGCAGCATTGCATCTTGCGGCCCAGCTCGGTACGCGGATTTCGGTGCTGACACCGACGGGACGCGGGTTCGGTCGTGTGGCGCAGCGGATGCGCGCTCTGGCTCTATCCCCGCTGCTCGCCTCTGTGCGCGGCATCGGGCTCTCGGTTATGGATCTTGCCGAGCAGAAGCCAGGCGCACTCGAAAAGGCAGCGCTGGCTGCAAGAAACGCGGTCGAGCAGGACGGCGCCGATGTCGTGGTGCTAGGCTGCATGAGTATGGCATTCCTGCCAGGCATCTGCGAGGCGCTCGGCGAGCGTGCTGGCGTTCCCGTCGTCAATCCGGTGCACGCCGCGCTCAAGACGGCCGAAGCCCTCATCTCAATGAGGATCGCGCACAGCAAGATCGCATGGGCCGTGCCCAAGCGGCAAGAAATATTCTGATCCATCACACTCGCAATAGGAGAAGAACCGCCATGTCAATTCATAAACTCGTTCGCACCGCGGCGGTCGCACTGTGTACGGCCTTCGCGATTGCGCCGCTCGTATCACATGCGCAGAACGCAAAACCGGGCGTGCTCGTATCTGGCGACAATCTGCCGACCAACATCGATCCGCACCAGATATTCGACGTGCCAATGATGCTGTACAGCCTGAACGCCTACGACAATTTATACCGCTACGAAGGCAACCCGCCAAAGTTGGAGCCGTGGCTTGCTGAAAGCCATACCGTCTCGACCGATGGCCTCACCTGGGAATTCAAGCTGCGCGCCGGCGCAAAATTCCACGATGGCAGCGACATCACCGCTGAGGATGTGGTCTACAGTTTTCGCCGCGTGCTCGCCGTCGGCAAAGCGCCATCGGGCGCCTTCAAGCCTGTGTTGAAATCCGAAAACGTGACCGCTCCGGACAAATCGACGGTTCGCTTCGTGCTCGATAAGGCGTATGCACCGTTCCTGTCAGCCATCCCGATCGTGGCAGTGGTCAATCCGCGCTTGATCAAGGCGCAAGAGAAGGGCGACGATTGGGGTCAGTCTTGGCTCGCGTCCAATGCGGCTGGATCTGGCGCCTATCAACTCGATCCGGCGACCTACCGCCCTCTTGAGCGCGTCGACCTGAAGAGATTTGCCGGCCACTTCAAGGGCTGGGGAGACAATCCGAAAGCGCCGGAACTGGTCCAGATACTGCCTACGCGCGAGACGTCGACCCGCGTTCTCGGGCTTTTGCAGGGTTCGGTCGACCTGACCGACAGCTATCTACCGACCGATCAAGTCGAGCGGATCCAGAAGACGGCTGGCGTGCACATCCAGAAAGACACGTCGATGCGCGTGTTCACTTTGCGCATGAACAACAAGAAGGCGCCGTTCGACAACATCAATGCGCGCAAGTGTTTCGCGCATGCCTTCAACTATGATGGCTTCATCAAGGAAATCCTGAAAGGCTATGCCGAGCGCAATCCTGCACCGATGCCGAATAATCTCTGGGGCTATCCGGCCGATGTGAAGGGGTACGACTACGATTTGAAGAAGGCCAAGGAGTTCTGCGACAAGGCGAAGGCGGAGGGCGCACCGATCGGGCGTCCAATTCAGATCCACATCCAGTCGCAACTCGAGCAGACTAATCAGGCAGCGCAGTTGCTGCAGAGCGATCTCGCTCAAATCGGCATCAACCTGAAGATCGTCAGCGACACCTGGGCCAATATCACGACCAATACAGCCAAAGCTGAGACATCACCGGATCTGTGGGTTCACTGGGTATCGACTTATTTCGTCGATCCGGAGAATTGGGTCGGCCAGATGTACGACAGCCAGTTCCACGGCACATGGAAGGCTTCATCCTGGTATCAGAACGCGAAGGTCGACGAGTTGCTACGCAAGGCTCGCACGACCGTCGCGCAGGCCGAGCGCCAGCCGCTTTACGAGGAGGCAACGCGCCTCATCGTCGCCGACAGTCCGGACATCTGGGTCTACAACACGGTCGAACTCCGAGGCGTGACCAATCGTGTGAAGGGCTTCCGTTTCTCTCCAGTCGGCTCGGGTGGCGAAATGCGCTGGATCCAGTTGCAGTAATAACAGGGCATGCGGTCGGCAGGGGTCGCGTTTGGCGCGGCCCCTGCCGCGTCATTGCACACAGAACGCGGCGCGACATGCGGCCCGCTGGAACTCAGAAATGCTCCGTTTCATTCTGCGCCGCCTGCTACTCGTGATGCCCTCGTTGTTGGGTTTGCTGGTTCTAACGTTCATTCTCATCCGCCTAGTGCCGGCAGACCCAGCGGCGGCACTTGCCGGTGAGAACGCGACGCCTGCGCAGATCGCAGAGATCCGCCGCCAGTATGGCCTCGATCAGCCGGTGCACGTGCAATTCGTTCGCTATCTCGGGCAGATTGCACGCCTCGACTTCGGTGAGAGCGCGTACTCGCGCCGTCCGATCGCGCTCGAAATCAGCCAACGTCTGCCGGCGACGCTAGAGTTGACCATCTGTGCGCTGCTGTTCGGCATTGCGGTCGGCATCCCGCTCGGCACGATAGCAGCACTTTATCACAACCGCTGGCCTGACACTGTATTGCGGATTATTTCGGTCGGTGGCGTCGCCATCGCGGCGTTCTGGTTCGCGATCGAGTTGCAGATGTTGTTCTCTATGAAACTTGGCTGGCTACCGTTGCGCGGGCGGCTCGACGCCGGAATCACGCCGCCGTCGCCGATCACCGGAATGCTGTTGATCGACAGTCTGCTGACTGGACGCCTCGACGTGTTGCGCAATGCTCTTTGGCATCTGACGTTGCCAGCGCTGACTTTGTCACTCGGCGGTATCGCGACCATCACGCGGTTCACGCGCGCGGGCGTACTCGACACGCTGCAGAAGGACTTCGTCACATACGAGCGGGCGCAAGGTTATCCGGCCGGTGCGCTGATCTGGAAATTCGTACTGCGCAACTCAATAGTCGCGGCAATTACCCAGATCGGGTTGTTGTTCGGCAGCCTGATTGCCGGCGCGGTCGTGGTCGAGACGATCTTCGACTGGCCAGGTGTCGGATTTTACACGGTGCAAGCGATCCTGACCGCGGATACCAAGGTGATGCTCGCAGTCACTCTGCTGATTGGTGTCATTTACGCGGTCGTCAATATCCTGGTCGACGTCGTCCATGGCCTGGTCGATCCGCGCTTGCGGGAGCAGGACTGATGCTCGTCCTGAAGAAGTTCGCCAAGGATAAGCCGGCCGTGCTCGGCGCGTTTATCGTTCTGATCGTCGTAGTCGTCGCGATCTTCGCGCCGCTATTGGCGCCGTATCCGGGCGATGCCGCTGCCTCGCACTTACTGCTACGACTGAAACCGCCGAGTGCGGCGCATCCGTTCGGGACCGATAATCTCGGTCGGGATATTCTCTCGCGCGTCATCCTCGGCTCGCGCGGCGCGCTGGCGATAGCATTGCTGGTCGTCGGCACGGCCATGTTGATTGGTGTGCCGCTCGGGCTCATCGCAGGCTATTCGCGTGGCTGGTTGTCGGAAACGAACATGCGCATAACCGACGTATTTCTGGCGGTACCGCAGTTGATCCTTGCGCTGGCTATCGCGCAATTGATGGGACCGAGCCTGCAGAGCGCGATGCTGGCGCTGACCCTCACCTACTGGCCGTTCTTCACGCGCATCGTCTATGCCGAGGCACGGCGGCTGTCGGCCTCACTGTTTATCGACGCGCTGCAGTGTATCGGGGCCGGCACGACGCGCATCCTGTTCTTGCATGTTCTGCCAAATTGCATTTCACCGGTTATTGTGCGCGCTACGATCGGGATGGGTTTCACGATCCTGGTCGCAGCCGTGCTGGGCTTCTTGGGCATGGGCGCAACGCCGCCTGACCCAGACTGGGGGTTGGCCATCTCGGAAAGCCGCCAATATCTGCCGGAGGCGTGGTGGTTTTCGACCTTTCCGGGGCTTGCAATATTCCTCACCGTGCTTGGTTTCAACCTGCTCGGCGACGGCTTGCGCGATATCGTCGATCCCCGGTTGAGGCGTTCGCGATGAGTGAGGTTCAGAAAGCCAATGCCGATGAGCCGTTGCTCGAGGTGCGCAACCTCCGTCTCTCGGTTCGCACCGACGAGGGCAAGGCGCAGATCCTCGATCATGTCGCGCTGACGTTACCGCGCGGGCGCATCCTCGGCGTGGTCGGCGAATCCGGGTGTGGGAAGTCGACGCTGGCGCGCGCGATCCTCGGGATCGTGCCCAAGGCGGCGACCGTTGAAAGTGGCGAGATTCGGCTGGAGGGCCGCAATCTTCTGGCGCTCTCTGATCGCACGATGACACGGGAAATTCGCGGTCGCCGGATTGGATTCATCCCGCAGGATCCGTACCTGGCGCTCAACCCAGTCTTCAAGATCGGCGCGCAGCTGTTGCCATTGCTCACTTGGCATGCGCCCGAACTGAAGACCGCGGCCGACAGGCGGGCGCGCCTAACGAATCTGTTGCGCCGCGTGCAGATCCCCGAGCCGGAAGCGGTGCTCGAACGCTATCCGCATCAGTTCTCCGGCGGTCAGCGGCAGCGGCTGATGATTGCGGCGGCGCTGGCTGCCAATCCGTCGCTCGTCATCGCCGATGAGCCGACGACGGCGCTCGACGTGACGACACAGAAACAAATCCTAGGCTTGTTGAAGGAACTGACGGTGGAGTTCAACTTGTCTATGCTGTTCGTCACGCACGACTTCGGTGTCGTCGCTGAATTGTGTGATGAGATCACCGTCATGTACGCAGGGCAGACCGTAGAGGCAGGGCAGACTGCCAAGGTGCTGACGGCGCCGCAGCATCCCTACACGACAGCACTGCTCGCATGCCATCCGGATCGCTCGGACGCGTTGACGGGTATTCCCGGCCTTGTTCCTTCACCACTTCAGGCGCCGCCTGGTTGCCGTTTCGCACCGCGCTGTGGTGCCGTGGCCGATGTCTGCTCCAGGCGTTCGCCGAAGCTCGTCGGCATAGCGGGCGACCATTTCGTCAGTTGCCGGCTCGCGGATGAAACTCGGAGCGCAACGCCATGACGACCGGCGCTCGGGCCGGCGGCACGGCATCCATTCTCGAAGCCCGCGACCTGGAAGTCCTGCTCGGTGGCCGCCAGCGATTTCTGGGCACTGCGGTGCCTCCGGTGCGGGCGGTTGCCGGCGTATCGCTCACGCTAGCGGCTGGCGAAACGCTTGGGTTGGTCGGTGAGTCGGGGTGCGGCAAGACCACGCTTGGGCGCGTTCTGCTCGGTATTCAGCGCGAGTCTGCCGGCGAAGTGCTTCTCGATGGCCGGATCGTCAGCGGCATGGACCGCGCGGACGCACGCAAGTCGCGCAATGCGATCCAGTACGTGCATCAGGATGCGGGCGCCGCGCTCGATCCCTGGTGGAGTATCGGCGGCATCCTCGATGAAGGATTGCGCGTGCATGGCCTCGGCGATGCGGTCGCGCGGCACGAGCGGATCGATCGCATGCTTGGCGCCGTCGGGCTCGATGCTTCGTTCCGCCTCCGCTATGTGCACGAACTTTCGGGCGGCCAGCTACGCCGCGTGGCGCTGGCCCGCATTCTGTTGCTGGAGCCGCGCATCGTGATACTCGACGAGCCAACATCCGGGCTGGACCTTTCGGTGCAGGCGACAGTATTACGGCTGATTCAGGATCTGAAAGCCCGACTCGGGCTGACGTATCTGCTGATTTCACACGATTTGTCGGTGGTCCAGCGCATCTGCGATCGCGTCGCCATCATGTACCTCGGCCGCATCGTTGAAATCGGTCCGGCTGCGCAAGTATTCGCGGCGCCTCGACACCCCTATACGCGCACGCTGTTGGCCGCAGCACCCCGATTAGTGCCAGGTCACGAGATGCCGGGCGCCAACCTGATCATCGGCGACCCTCCGAGTGCGCGCCATCTGCCCCCGGGCTGCGCGTTCCATCCTCGTTGCGCATTCGGCGAGAGTAAATGCACCGAGGCTGTGCCGCGACTTGAAGCGGCGGGTGCGGTGCATGAAGTTGCCTGCCGGCGCTGGCGCGCGATCGACGTAGTGCCTGTTTCAATTTGAAATCGCTGTGCCCCGCCAGTCTGGGCCGAGCGGGCGCAGACGCACCCCGGAGCGCAGGCGCCGGTATGGGTAGTGAGCGGGATCAGCCAGATAACCGCCGGGCGCGATCACCACGATCACCTTCTCCGCGATCGGCTCAAATTCGGCGCGGAAGTGACAGGTACTCTTTAAGGCCAGTATCTTCTGATTTTCAGGCACGACACCGAGGTGCAGGAACGGTGCTTTGTCGAGCGCCTGCATGCGCTTCGTCGTGACGGCGATCGACACGCCGCCGATTTGCAAAAGCGCCATGGGTCCGATGTCGATAGCGCGGCCACCAGACACTTGGCCCGTGGTGTGTATCTTGCCCGATCCGAGTTCTACGACGCGAAAGGTGGCCTCGAACGGCACGACGCCCGCAGGCCCGGAACGCCCACCCAATGCAAGCGAAATTTCGGCACCGATTCCGGCTGCGTGCGCCACCTTCGCCGCCTCTGCATCGCAGAAATATCCGACCACCGCGCCCTCTGCACCGTGCCGGACGAGACTGGCGAGCACGCCTGTCGTATCTGCCGTCGCGCCGCAGCCGGGATTGTCCTGCGTGTCGCACAATATGACCGGCCGGGAGGCGTGCCGTGCGATCACCATTGCCTCGCGTACGCCGTCATCCGGCGAGACCATCGCGACCGCGAACTCAGGTTCCTTCAGTGCGATTTCGCGCGCCAATGCATCGGCGGCCCGGTCGGCTGCGTCCTGGCTCCAGCCATGCGCAACCACCGCCGGTCCGCACCAGTACAAGTCCGAGGGCGGGAAGCCCGCAAGGTAAGACAGGTTGACGAGATCGCCCTCGGCTGCAACGGAGCGCGCGACGACCGACTTCGACGGCTCGACCAGAGTGCACTGGTCGTTCAACGGAATAAGAAATGGCAGCTTGCGCAGCGCGCGCCCCAGTGGTCGACCACGTTCCAGAAGCACCTCCAGCGCGCGAGCCGCGAGGACGCCGGTTTCAGTCCGATCTACGTGCGGATAGGTGCGGTAGGCGAGGAGGGCGTCTGTGAACTCGACCATCTGCGGTGTCACGTTGGCATGGTAGTCGAGGCTGATCACGATCGGAACCTGCTCGCCGACAACGGCACGCACGCGGCGCAGCAATTCACCTTCGCCATCTTCGAACGGGGCGCTCACCATGGCGCCATGGAGATCGAGATACACGGCCGCAACCGGCAGGGCGGCCGACAAGCGTCCGATCAATTCGCCTGCGATCCGCTCATAGGCATCGACCGACACCAATGCACCCGCGCCGCCGCTGGTCCACAACAGGGGCACGATCTCGTGACGGTCGCCGATCGCGTCGAGAAAACCCGAAAGGGCAAAGCTCGTGCCGTTCAGCCACTTGACGACATCGGCGCCGCGCACAAGGGGCGGGCGGTCGCGGTGGCTATTGAAGTAGGCGAAGTCCGTTATGCCATCGACGAAGCTGTTCGTCTCGTGATGGAAACCACCGACCGCGATGCGTTTCATGCCGTTTACCCGCCGCTACGTGCCGCCTGCCCAAACAACTGCAATAATTATACGGGAAAGCTGGGTCGGCGCACAGCAAGGACTCGACATCGGAGCCATGACGTAATGAACTCACGTCGGTTAATCACGAAAAGGCACGGAACATGGCGGCGAGCGGCAGGACGACGGACAAAGCGACTGGTACTCGGGGCGGTGCTATCTCGCGTGTGCAGACTTATTTCGCCAGCGGCACTTTTGAGGCCGACATTGCGCGGCGCGTTGCGATCAAGACCGAGAGCCAGAACTTTCCTGCATCTGCGAGCTTGGCCGAATGCTACCGCTACCTTGAAACCGAGATGAAGCCTTCATTCGAAAAGTTGGGGTTCGAGTGCAAGATCTATGACAATCCGTTTCCAGGCCAAGGCCCGGTTCTGCTCGCAACGCGCATGGAGAATGCGTCCCTGCCAATTGTGCTCGGCTACGGCCATGGCGACGTGGTGCGCGGCATGGATGAGCAATGGACCCGGGGCAAGGGGCCCTGGGAGACGGCGCGGGATGGCGACCGACTCTACGGCCGGGGAACCGCCGACAATAAAGGTCAGCACACGATCAACATGGCGGCGCTCGGCGCAGTGCTGGCCGAACGCGGCGGCAAGCTCGGATTCAATGCCAAGTTCATGATAGAGATGGGAGAGGAGGCAGGCTCGAAAGGGCTGAACGAACTGGTGCAGGCCCACAAAGCGGAGTTCGCCGCAGATGTGTTGATCGCCTCGGATGGTCCGCGCGTGAAGCAAGATCGACCGACCATGGCGCTCGGCTGCCGAGGAGCGATCAACTTCGATCTGGTTGTCGATCTCCGCGAAGGCGGCCACCACTCGGGCAACTGGGGTGGTCTGATTGCCAATCCCGGCTTCATTTTAGCGCATGCGCTGGCGTCTATTGTCGGACCAGCAGGCGAATTGCTGGTGGAAGACCTGAAAGCACCGCCGATGTCGAAGGCGGTGAAGGAGGCGCTTGCAGACGTTGAGATCGACGGCGGCGACAAGGGACCGCAAGTCGACAGCTGGTGGGGCGAACCTCAACTCACGCCGGCAGAGCGCGTGTATGCGGCAAATTCATTTAATATCTTGACTTATTGGTGCGGCACGCCCGGTAGGCCGGTCAATGCCATACCGCCGAAAGCGATTGCCAATTGCCAGTTGCGTTTCATCGCCGGGACGAACGTCACGGATGTCGTACCGGCTCTCGAACGGCACTTGCAGGCGAAGGGGCATCATCTGGTGAAAGTGATGCCGCCGCCGGCCGTCAACGACGGAGAGTTTCCGGCGACTCGGACCGAGCCGGATGATCCGTGGGCCTTATTTGTAAGGGATTCGCTGCGACGCTCATCAAATCAAAAACCGGCGATCGTGCCGTCGATGGGCGGTTCGATCTGCAATGATATCTTCACCGACGATCTGGGCATGGCGACAGTATGGATCCCCCATTCCTATGCGTCGTGCTCGCAGCATTGGCCCGACGAGCATATCTTGATGGGGCTTTCGAAGAACGCGATCGAGTTGATGGCCGGGCTCTATTGGGACATCGGCAGCGGATTGGACGTTCCGAAAATGCGCTAGTGGCCTGAATCTCCTAAAGCGAGGGATACAGGCTTTTCAGCTTCACACGGGCATCCGCGGTCGTGAAGTGCCAGGTGGCCTTGGCGTTGTAGGTGTTGCGGCGCTTGCGCCACGCATCGACTTCCGTTTTTAGCTTGGCGGCGTCTGGGATACGGCGGGCGAGGCATTGGCTGGACAAGACGGCCAGCTCTGACTCGGCCAGATTGAGCCAGCTGCCGTGTTTCGGCGTGTAGTGCCATTCGAAGCGCTCGATGATGCGGCGCGCCTCGGCCGGCTCGAAGGCCTCGTACAATGACGCCGGCGTGTGCGTGTTGAGATTGTCCTGCACCAGCACGATCTTTTCGGCGTTCGGGAAATGAATGTCGGCGAGATCGCGCAGGATCTTTGCGTAATCGACCGCCGTGCGCCGCTCGGTGACCTCGACATGACGCCATCCTTCGAGCGGCGCGAACAGCATGAACATGCTGGCGACACCATTGCGTTTGTACTCGTAGTCGTGTCGCGCCGGCTGTCCCGGCCGCATGGGTTCGGGCGTGCGCGTCTCGGCGACGAGCTGCTTGCTGGTTTCATCGAGACAGACCAGCGGGCGCGCCGGATGGTGCGGGCGCGTGTAGACGTCGAGCACGCCTTCCATCGCAGTGACGAAGGCTGCGTTGGCTTTCGGCGGGATCACCCAATAGTCGGTCAGGTGCGGTTTGAGCTTGTTTTTTTTAACGCGCGGCCGACGGTATTGAAGTGTGCGGCGGCCACGATTTGGCGCTCGACGACGTGCTCGGCCAAGAGACGGATAGTCCAGCGCGCATGGCCGGGGGGCGGTTCGGAGCACGCCAGCGCCGTCAATTTGGCTTGGGCTTCGCCATCAAAAATCGCTGGAACGGGCGGTGTTTCGCGCTTTTTGCGCGTGAGCACGGCATCGAGCCCTTTGGTCACGAACGTCTCGCGCACGCGCGACACCATGGTCAGGTTGGTGTCGAGCGCTTCGAGGATCTGCGCATCCAGCCACCCCGGACCGCCTTCGGCGATGTCAGCCTTCAGCAGGATGCGCGCCTTGAGGATCACCTTCGCTGGCGCCTTGCCCTTGGAGATCAAGGCACCCAGAAGGGCGCGCTCCCCCGCGTCGAGTTCGACAATGAATTTCTTTGCTGACATGATCGGTCTGCCCTGTCGGTTGAACCCGACAAGGAAAGAATCACTGTTCGCCGAAACTGCCCATGAGTCATATTAGCCTGGGCAGACCACTAGTCCGCCTAACTGTACGCTGGCGTGGCTTGGCGTTGAAGATCCGCCTGCATTGCAAAACCACTTGGCGCGACAACGACTTTGGCGAGCGTCTGTCACCGTCCGTGAAGTCGAAGAAGTATACCTGCGTGCCTCCGACAGCGTATCGGACGCACGCACTCCGATCGGGCGCTACCTCGATCTTTTCAATCGCCGCACGCCGCATTCGCGCCTTGACGACCGTACGCCAGATCAAGCTTACTTCACCCCAAGGGTCGAAATCAGAAAACTGTCAGAACGACCGTGTCCACCTCACTCATCACAATCAGTTCGTCAGGACAGCCACAATGCCATTCATCAGAACTGCCGTCAGGCAAGGAACTGCCGCAACACAGAAGCAGCACATTGTCGACGGCATTCACGATGCTTTGGTTCACGCCATTGGCATGCCAGCGGACGAACTTTTCAATCTGGTCTCTGAGTACAGCCCTAGCGATTTCCAGTTCTCGCGAACTTTCAACGGGATTGCCCGCTCTGACCGGCTAGTCGTCGTCGAGATCACGATGCGACGCGGCCGCAGTGACGCGATGAAGAAGGCGCTATATGCCGCCATCACGGCGAACTTGGAAAAGCGGGCTGGCGTGTCTCCCAAAGATGTCTTCATCTTCACACATGAAAATGACTACTCGGACTGGTCCGTAGGCAATGGTCAATTCGCGATGGCTCTCGTGCAGCAGCGCGGCGGTGATCATTGATGCAATTGCAGGCAATAGCGTCCCTCATCAGCGCTTGTGAGACAATGTTAGCCCCTTGAGAAACTGAGGATTTCTGGCTCATCGTGGCCCTTCACGTGTCCCTTCACGATGACTTGCCGTATCCATTTGGTCTAGAATGACCACGAGTCGTGCTGTTTCAGGCAACCCATCGATCGTCAGATCTTCGAAGCGCCGGAAATTTTTCAAATTCACAGTTTTGATTCTCAGGCGAAAATTCTATCACGCCGCTCTCTGAAATTTTCGCGCGATAATACGGCACTCCACATCATTCCTATCCCCATCATTCCGGCTCAATTTGGTGACAGCGTGAGTGCCTCGCAGGGGGTGGACGATGGCCAAGAGCAAAGACGATTTGTGGCGCAATTTTCTGAAGACAGCGCTGGAGTTCGATGAGCGTTTCGCCACCGAGGACGATTGCATCGCCTAATGGGTTGAGGCGCGGTGGGGCGGGCTGCGATTGGTGTGATACGATTTTCGGCCAAATCGATTTTAGAACGCGCATATTTGCCGTGAAGCAAGGCGAGCGCCGCAATCACACTGACCAATGCGCGGCAGAGAACAACGAAAAGGGACAGAGAGTCCGCTTGCCGAGCTTTGCGCAACTCAGTGAGTCAAGTTGGCGCGATTTCAAGATAGCGACGATTTCTGAGCGCAGCTTGTCATAGTCGGTGCCGACCAACGTTCCGTTCGACATGCCGTCCACTTGAGCGTCCCCTTTTACAAGCATGATGATCGATGCACTGACAAGGGCCGGAAAATACCTATCGTGCTTCAAAGCTTCCACGTACGAATACAAATCGTGCTTGGCCTGGAACCAGATTATTGCTTTCCATGGGGGGAAGTAGTGACCGGCCCAACTGCAGCCCCATTATTGCGAGCCCCCGTCCGCGCGCCGCACTCACTTGTTACCGTTTAGGTGCGCACCGCGTTCAGAATTGCCGTAGCAATAGCCTCAGGGCTACCTATGACGTCGATGGGACCATCAAATCCGATTGCGGTTTCGGGCATGCCCATCACCTTTGGTTCCGGGGTCAGCACCATTGTGAGGCCACGCGCTTCATGGATCGCAGCCAAGCCGCGTGCGCCGTCGTCGAGCGCGCCTGCGAGAACCACGCCAATGGCTTTGGAGCCCCCATACTCAGCGACAGAGCGGAGCAGCAAGTCCACCGTCCGATTGCGATACTGCCTGCCTGGATCCGGTATGATCTTCCCAAAGTTCCGAGCAACGAGAGTGAGATGCTGGTCGGGCTCGCCAATGTAAACCGTATCGGGCTCCAAGCACTCACCATCCTCTGCAATGACGACCGAATGCGAGCAGGCGTGAGCCAAAATGCTGCGCAGATGAGTGCGCTTGCCCCATTCTCGATGCAGTACGACAAGCACGATAGCCCGAAGAGGGGATGGCAGGCTGGCCAAAAGTCGTGCGATTCCACCGAGGCCGGGGCCACCCGATGCACCAACGGCAACAATCCATGGTCTCGTGCGGCTCATTAGCAAGCCTAGTCAGTGTCCTGCAGCAGTTCAATAGGATGACGGCCGGCGACAGAACGACTCTGATATCAAGTCACTGGTGATCCAATATGACGGCTTGTGGCCCGGAGCAGGAATCTGCTGCGGTGCAACAGACTTTCCGCTGCTGGGGGTACAGCGTAAGTCACTGGCGCATCTCAGTTTCGTCGCCCCTTGACCCTGGTCGTGTGAAAAGTCGGCGTGTGTTATGATTCCCTTGCTGAATCGGCGGGGGCTGGCATGGCGGGATTTGTCGAAGGCGTGGATCGGGGGCAATTGTCTCTGTTGCCCGGAAGCCTCGATGACTGGGTCGACGAGAGCAATCCTGTTCGCGTCATCGATGCCTTTGTAGCGGCGCTCGTGGGTGCCACGGTTCACGCACTTCGGCGCACAGCAGCGAGCGAAATGGGCCACCTGCAAGTACCACCAGAGGTCATTGAGCGTGTTTTAGCTCACACCCCGCAAGGTGTGACAATGAAGCACTACAATCGTTATAGCTATGCGCCGGAGAAGCTGGCGGCGCTGACGAAATGGCAAGATGAATTAATGCGCATCGTGGGCCAACCGAGCTTGCAATAGTTTCACCGACGAAAGTGCCGACCGCTCGTATGCTGCGAGCGGAGGCGCTCAATGTATGATTCAGCAGCCTGCTCGGATCGCATCTTTGATAGGAATTCATAGTATTCGTTCAGGGTTTCTCATTCGTGCCTTTTTATTGATCTTTCCTAGTCGGTGAGCGAGTTGAACGCGGGCAAACCGAACCAATGCATGCAAAGTGCATTGCCTGCGGCGACGCGGTTAGGGTTGACTTCTCCGAGCGGCGGCCTTCCAGCCCGTAAGTCACGCTGTCGCAAGTCACACCACGCGCGTTTGGTCTCGACGGGTAAGGTGTTGGACCTTTCCGTCGGCGGCGACAGCGATGTGTCGATGGGAAGCGCACCTGTCGTCGGCGCTGCCCTGGCTTTGATTGAACCGGTTGTCAGCGTGTGCTCGGCGCAACCCGTCAGAAGGCATGACAGGCAGAGCAATCGTGTGAATACGGTTCGACCCATTGCATCCGAATCTCTGCCAGGCATCCGAGACACGCAAATTTTCGCCTGTCCGGCCTGAAAGTATGAACATTGCGATGTTCGTCTTGCGCGAACCCAACATTGCAACGCGGATGCTGAATGAAAGTGAGAGAGGATGGCTAGCCGGCGTCATCACGCATCGCAAAGAAGGCACCAGGTGCTTTGTTTCATTGCGAACCGAGCTGGAACCAGCGTTCCCTGGGCTCATTGACTCAATTTTGAAAGTTCGAGAGGGAACGTTGCTGCGGCACCGTTAGCGATCGCGGCCGTCGCCAGGTCGGCAAAAGTGTTCTTCAGCATTTGGCTTTATGATCGTGGCCTGCTGAAGCGCTCCTGTGGCAGGTCGGTAGCAGTATCCCATTAGCGGTCATCGGCAGCACTATAGTCGGCGACACTGAAAGCGCCGCAGACGGTGTCCGGTCTCAAGGGGATCGCGTCGACGGACCAAAGATCAAGCATTTCGGTGGTCTAAATCGCTACGGCCCGCGCCGCCAGGGATGCTTCTCAACCCCACTTGCATCAAGGACCGTCTGAGCTAGGATCTGCGTCTGCTTGCGGGGCGAAGCAGGTTACCCGCTAAGTGCCAAGCATCGTACGTTGCGTATTGAGGGGGCGGCCATGCCGAGCCTGCAAGTATTGGCGGATCGGTTGATGACCATTCTGCCGCCGGACGGTTCACAGATGCTGCATGACGATGCCCGAACATTGCTCGGCCGAGCCATTGAGGCTCCGGTGGAGGGCGAAACCTACTTCAGCGTCCTTGCAAAGCTCGAAGTTGACGGTGAGATCAAACGCGCCCGAGGCCCTGGCGGCGCGGTTCGTCTTGCCAAGCCGCGCGCTCCCACTCCGGTAACTCCAGAGCGCCGGCACCACGAACACCGCCTGATGCCATCGCTGCAGCGTTATCTCGAATCACGTTTCTGGCGTCGGCTAGAATTGCCCGATGAGGCCTATTGGACTGTGATCGATACATCAACGGGCGGGGCCCAGGATGGTCAGTGGCGTAGATGCGATTTCACAGGCATAGCGATACTGCCGCGCGTCGTCATCGCAGGTACCGACCTCGACCTATACACGTTCGAACTTAAGGCGACCGACTCGGGCAACGTCGCTGCCGTAGACGAAGCCGAAGCCCAGACCCGTGGCTCCAACTACGGCTATCTGGTTTGGCATGTTCCCGACCGCTCGCTCGTGGCTGCGCGGCTCAATACCGTCGAGCGAGAGTGTCAACGAAAGGGTGTGGGGCTCATTCTCTTTAGCGATCCGCAGGATCTCGACAGCTTCGATCACCGGATGACGCCCAAACGACAAGCGACAGATGCCAGGTCGGTCGACCATTTCCTCGTCAAGTGGCGCTGTCTTTCGACAGCGATCACGAAACCAACGAGTTGCGCGATGGCGGCAAATCCATCGGGCGCATGTGCTGGGGACAGTATGGCAATCGGGTGGGAGTGCCGCGCATTCTGAAGCTGCTCGACACGCATGACGTCAAGGCAACGTTCTATGTGCCGGCCGTCGCGGCGCTCATTCACCCCGATGAGCAGCGCCGGGTGATCGCGGCTGGGCACGAGATCGGCATTCACGGTTGGATACACGAACTGAATTCAGTGCTGCCCTACGAGGCGGAGCGTGACCTGATGATGCGCTCCGCCGATACGTTGGAAAAGATCACGGGAAAACGCGCGGTCGGCCTCAGAACGCCGTCGTGGGATTTCAGTCCGAATACGCTGCGCATCGAGAAGGAGATGGGGCTCGCCTACGACAGCTCGCTGATGGCAGATGACGACTGTTACGAGTTGCTGCTCGACGGTGCGCCGACTGGCATCGTGGAATTCCCGGTCGAGTGGGTGCGGGACGATGCGGTCTATTTCATGATGCACAGGTTCTCCGGACTCAGGCCGTATACGCCGCCAACCGACGTGCTCGACATCTTTCGGCGCGAGTTCGACGCGGCTTGGGAGGAGGGCGGCGTCTTCCAGCTCACCTGCCACCCGCACGTGATCGGCTACCGGTCGCGCATCTGGATTCTTGATGAGTTGATCCGCCACGCGAAAGCGAAAGGCAATGTGTGGTTCGCGACGCATGCAGAGGTGGTCGACTGGGCCAAGAACAACGCCGCCTGAAGACAATTGGCGCTGATATAGAAATGGAAAGAAGTGGGGACAGTCATTATTTGTGGCCTGCCACAACCGTCACCATCTTTTGATATGATGTCGGTAGCTGCTCGAAGCGGACGTCGGTAGCTGGAAAAACCATTGTCGTTTTCGGCAGCAATTGGCCCTGCGCGTCGGTGCACCAAAGGGCGGTCTCCGGCTACCGCGTCGATAAAGGAAAGCACGCTCAAACTCGCGCGTCCAGGAAATGCAGGGCCAAGTGTCCGCCGTCGGAGGATGACCGACCGCGCTGCTTCGATAATCACGGAACTGATGATAGTCGCATATCGACGTCGGCTTTCTCTGCACAGCGTCTCGCAAGGCGTTGAACCTCAACGCGATTGACCCTTAGCGCCATTTGTTGGCAGCAGCGCCCCTCTTCACAGAGCTGTCCGCTCGTTGCCCGATACGATCAGCGTCTCGGCATCCAAACACCTGGCTTTCCTGGCGCCGATGGCGGTTGAGGCGCCAATCGAAAGACAGGCAATTGCTCACACCTATCAGTAAAACGGCACAGCGTCGCGAATCGGGTGTCCAGGCCGAGGTCGGGCCGAGCCTCGCGCATAAAACTAACGAATACGGCCGTTGAGATGTCTGCTTGGCTGATGCGTTCAGCTCCGGCCAACCAGCCCGAGGGTTCCGCCGCATTGGCAATCGCATCGAGCTGTTGCAGACCACCAAGACACTGGCCGTTATTGTGATCAATCCACGGCTGGTGGATTTTTTCCGGCGGGCGGAAGCGCATCTCATAAGAGACAGCTGTCGATTTCTCCATGCTGGCAACGGCAAGAGCCATGGTCTGCATAATTCGGCGGCGCTCGATACCAAGCGTTGGCACGAGAGCCTTTTCTGGTCCGGCTATGCGATCAATCTCATCAAGGATTGCCCAGCTCTCGATCAGTGATGTTCCGTCGTCGAGCACAACCGTTGGAAGACGCAACACTGGATTGTGCGGCCGAACCCGTTCGGGCTCCTGAATTACCGAGAGTTCCACGAGCTCGAATGGCAGCCCAATCACATTCAAGCTGACCGCAACGCGGCGCGTGTACGGCGATAAATAGTGACCAAGTAGCTTCATGACCATGTTTTTGCCGGGTGTCTTCGAAGCGGCGAACTTCTGCTGTACTACAATAAGGGATCATAGCCTATGCGAGTGGCGGCTGTCGTGTTGACTTCCGGTAGTGGCCCAGGCTGTGTGAAAACTCCGACCTTCCACCTTCCACCTTCCGCCTTCCGTCTACAGATCTTTCACGAGCCGTGCTATGGTACATCGGATTGAATCGCAAGCGGAGACGGCGATGGCGGGGTTCGTGGAAGGTGTGGGGCGCGGGCAGGTGAGCTTGTTCCCGGCACAGATCGACGACTACGTGGCTGAGGACAATCCGGTCCGTGCGGTCGATGTGTTCGTTGATGGGCTCGATCTCGCAAAGCTCGGCTTCGTGACCAAGCCGCTGGCAACAGGGCGGCCGGGCTATCATCCCGCCACGATGCTTAAGATCTACATTTACGCTTATCTCAATCGACTTCCGTCCAGCCGCCGGATCGAGCGCGAGTGCCAGCGCAACATCGAGCTGATCTGGCTGACCGGCAAGCTGGCGCCGGATCACAAGACCATCGCGGACTTCCGCAAAGATAACGGCAAGGCGCTCAGCGAGGTGTGCCGCGCGTTTGTGCTCTTGTGCCGACAGCTCGACTTGCTGAGTGCGCCGAGCGTTGCGATCGATGGCTCAAAATTCAAGGCGGTCAACGCGCGCGACAACAACTTCACCCAGGCCAAGATGAAAAGGCGCCTGGAGCAGATCGACGAAAGCATCACGCGCTACATGGAGCAGTTGGTCACCGCCGATCGCCAGATCGCCGGCGGTAATGATGCGGTGCCGCAGGCCAAGCTGGAAAGATTGAAGGAGAAGATCGCCAAACTGAACGAGCAGGTGGTGCGCCTCAACGCGATCAACAAGGATCTGCAGCGCAGCGATGACGAGCAGATCTCGCTCACCGACCCCGACTGTCGCTCGATGGCGACGAGCGGCAAGGGCACCGGCATCGTCGGCTACAACGTGCAAGCGGCCGTCGATACCAAGCATCATCTGATCGTCGCGCACGAGGTGACGAACGTCGGCACAGATATCCACCAGCTCGCCAACATGGCCGAAAAGGCGCGCGCTGAACTCGGAGCCAAGACGCTGGATGTGGTCGCCGACCGCGGCTACTACGACAGCTGGCAGATCAAGACCTGCGAGGATGCCGGCATGTCTGTGATGTTGCCGAAGCCGCAGAGGTCGGGCTAAAAAAACAAGGTCGTTTCGGTCGCCAGGACTTCGTCTACAAGCCAGAGGAAGACGCCTACCTCTGCCCCGCTGGCGAGACGCTGTCGTATCGCTTCACGAACGTTCAAGACGGCAAGACGATGCATCGCTACTGGACCCACGCGTGCAAAGACTGCCGGCTCAAGTCTCTTTGCACGCCATCGAAGGAACGGCGCGTCTTCCGCTGGGAACACGAGGCTGTGCTGGAGAAAGTCCAGGCCCGGCTCGATCTCAATCCCGACGCCATGACCCTGCGCCGCTCGACCGTCGAGCACCCGTTCGGCACCATCAAATGCTGGATGGGCGCGACGCACTTTCTGACGATGACGCTGCCGAAGGTGGCGACCGAAATGGCACTCAACGTGCTCGCCTACAATATGAAGCGCGTGATGAATATCATGGGTGCCGGCAAGCTGCTGGAGGCGCTGCGGGCGGTGATGGCCAAGTCTCGCTCAAAATCCGCGCGCCGACGGTGGCTCCTGGACGCCCTCAAGCAGTCACAGGCCCCGATCTTGGCGCCAATTGCCAATCTTGCGCGAAAAAACCTACTCGACAGCGTGGTTTGCGCCGCCTGACATCAAGTTGGAGAGTTCTTACACAGCCTGGGCCTAATCCGGCTTCGTTCTCTTTGTCCGCAAAGACGGCAGCATTTGTCGGAAGCGGACATTTCCTTGATCGCTCACCCACGTTGTTCAAGACGCGCGACGGTCTCGGCGACAAGCGGCGCCAGGGCGCTCGGCGGAAACGGATAGACGGAGCTGACATTGATCTCACAGAGCACGTACGTGCCGGCCCCTTCAGCGTTCTTGGCGCCGTAGAGGAAGTCGGCGTCCCACAGAACGGGTAACTGCGATTTATCGATCCCGACAGTCTGGCACATCTCGCCGACCCACTGATCTTCCAGCATCTGCTTCAGCCTTTGAAAGTCTGGACGCGTCGGCGGAAAGTAGAGCCGCGGTCCAGGCAGCGGCGCATTATCGGAAGGCGCCCCCGTCGGCGCGGGAAAGAGCATATTGACGAGTTGCTCGCCGAAGCCAGCGACGCGGTCGCCTACGAGATAGCAACGCACCATCCCCTCGGTCAGGCGGGGCTGATAAGCCTGATCGATCATGCCACCTGCAGCGGTAAAGTAAGCGCGGCATCGATCTACGAAGGCAGTCAGCGGCATCAGCTCTTCAGGGCTGCCGCGCTTGGCGTGCTGAATGCGCACAAGTGTATTGGGCGGCAGTTCATTTGGTACAGCGCTATTTTCATAGGCGAGCGTCACCTGCCAGATGCCATCGCCACTTTGGCCTCTAATCTGCTTGAGGACTCTCGGCGCACCCAACGCCAAGCTGGCAGGCAGCTGAGCCAACATGGCATCGGCAGTGGTATAAAAGCGCGTATCGCAGCCCCAACCCATTTTGCGCGTGCGATAGAGAACCTCCTTGGTGCCGATCTGGTCTATGATGTCGGGATGCGTGCTCACGAACACGCCTCGCGATGCGATGTCGATGAGCATCGCATTCAACATCGACCTGTCGCGCCCGCCTTCATACGGATTGTACCAAACCAAGACGCCGTCGACGCCAGCGAGGTGCGCACCCATATCATCGACGAGCGCATCAGCGTAAGGCGCGCCCACGACGTCAAGCCCAGCCGACCGCAGCGCTTCCGCTGTGGCCTCATGTCTCGTCTGCGCCAACGGCGTCGCAAGACCGTGCTCGGCATCCGCGGGGAAGAGAATCGCAACGCGCCGCCTCGTAGTCATTGATCGTTCTCCTTCAGGACTGCACAAGCTTCGTCGCACCCTTCTTGGCTTTCCACCCGAAATGCCCGCCAGCCGGAGCTATGTTCGGAAGTTGGTGACGGCGGGAATCGGGAAGGCGGCATATCGTGGGGTTGCTTGACGACCTCACGTCTCCACCAAAGGAGCGATATGCCGTGCCCAACGATAACGTTGTCCGACTGATTCAGCCAGGAGCCT